>JAYUSQ010000304.1:0-31763 GCA_043755595.1 Acidobacteriota bacterium | reverse complement strand
CCGCCCGATGCGATTCGGAAGAAGATCATGCGGGCGGTGACGGATGCGCAACCGGGCGTGAATGTGGAGGCGCCGGGCGACGGCGTGGGGAATTTGCTCGGGATTTTCCAGGCGTTCAGCGAGTGGCCGGAGGACCAGGTGAAGCAGCACTTTGCCGGGATGCGGTACGGCGATTTTAAGAAGCAGGTGGCGGAGATGGTGGTCTCGCACCTGGAGCCTTTTCAGCAGCGGTATCGCGAGATCACGGCGGACCCAGGGTATCTGGCGGGGATTTTGAATGAGGGCGCGGCGCGGGTGCGGCCTTGGGCGGCGGGGACGGTGCGGGTGGCGCGGGAGCGGATGGGTTTGTATGTGGGGTGAGGTTGGGGCGGGAAAGCTACCCACGGTTACCTTCAGCCAACACGGATCGCGAGATTAATTAGCCGGGATATTCTCAGGCTAAATTTTCGGTGCACCGGCAAACGGGGTAATTTGTGCAGCCAAGAAATAGCCCAAAGCGGCCAGCGCGTTCGACCAGTAGGCCTTTACACCCCGGCTCTGGACACAGTCGACCCGATTGGGCATTCACTATCGCACCACTGCTGCGCTTGCGACTCCGAGCACCCGCGCGGTTGGGTGCGGTACTGCGTAGGCGCGGGTCGAGCTTTCCGTCGCAGTCTGGACTTTCGCACTGAAACCAAATGCCAAAGCGTCCGGCGTTCCAGACCGTTGCGCCGCTGCACTTGGGACATTGAGGGTTTTCCGGGGCATCGAAAGAGAGCCCGGTGTCGCGCGGTCCTTTCGGCGTGCTCAAAAAGCGACTGAGTTCCTCACAGGCCGCCGCACTATCGATGCGCAGCATGCTTTCGTGCGTGTCGCGATGCGAGAGGATATTCAACGAGCCGTGCCAGAGAATGTGTCCGTCGAGAATCGCAATTTTTTCGTGCATCCGAGTTCGGAGGTCCACAGTGACACCGAGCCCCCGCAGCACCCCGACGAGTCCGGTTACCTCGTCTGTTGTGCCGCCGCCCGGCTCTTCGGGCGGACGGGTTAAGATGCGGACGCGAGCCCCGCGCGCCAGCGTTCCTCGCAAATCATCGACCCAACGCCCAGTGCCCCGATCTGTCGCAAAAGGCGAGAGGATGACGACGGACCGCTCGGCACGGCGTAAATCCTGCAGGAAAGCAGGATAGAAGGTCCCCTCAGTGAAAGCGCCGGCGGCCCCTTCAGGAAAGTCAAAGGTCGTCGGTAAGATGCGGTGGAGACCGTCCACCCAATCGCGCTCGGACAGTGGCAGCAGCTTGTCAAGGTCAAGTGCCTCTCCGTGCTCCTTGAAATGATCCACGATCTTCTGGACGAAACCATTGCGCGGTGCCTTCGCGCGCAGATAGTCGAAGTTGCCAACCAGCACAACGTGATCTTTCGCGCGGCTTAGGGCCACGTTGAGCAAACGGGCTCCGTCCTCTTCGGGACGGGTCGCCTGCAGGAATTGGCCGAGCCGAACCCCGATCGAGTCCGTCAGGTCGACCACCATCGCACGCTTCTCATTGCCTTGGAAGCGATGCACGGTGGCGGCCATGCCTGCGGCGCGTGAACCCAGCCGTTCCACGATGAGGGCCTGGATCAGATCAAGCGTGCTTGCCGCGCATACGGCGAGACGACTCCCACGTCTTCGTTGCCGCCTTCAGAGCGAAGGAAGCCGGCCTCACCCAGATGCAAGAGAACGTTCCGGATTAACAAGGCGTGAAAAAGGTTATACCGCGAATAGGTGCCTACGGGATGCGCCGCCCACGGGTGGAAGGGCGAGGTGTCCACGTAGAACAGAGACGCAGAGCCGAAGGGAAACGACGGCTCACGGGGGCGGCCCGCGATGCTCGGGTCGGAATTGAGAGGGCGATCAGGATAAAACAGTTTGTTGATAACTGCGCAAATCGGCTCTCGCATCCGATACTGGACCGAGAGCGCAACGAGCTGAGGAATTGGCTGACGCAATCTCAGGCGCGGCGGGATGCCGGAAATCTCGCAGACATCGCGTTTGAGCCACTCAGTTGCCAGCGGTTCCACAGACATGACGATTGGTGGAAGCTGCCGAAAATCTCCAGCCACGGTGACGGATTGTGTGGCAAGCCCAGCCGCATAATAGACAAGCGGCGGCATGAGCATTGAGGCCTCATCGACGACGACGACGTCAAATTGGCGGATGGGGTTTTTTCCTAGGTAGGTGCGGTAGACAGTGGTCGCGAGGACCTTGCATCGCGCGATTACCCGCTGTTCGATCTCTGCGATTTCATCATCAATCGCGGCGATTCGCGCCCGGATTTGGCCGACGCGAGCGCGAAGTGTTTCGAGGCGGGCCTGGATTTGCTGAACGGGCGGACATCTTTGTATTTCCGCCGTGAGCCTGTCAATCGTGCTACGCAGTGAGCCGATCTCCGATTGTAGCGTTGGGAGGCCCGAAGCGAGCGTCCGGGCTGCCAGCTCGGCTGCTTGTGAATGCCGATTGGCCGCCTCGGCTTCACGTGCCAGCAATTCCGGGTGGAGCCCCAAGAAGAAGCGCCGCAAGGCACCCATTGCACGCGCACGTTCCAGATTACTGAGAAGTTTGGTAGCCCTGCCCCGATACTGTTCGGCTTCCTTCTCGCGAGCGGCGATGTCGGACTTTCCTGCGTCTCGCGAGTTCTCGCGTTCCGCGAGGGCTAATCGAGTAACGGCAAGCCGTTCGATTTGCTCCACCATCGCGACGTCAGAGCGTTCTTCGGCCTGAAGTGATGTCGCCTCGCTCGCTAAGTTGGCCTTCTCGCGCTGCAGAGACTCACTCAGCCGCACGACGATCTTTTCCAGAACGACTTGTTCCTCGAATTTCTTGAGCAGTTCTTTCTTAACCGCCGGTCCTTGGCGGAGTACCAGACCTTGATGAAAATCGGGTTCCCCCTTCAGCCGTTCGGCAACACGCTCAAGAGCGGTATCGACGGCAATATTGGTATTCGATACGAGCAGCACTGAGCGGCCGGCGCGGTAGTGCGCCTCGATGATTCGGGCTAATGCCGTTGTCTTCCCGGTTCCAGGCGGCCCCCAAACGAAAGTCGTGTCGCTCCCGAGCGAACGGCGCACGGCGCTGATCTGTTCGGCATTCAGTGTGCCGTCCCCAGTAACTTGCGGGTGTGGCTCTGCATCGGCGGTTCGCAGATCAGCCAGGCCCAACACACGGTCAGCGGCTTGACGGTTGAACTGGATTTCCCCATCGTTGACCTTCTGAAGTTTTTCTTGCAGGCGCTCGATCAGAAACGAATCGTTCGCGACCAGCCGTGCGGCGGCGATCTTTGGCCCCAAGTCCTTCTCAAGCGCAACGATCAACACACCATCACGAAAGGAAACCAGCGTGCCAGGAATGTCTTCTTGGCCGACGGTTACGCGGATAGGAGTGTCGTCCCGCAAGTTGAGATCCTCCGAAACCACGAACCTGTAGAGCCACGAACCGTCGGCCTGTGCTATTCGCTCGCCACCGCGCAGTTCAACCCGAGTCCCGCTTCCCTTCTTGCGGATCGCGGCGGCCTCGAGTCCGAGCGCGTCGATCATTTGCGAAAGTGCTTCAGTCAAAGGCTGGCCTCAGTCAAATCCGATTCGGTATCAGGCAGCTGCGTCGATGCGCGACACGATGACCTTGACCCGGTAGCCAAGACCGCCCAATAAACGAATCAACAAGTCTGTCGACACGTTGTCGAGGTTGCCATTCAGGATAGCTGTCACGCGCGTTCGTGACGAGCCGGCTCGCATAGCGACTTCGGCGTGTGTCAGGCCTTCATCGTGAACTATGCGCTGCAAACGTTTCAGCAACGCGTACTGTAGCTGCCACTCTCTGGACTCCGCTTCACCGAGTCCCAACACCCTGGCTAGGGCTTCCGGGGTCTTCGCCGTGACAGTCTTACTCTTCATCTTGCATCTCCTTAAGTCGCTTTCTGGCCAGTTTGATCTCGGACGCTGGAGTCCGCTCAGTCTTTTTGACAAAAGCATGCGCCACTAAAATTCCTTTGGCGCTCGCCGTGAAGTAAAAGGCGCGATACTGGCCATCTTCGCCGTGTAGTCTGAGTTCAGAAACACCGGGCGCGACGGAGGGCATTGGCCGTGAGAGCGGCATTGCCGGTTGACCTCCAATCTGCAGCAGGAAAAGGACCTTGCCAAGCCGGTCGCGAATCTCTTTCGGGAACGCACGAATAGCATCCCGAGCTTTCGCGTGGAAAACGATTGGCCGCACGGCTTCTAATGTATCAGAATTGGGACGAGCGCATTGCAATGGGCACCTTAGCTCGACTGGAAGGCCAGGGAGGGTTGCCGAGCGTGGTTTGGACTGCGGTTGTGGAAACAAACCGGTGAGATCGAGGTCGTAGTACCCGCACTCACTATTGACAAAGTACTCGCATTTGCGAAATAGTATAAGACATGCTGATAGTTGAATTTCTCAATCAGATCAGGGACAGGCGCGCGACCGCGAAGGATCAAAGGCTTCCTGTGGATCCTCAATACTACGATCTCGCTGAATACCATGCATTGAAGGCCCAAGAGAGGCTTTCTAGCGATGAAAAACGTAAAGCTCTCTCGAATTTTTTTACAGCGAAAGCAGTTTTCGAGCTGGCCGAACGTTCGGCTAAAGATTGAGCCCTCAATGTGAAGATAGACGAACTTGCTGTCCGGTCGTGACGAAATCCGGTGCAGCCGCAGAGAACTCCTCTGCGTTCAACTTGCCTGCCGCAGCACTTCTTCCACCGTCTCTGGGTGCGTAGCGATTACTGCCAATAAGACTCGCGTAGGTGCGTCCGGCCGAGCACGGCCTTGTTCCCAGTTACGGAGAGTGGCAGGCGGAAGTCCGAACTTTGCAGCAAACTGCACCTGGCTCAAGCCCATCTTTCGGCGCACCTTGCGAACATCGACGTCTGGGACATGGGCCACGGTGACGCGTACGCGGTCGTTTTCGCCGTGGGTCCAGGCGATCGCCTGTTCCAGTCCCTCAATGATCCGCTGTCCCACGCTGGGCCGCGTCTTCGAAGCTCCAGGTGCTCTCTTGGGTGTCTCTTTCATACCTTCCTCTTCAACGGGCGCAGATATCCTTCGACCAAGCGCGGAATTAGCTTGGCCATAGCGTTCCGCTCCGCCATGGTCAAGTTGGCCTTCTCGTTTTTTCCATAAGCTGCCAGGAGAAACACAGGTAAGCGGTCACTATGGAAGTAGTAAATCACTCGAGCGCCTCCTCGCTTCCCGCGTCCAGGCAAAGGCCATCTCAGTTTCCTAACGCCACCGGTGCCGGGAATCAAATCGCCGACAAGTGGATTGGAGGCTACCGCTATCACCAAGCGGATTCGGTCCGCCTCCGTCATCAATTCGGACGAATCCTTTAGAAACCGTTCGATCTCGACAGCCGTCATCGGAGCCACCAACACAGGAACCAGTGTACGCAAATTGCGCATGGCGTTCAAGGCCCAATTCACGGTTTCCCGAAGGAGCGGGCACCCCTAGCACCCAGGGACCGCTTTTTTCGGTTGCTTGGGAGACTATCGACTGGCGGAATCACTATGCGGGCCGCTCACCTTCACTTACAACTTTACGCCCGGCTCGCGCGCATAAGCCGAACCCGTCGAACACAAGTAATCCAGTATCTCGGCGAATAACTTGTACAAGCCCCGTAACTGCTCCAAATCCTTGATAACCCCGTCCGCCAGGAAATGCAGTTCGTCGACGCCCTCGGGGAACTTGGCGCCGAACCAGCCTTCGTCGTCCTTCACCTCGAAACAAATGTCCGGTTGCACTTCGATCAACTTACGCAGTTCGGGGCGGCGCAGCATGTCGCGAATCCGGTCCTCCATGTTGCCCTGAATGACAAACTGCTCGTCAAAGGCTGCCTCGCCGATCTCGATATCTTGCACCAGCCCAAGCGTCTTGCCGATGCCCGTGAAGATACCTTTGCGGTAAAAGCGAAACCGGAAGCCATCGGCATTTATGTAAGGCGCACGAATGCGAGTAAATACCCGGGTCACCTTACCTGTCGAGATCACGTATTTATCCATCGTGACGGTCCAGGTATTCCATTGCGCCTCGACCTTGTCGTGCTTGAACCAGCCGCCGTCGACAAATTGGCCTTTCAGCTCTTCGGCCAGTTGTTTCCAGATTTCTTCGTGGCTGTTAAAGAAGCTCACAGTGACTCCTCGAACATTGCGGCTAAGTCGTCGGCGTTGGCGGGCCGGGGGGAAAGTTTTGTTACGCGATGCTGCGGCAGCGTGCCTTCCACCAACTTTGGAATATCGCCGCGTTCGTAACCCACGGCGCGGAGTCCCGAGGGAATTTCCAGCACCCGCATAATCTCGATCAGCCGATCAGCCAGAATTCGCCCCGCATCGTCCGCCCGCGCTCCGCTGATATCCACGCCCAACACCTGTGCGGCGCGCAGATGCCGCTCGGGCGAAGCTTGCGCGGTGAAGCGGAACACCGCCGGCGCATTGAGAATCACGGAGACGCCATGTGGCACCATCGCGTGATCCACATTCTCATAACCCTTCATCCGGTAACCTTTCACGTTGCCGGAAACCGGATACGACATGCCATGCGGCAGATGGCATCCGGCGTTCCCGAAGCCTACGCCGGCATAGGACGCCGCCAGAAGCATCTGCCCGCGCGCCTCCTCATCACCCGGATCGCGGAACACACGCGGCAGGAATTCCGCCGTCATCGCCAACGCCTGCAAAGACCAAACGTCGCTGATTGGATTCGAGCCCTGATACGCGGGGCGCAGGCTGGGGCGCGAGGGAAGCGGGCGGTCGCGGTATGGCAACGCAGTGAAGCTCTCGATCGCATGGCACAAGACGTCCAGCCCGCAGGCCGCCGCCACCTGCTTCGGCAACGTCAAGGTGTGATCGGGATCGAGAATGCCGAGCGTGGGTTTCAAGCGGCGGCTCGCAATGCCGGTTTTCGCATGCATGCGAATCATGTCGAAGATCGCGACGCCCGTGGTCTCGCTACCCGTACCCGCTGTCGTGGGAATCGCGATCATCGGCTTCAATGGCCCAGGCACCGGCAGGCCCTGGCCGATGGGTGGGTTAACGTAGTCAAGGAAATCGGCCGGCGGATAACACGTGTACAGGTTGACGGCCTTCGCCGTATCGATCACCGAACCGCCACCCACGGCGACGATCGAATCGAATTCCACTCCGTTGGCAAACGCGATCGCCTGCCGGAAAGACTCGTCGGTGGGCTCGACGCGCACGCTGTCAAAGACCGTATAGGCGATGCCGTTGGCTTCGAGCGATTCGAGCACGGTCGCGACCGGTTTCATCCGCCGCATCCACGGGTCCGTAATCACTAGCGCGCGGCTGCACTTCCAGTCGGCGAGGTCCATGCCCACCTCCCGCGTGATCCCTGCGCCGAAGCGAATGCTCGACGCCGCCAGCTCAAAACCGATTTCGTTAGTCATTCCTGGTCACCTGCCTCCCGATTTGGCATCTATACTGTATGAAAGGGCAAACCGCATTATGGAAGTCGTTTGGATATTGATCATCGCGGCCGGCTGGTTCGTGTTAAGCCGTTTCACGGGTGGTTGAGGACCGGGAAAATCCTGTCGTTGACAGGAACGTTGCCAGTCGCTCCATGGCCGGTTCGAGGATGCTTCGCTCAGCAGCATAGCAGAGCCGGATCGACCCTTCCCCGCCTTCGCCGAACGCTACGCCCGGCGCGAGTCCAACTTTCGTCTCCATCAATAATCGCCTGCAAAACTCGAATGAATCCGTGAGCCCATCGACGCGCGGAAACAAATAGAACGCGCCTTCGGGCTCGGGCACCGTGAGGCCCGGCATGGAGCGCAAGGCTTGGACGCAGAAGTCGCGATTGGCGCGGAGCCGTCCCACTAGATCTCTGATGAAGGGCTCGCCATCTGCCAGCGCCGTTTCGGCTGCCTTTTGCGTGAAGCTGGGCGCGTGGGAAATGATGAACTCGTTGAGTTGCGCGGCGCGCGCGGCAAGGTCGCGCCGGGTGACGATCCAGCCGAGACGCCATCCGGTCATGCAGTAACTTTTCGAAAAAGACTGCACGGCGATTACAGCGTCATCGGGCGTCGAGAGTTTCAGAATTGTCGGTACGACATCCCCGTCCACTGCGCCATAGTAGAGACGTTCGTAGACTTCGTCGGCCAGGAGCCAGAGACCGTGTCGGCGTGCGAACTCCAGCAAAGCGCGTTGCTCGTCGACGGTGGCGGTCCAGCCAAGCGGGTTTGATGGGGACGTGTAGACAAGCAGCCGTGTGCGAGGTGTGACCGCTGCTTCGAGCGCGGCGAAATCGATCCCGAAGCGATTGCCGATCAACGGCTGCGCCACTTGGCGAACGTGCGCGTTGCACATCTGCACGATGGCTGAGCCGTTGGGCCAGGCGGGCGTCAACACGATGGCCTCGTCGCCTGGATTAAGCACACAGCGAATTGCGACATTGAGCGCCTGCACGCCGCTTGCGGTGACGACAATCTCGGTGGCCGGATCGCGCACGACTCCGTGCTTAGCCTCATAATAATCGGCGAGTGCGCGGCGCAGCGAGGGGAGCCCCGCGTTCTCTGTGTAGAACGTGAAGCCGCTGTTCATGGCCGCCGAAGCCGCGTCCTTGATGAACTGCGGAGTGGGCAGGTTGGACTCGCCAAAGTAGAGCCGCAACACGCCATCCATACCCATGGCGATTTCCGCCAGCTCACGGATGCGCGAGTATTTGACGTCACGGGCGGAGGAGGCAATAGCAGCGGGCGCGATGGTAGGCATGCAGTCCTGGGGAAATCTCAGGGTAACAGCGGCCAGGGGCGCTACGCTACATCGGCGGCGGATTCGGGAGCGGTTGGTTCCGGCCGGCGATCCTGCTCCGCGATGGACGACAGGTGGATCCGGAAGCGAAAGCCGCCGTCGTTGTCGGCGATATCCTGCTCAAGCGTGGCGCCTTGCACGGCGAGCCAGGCGGCGGCGCGGGGCAGGTTCTGGTCTCCGAGGACACGCCGCCAGCCGGGGCTGGACACGCCTCGCGTCTGAACGGCGGCTTCGATACGGCCGGGCGCAGTCGCCAGCCGGATGAGCTTTGCCTCGGGCACCAAGGCCATGGCGCGCAGGGTTAAGCTGAGCAGAGCTTGCTCCAGCAGGGCAGGGTCGACTGCGACGCTGCCGGCCGCGGCATCGGTGCGGACCATAAGATCGATGCCCGGTTCAAGCACCGCCAGCAGTCTGCGTTCGAAGGCGGCAATAAACGCATTCAATCCCAATGGCTGAGACGGGCTGCTCATTCCGGCGGGAGAGGCTTCGCGGCATAGGAAGACCGCACGGGCGGCGGCGCGCGTTAACTGTTCCAGATCCACGCGCGCGGGCGAATCGAGCGGCAAACCGGCCAACGCCATTTCCCCGAAACCGGCGACTAATAGGATCTCGTCCTCCAAACGTCCGAGCGAATCGGCATCCAAATCAATGGGGCTTGGAGGCGAGGCGTGGGCCGACCGGCGCTTCGGAACTGCCGGCGCCGCCGCCGTGCCGGCCGATGGCGCACTCTGCACGAAAACAACGGTGGGAGCGTTTTCGGCGCCCTTCCTGCGGAACCATGACACCTGGCAAAGATTTTCGACGCCTTCTTCGTTTTTGACCGTGACCTGTTCGAGGACTCCATAGGAGTCGGTCGACGTCGTCAGGTTTGGAGTAATTCTCGAGGCTTCCATGCCTGCGAGCCCGCCTCTTTCAAAGCCGAGAATCTTTTCAGCCGCGGCGTTGGCCGACCGGATGATACCCTCTGGCTCCACGATGAGAATCCCCTCGGACGACGTCTCCATTGCGGTTCGCATCCATTGGCTTGCCAGGGCCGGACCATCAACCACTGGAGCGGCAGCAGGCCGCACGCGGTCCCGTTTTTTTCGGGTCAGATAAACCAGGGCGCAGCCAGATAACGTGATTAGTGCGAGCAGTTCCAGTGCTCGGGACCACGTGTTAGCTGGTATCTTTTCTGAGGCGAAACCGCTGGACTCCGAAAGTGCGGTTTGGATCTCCACTATCGCTTGCCTGTTAGTGGCGCGAAAATCAAGACTGGTGCGCGCCGGGTCCGCCGATGCAGCCGCAAATAGGGTGGCTGGGGACTGGCAACTGTTAGCGAGGATGCTGGTGGCGCGAGCGAGGCGAGGGCGAATCCCAGGGAACCGCTCACCCGCCTGCGCGAGAGCGGCCGACTCGTATTTATAAACCACGCAGAAATCACGGAGACCATCGACGACCTGTTGACCTTCGCCAGGGGCGGTTCCCAATGGGATCAGGTCCACACGGCCGCTGAGGTGCTTGTGCGCCTTTCGCAGGGCTGTAACGGTAGGATCGCCCTCAGCCCAGGAATCACTCACTAGCCCGATCAACTCATAGGTGGAAAGGCCAAGAACGGCAACCAATGCTAGAAGCCCTGCAATCATCCAGCGAGTCAGCAGCAATGGATCGGTCCCCCTTTAGTCTGTTATCGCGGCGGCTTGTAAGCCGAAGCGAGTAACTCTTCGACATTCACGATGTCGGTTGGATAGTCGCCAGTATAACAGGCATAACAATAATCCATCCGCGTGTCATCGTCAACGGCCTTGCGGAGCAACGGTAATGGGAGATAGCCGAGTGAATCGGCTTCGATGAAACGGCAGATCTCATCCACGGTGCTGTTGGCCGCGATCAGTTCCTTCTTCGTGGGTGTATCGACGCCGTAAAAACAAGGGGAAATCGTGGGCGGGCAGGAGATGCGCAGGTGTACCTCGCGCGCGCCCGCGCTGCGGACCATGCGGACGATCTTGCGCGAAGTGGTGCCGCGGACAATCGAATCGTCCACCAGTACAACGCTTCGCCCTTTGAGGAGATACTTGACCGGGTTTAGCTTCAGCTTCACGCCGAAATCGCGAATAGCCTGCGATGGCTCAATAAACGTGCGGCCGATGAAGTGGTGGCGGATCAGAGCCTGGCGGTAGGGCAGACCCGCTTCCTCGGCGAATCCAAGCGCGGCGGCCACGCCCGAGTCCGGGACCGGCACCACCAGATCGGCCGTGGGGGCCGGGCAGGATTGCGCGAGCAAGCGTCCCATGTTCTCTCGCGATTGCTGGACGCTCCGGCCGAACACGATCGAGTCTGGCCGTGAAAAATAGACGTGCTCAAAGACGCAATGCGCGCTGGCGCGATGTTGTTTGAAACGCTCCCGCGAGATTCCGTTTGAATCGATCACGATCATCTCGCCGGGTTCGACGTCGCCTAGATAAACGGCGTTGATCAGGTCGAAGGCGCAGGTTTCCGAAGCGAAAGCGTAGCCCACGCGACCGCCGGGGAGTTCCAATTGCCCCATGGCCAGCGGGCGGAAACCGTAGGGATCGCGCGCCACAATGATCGAATCGCGCGAGAGCACTACCAGCGAATAAGCGCCTTCGATCTGCAGCAGCGCGTCGCGGAGCGACTCCTTCAGCGACTTCTCGGTGGAGTGCGCCATCAAGTGCAGAATAACTTCGGTGTCGCTGGTGGCCTGGAAGATCGCGCCTTCCATCTCAAGCATCTTGCGGAGCTCAGTTGCGTTAGTAAGGTTGCCGTTGTGGGCGACCGCGATCTCACCCTTGATGCAGTTCACGGCGAAAGGTTGCGCGTTGAGCAGCGCCGTATCGCCCGACGTCGAGTAACGGGTGTGGCCAATGGCGAGTTCGCCCTGGATCTTGGCGATCAGTTCCGGCTTGAAGACTTCGGCCACGTGCCCCATGGCTTTGCGGCATTCGATGGTCTTGCCGTTCGACACGGCCATGCCGCAGCTTTCCTGGCCGCGATGTTGTAAGGCGTGCAAACCGAGGTTCGCCAGCCGAGCCGCTTCCGGGTGGCCGTAGATGGCCACGACGCCGCATTCTTCATGGAATTTGTCGAACATCGTTATCCTTATCGGGTTCCCAGTTTCGACGGTAGAGCATTTTCCCACGACGCGCGCAGCCCCGCGATATCGGCGTCGATCCACGAATTGATCTTGAGCCGCGCGCCGCCAGTCATACCGATGGCAACGGCCGGAACATCATGATTAGCGGCTACAGCGGCAACAGCGGCGGGATAAGCCGTGGAGATCAGAATGCGCGAAGGGCCTTCATGGAACAGCGTGAACTCAGGGCGCTGATCGAGAGCGGCCAGCGCGATCGTGGCGCCGGTTCCGCCGTAGCAGGCTTCGGCCAACGCAACGGCCAAGCCGCCTTCGCCCAGATCGTGTGCCGATTCGATCAGGCCACCTTCCGCCGTAACGAGCTCACGTATGACCGATTGCACCTTCTTTTCAAACGCCATATTAAGCGACGGCGGCAATCCCCAGAGCTGATCGAGCACCTGCTTGGCGTACTGCGTGCCGCCGAAATGGGTCAGGTCGCACTCGCCAAGTCCCCCAATCAACATCACCGCGAGCCCTTCCCCTGTGAATGTCACCGGCTTGGGCGCGGCGGTCTCGAGCAGGCCAACGATGCCCATGACCGGTGTCGGGAAGATCGGCTCACCCAACGTTTCGTTATAGAGGCTAACGTTGCCGCCGGTGATCGGCGTTTCAAAGAACAGGCACGCTTCGCGGATGCCTTCGATCGCTTCGACAATCTGCGCCATGATCGCGGGCTTTTCGGGATTGCCGAAGTTGAGATTGTTGGTCGCGGCCACCGGCAGCGCGCCCACCGTCGACACATTGCGGCAGCATTCAGCGACGATCAGTTTCGCGCCTTCGCGCGGGTCCAAGAGGCAGTAGCGGCCGTTGCCATCCAGCGACATGGCGATGCTGGCGCCGCTCTCTTTGATGCGAATGATCGCGGCGTCATAGCCTGGGCCGGCGAGCGTGTTGGTTCGCACCATGTAGTCATACTGTTCCCAGATCCAGCGCTTGGAACATAGGTCGGGGGAGGTGACCAGCTTTTCGAGGTCGGCATTGAGGCCGGCGCTCTGGAATTCGGGGCCTTCCATCGGCGCAGGCCGATAGGGTTTTGTGTTGTGAGGCCGGTCGTAGACGGGCGCTTCGTCGGCCAATGCGCGATTGGATATTTCGGCGACCACCACGCCGTGATCTTTCACGCGTAACATGCCGTCATCGGTGACCGTGCCGATCTGCACGGCGTCGAGTCCCCATTTTTTGAAGACCTGGTAGACCTCGTCTTCGCGGCCTTTGTCGGCCACCAGTAACATGCGCTCCTGCGATTCGGAAAGCATGGTCTCGTATGGCGTCATGCCGGATTCGCGGCGGGGCACGTACTTCAGGTCGATCTCAATTCCAGTGTGCGCGCGGCTGCCCATCTCGCAGGTGGAGCAGGTGAGCCCTGCGGCGCCCATGTCCTGAATGCCAACGATCGCGCCGGTTTTCATCGCCTCAAGGCACGCCTCCAGAAGAAGCTTCTCCATGAACGGATCGCCCATCTGAACGTTGGGGCGCTTTTCTTCCGACGTCGCGCTGAACTCTTCCGACGCCATGGCCGCGCCCTTGATGCCGTCCTTGCCCGTCTTGGCGCCCACGTAGATCACCGGGTTGCCGATGCCGGTGGCGCGTCCATAGAACACTTCGTCATGGCGGAACACACCGAGCGCGAAGACGTTCACCAGCGGATTGCCGCCGTAGCTGGGCTCGAAAACGGTTTCGCCACCCACCGTCGGGACGCCGAAACAATTGCCGTAGTGCGCGATGCCGCTCACCACACCTTCTAGAATGCGCCGGTTGCGCGCGTCATCGAGTGAGCCGAAACGGATAGCGTCCATCACAGCGATAGGCCGCGCTCCCATCGTGAAGATGTCGCGCAGAATGCCGCCGACGCCCGTGGCCGCGCCCTGGAACGGTTCAATGAAACTGGGGTGATTGTGCGACTCGATCTTGAATGCGATCGCCCAGCCGTTGCCGATATCGATGATGCCGGCGTTCTCACCCGGCCCTTGCAAGACCAATTTGCTTTCCGTGGGGAGCTTGCGCAGGTGTACGCGCGAACTCTTGTAGGAGCAGTGCTCGCTCCACATCACGCTGAAGATGCCGACTTCGGTCAGGTTCGGCTCCCGGCCGAGGATCTTCAAAATGAGATCGTACTCGCTGGCCGTGATGTTGTGTGCCGCGAGGATGTCGGTGGTGATGGCGCTCATTATTTATTGGCGGGTGAAAAAGAGGAAACGAGTGAGTGGAGAATTGCCAAGCCGTCGGTGGATCCCATTAGCGGGTCTGCGGCGCGTTCCGGATGCGGCATCATGCCTAGCACGTTGCGCCCTTCGTTCAACACGCCGGCGATGTCGCGCAGCGAGCCGTTCGGATTCTCGGCGTAGCGAAACGCGATGCGGTCTTCGGCTTCGAGTTGGTCCAGCGTCCGGTCGTCGGCGTAGTACAGGCCCTCACCGTGCGCGATGGGCACGCGGAGTTCCTGGCCTTTGGCGAGTCCGGCGGTGAACGGCGAGTTTGTGGTGGCCGTAATGATCCGAACTTCCTTGCAGATGAACTTGAGATTCTTGTTCCGCACCAGCGCTCCGGGCAAAAGGCCGCACTCGGTGAGAATCTGGAAGCCGTTGCAGAAGCCTGCGACCGGACCGCCGGCGGCCGCGAATTTCTTCACGGCTTGCATCACAGGCGAGAACTTGGCGATCGCTCCGCAGCGCAGGTAGTCTCCGTAGGAGAATCCGCCGGGAAGGATGACACAATCGACATCGCCAAGCGACGGCGAATCATGCCAGATGAATTCGGCCTTTTGGCCCAGATTATGCGAGATCGCGTACCACGCATCGTGGTCGCAATTGCTGCCAGGAAAGACGACGACCCCAAATTTCATGTTGCCTGCTGTTGCTGACGGATCACCCAAACGAATAGGGACACGACGGACACCCGGGGGAGGGGAATGTTCTCTGGAAACCTTAGTGTAACAGAAGCCGGCGCGGGGGCCGCTTTCAGTCTTCGGAAGGTTTCGCGCGGAGACGCTTCCGCCGCGGATCCGCAAAAATCATTGCCGCCGAGCTTCAGCTTCATCGACGGCGGTAAAGGTCGCCCGGTTGGTTATCAATCCTCCGGTTTCCAACCCGCCCGGGCCGCCACATCATTCGCGCTAAGCTGGGCTTCCTTGTGGATCGGTTTTCAAACGAAGGTATCGATCAATCGCCAAGTCTTATGCTTTGCAATCCGCGATTTCGGTGCTCGAAGGGGGGAGCCGTCGTCAGATCTCGTGCAGCGGAAACGGCTCTCTCTCAATCCAGGGCAATACTACTTTGTCCCTATACCTCGTGCAGGCCTGCCCTTGCGTCATTGGATTGCAGGCGCTTAGACAAACAAAGGCCTAGACCTGACATTCCCAGCGATCCGCACAATTTCCATCCGCTGCTGAGCGGGAATCATCTCGCAAACGAGTGAGGGGAAACCTCTCCCGACCCAAGACTACTCGCGCTTCCTGTGGCCGCCGGTCTTTACCCAACACGCGGACCTTCCGCCGCGCCAGGGCTTAGGTCAAATGGCGTTCTCGGAAGCCCCGTGCGTGGCGGGGCGCCGCGGCAAGCGAGTCCGCACATCCTGTTTGGCAACTGCACGGATTCACGCTGTCTATGGGTCTAAGAGAATCAAACGCCAGGAATCAGCTTGCGCAGAAAGTGAAGTAGCTCAACATCGCCCATGAGCCGGATGCCGTTTCGCGCGCAGAAGGACAGAACGTTTAGCTCGTAGAAATGTTTGTCTACCGTGCATAAGATGTCCGCTTGCCCGGACAACGCCGTGTATACAACAGGGTCGTCATTTGGGTCTTTGAGAACGACGGGAGGTCCCTCTGCCGGGTCCACGATGTCGCTGATTGATTCAAGCATTCGAAGGTACCGCCAGATTTCGCCATCCGTTAGGTGGTAGAGCGCTTGAATCCTCGGATACCGAAGTACCCGGTCAAGCTCACCAAGTATGTAGGGCGACAGCACAAGCCGCGACTCGGAATCCGGGAGAGCCCGTAGAAGGTCTCTTGCTGGCCCGGAGGCTCCGGCGTGCCCTCGAATCAGGATGGCAGTATCGACCGCAATCCTCATCCGCGCTTGTGCCGGACAAAGTCAACGGCTTCATCGATAGCCGCGTCGATCTCACTCTCCGGGATGCCCTCGGCCCTTTTCGCCATCTCAGCGGTCCAATCGGACAACTGGTGATAGGCCTCCGCAAGAGCGTCGCCTGTCAGCCCTGGCTTCAAGATGCGGCCTTTGGAAGATCGGATCAAAACGAGTTCATCTTCGCCAAGCGCCCCACCAAGCAGGATCTCGGCTGCGTGCCGCTTTGCAGGTGGCAAGTCGCGGGCTTGGGCGAAAACGCTCTTTTCCATAGGAGATTCTAATTCAATCGTACCAGCGCTGATTCTACGCCTGGAAATCGGTTCCGTGGATTTCTCCAGATTTGCGAACACGCTGCGCTTTGGTGACAATGTCATTTGATACCAACAACTGATACCAACAACGTCAAGAGGAATAACGCAACCGATTGCACGCAATGGCGTTGCACGCCGCATCTCAAATCACTTCCCTGTAGAAATGTTTTTTGATCCCACGCTACACTTATAGATTCGCCGAATCCGTCGATAATAGACTGTGGCCCCAGTCCGGCCCTTGTATTTGCCATTGGAGGACCATCGATTGTCAGACTCAATTCGTAACACCAAAATTGTCGCCACGCTCGGGCCCACCAGCGATTCGCCGGAAGTGATTCGCAAGCTGATCGCGGCTGGTGTCAACGTTTTCCGGGTGAATTCGTCGCACGGCACGCAGGCCGAACATGGGGCGCGTATCCAGACCGTCCGGGCGCTAGCCAAGGAAGCCGGGGTAACCATCGGCATTCTTATGGACCTGCAAGGGCCTAAGATCCGGCTCGGCAAATTTGAAGGCGGCCACGCCCTGCTTGAGAATGGAGCCACGTTTTCCATCACTACCGAAGAATGCCTGGGCACGGCTCAGTTGGCCAGCACCTCCTACACGGGTTTTGCGCAAGACGTCAAGCCCGGTAATCGCGTGCTGCTCGCCGACGGAGCCATCGAACTGCGCGCGGTGCGTTCGGATGGCAAAACGGTCGAGTGTACCGTAGTCTCAGGCGGCCCGATTTCGGATCGCAAGGGCATTAATCTTCCCGGCGTTGCTGTGTCCTCGCCCGCCCTCACCAAAAAAGACAAAGCCGATCTGATGTTCGGGCTCGAAGCCGGCATCGACATGGTGGCGCTTTCTTTCGTGCGGCGCCGCGACGACATGCTGCGGCTCCGTCACTTCCTGGAGGAGCACGATTCGTCGATCCCGATGATCGCCAAGATCGAAAAGCCGGAAGGCTGGACTAACTTCGACGAGATTCTTGAGGAGACCGACGGCGTGATGGTGGCGCGTGGCGACCTGGGCGTCGAGATCGCGCTCGAGAAAGTTCCCTTCATTCAGAAGTCGATTATCGAGCGGTCACGCGCCTGCGGCAAGTTTGTCATTACGGCGACGCAGATGTTGGAGTCGATGATCGAGCACCCCGTGCCGACACGCGCCGAAGTGAGCGACATCGCCAATGCGATTTATGACGGCACCGATGCGGTAATGCTGTCGGCCGAAACGTCGGCCGGTAAGTTCCCTGTGGAAGCGGTGAAGGTGATGGCGCGCGTGGCCAAAGAAGCCGAGGGCACAGTCAGCGCGCTGCGAATGGCCGAGGCCGCGAAGAACCCGCGCAATACCACGCAGGAGATCGTAGCCGACGCCGCTTTCCGCGCGGCGCGGTTGATGAATGCCGCGGCGATCGTGGTGTTTACATCGACAGGCGCCAGCGCGCGCATGGTTTCGCGCTATCGCCCCGCCGTTCCGCTCTACGCTTTCACGCAAACCGAAGTGGTGGCCCGCCAACTCACCGTGATCTATGGCACAACCACGATTGTGGCGCCGCTGCTGACCTCCACCGACGAGATGATGGATCAGATGGATCGGCTGCTGGTGGAGCGGGGGTTGGCCAAGCCGGGCGACAATATGGTGTTCGTAGCCGGGCAACCGATTGGCAAACCGGGCAGCACCAACATGCTCAAACTCCATACGGTGTTGCCGTAGAGCCTCCGGCGTGACCGCCGTTTAGTGCGTCATCGCGTAGATGATATAGTTGACGCCCACCCGATAGGCGAGTGACGCGTAGTGCTCTGGATATCGCGGGTGATCGGCCCACTCCCACGCATCGCCCAGATCCATGTTGTGGCAGATCGCCACCATCACACGGCCCTTATCGTCCAGAATGCCACGCCATTTGGGTTCGACACCGTCGCGTTCGTACGTGTTCCCGCTACGGAATATCTGAATGCCGGGCACCTGGAAACGTTCCTTGAGATCGTAGAGAACGTTGAAAATCTGATCGCTATCGTCGAGATCGGTGACCACGCGATCCGGAAAAACGCGCTGCATGCATTCTATGAAGTTGGCCCACTCATCGGAGCCATGAAAGTCGTCCGCCATCAGAAAGCCGCCCCGCAACAGATAATCGCGCAGCCGGACCGCCTGGCGTTCGTCGACACTCATCCGTCCCACCTCGACCGCGTACAGCCACGGCACGGTGAAGATCTCATCGCTGTTGACGTCGACCACTTGTTCGACCGGCTTCGTGTGAATGCGCGTCAACCGGCGCACGCCTTGGACAAATTGCCGGTCCGCCTTTGGATAGTCTGTCGCCCAAGACCCGCCGCCCCAACGCCGCCCCCCGCCGCCGCCCCCGGCAGAATAACGCAAGCGCCCGAAGACCCACTCCGTCTTCTCGGCTGCATCCTCCGGCATCGGCGCGGGGTTGTCTTCCTCACCGCCATAACCACGAAAGCCGCGTTGTGCGAAAGCGGCAGAAACGATCATGAGTCCGGTCGCGATAGCCAACTGCGAGCGACGGTGCATCCAGTCACGCTACAGGACTGAAAGGCGCCGCGCAAGCGGCCTCAGCCGATCAGCCCTTTCACCACCCGGCCATGCACGTCAGTCAGACGGTAGTGCCGGCCTTGAAACTTGTAGGTCAGCCGCAAGTGATCGACGCCCAGCAGATGCAGCGAGGTTGCATGAAGATCATGCACGTCCACCGGATTCTCCACGATATTGTAGGAAAAGTCATCGGTCTCGCCGTACGTCCGCCCGCCCTGTACACCGCCGCCCGCCAACCACATGCTGAAGCAACGCGGGTGATGATCGCGGCCATAGTTGGTTTCGGTCAGCTCACCCTGCGAGTAAACCGTGCGCCCGAATTCGCCGCCCCAAATCACCAGGGTGTCATCCAACATGCCGCGATCTTTCAAGTCCTGCAGCAGCGCTGCCGACGGCTGATCGGTCTGCTCGCATTGCTTGCGAATGTCGCGCGGAAGGTTGGCGTGCTGATCCCAGCCGCGATGGAAGAGCTGAATGAATCGAACTCCTCGCTCGGCCAACCGGCGCGCCAGAATGCAGTTGGCCGCGTAAGTGCCGGGCGTGCGCGCATCGGGGCCGTAGAGATCGAAGGTGGATTGCGGCTCTTTGGAAAGATCGGTCAACTCGGGCACCGACGTCTGCATCCGGTATGCCATCTCATACTGCGCAATGCGCGTGGAAATTTCCGGATCCTGCGCCTCGCCCAACTTAAGCGTGTTGAGCTTGGCGAGATCGTCGAGAAAACGGCGGCGCGCGGCAGGCTCATAGCCATCGGGGTTCGACAGATACAGAACCGGATCGGCCGCCGCACGAAACTTCACGCCTTGATATTTCGTGGGCAGGAACCCCGATCCCCAGGCGCGATCGGCGAGCGCCTGCGCATTGCCCTTGCCCTGTGAAACCAGCACGACGAACGAGGGCAGATCCTGATTCTCGCTGCCGAGTCCATACGACAACCATGCGCCCATGCTCGGGCGGCCAGCCAACTGGAACCCGGTTTGAAAAAACGTAACCGCCGGATCGTGATTGATCGCCTCTGTGTGCATCGACTTGACGACGCAAATCCGATCGGCCATGCGCGCGGTGTGCGGCAGCAGTTCGCTCAGCCAGATGCCACCCTTCCCGTGCTGCCTGAACTCAAACACTGGGGGCGCGCTGGGGAACGACGCTTGATATGCCGTCATGCCCGTCAGGCGCTGACCCTGCCGGATCGATTCCGGTAGCTCTTTGCCGCGTTGCGACGCGAGCGCCGGTTTGTGATCGAAGAGATCGAGTTGCGAAGGCGCCCCGTGCTGGAAGAGGTAGATGACGCGCTTCGCCTTAGCCGGGAAATGCGGTAACCCTGGCAGCCCGTCGGCCTTGAGTAGCGAGCCCAACGCGGCGAGGCCAATGCCGGTAGCCGAGCGCGAGAAAAAATGGCGGCGCGTCAGTTCGAGTGGGTTCATGTTACTCCTTGCTGACCGCTTCATCGAGATTCAGCAGCAGACTCGCCACCGACGCATACGCCGCAAGTTCCCGCCGCGAAATCGCCGCATCGGCCGCCGTATCTCCCTGCGCCAAAAACTGCCGCGCCTTTTCGTCCGACGAAAAATAATCGAGGTGGTAGTTAAGACTCTCGCGCACCACTCGCGCCTCAGGCTCGCTCGGCGTGCGGCTGGCCACCAACATGAATCCGTACCGGAGCCGCTCGGCCGGCGTCGATCCGCCTTCAAGAATCATCCGTTGACCGATGAACCGCGCCGCCTCAAGAAACGTAACGTCGTTCATCAGGTTGAGCGCCTGGAGCGGTGTATTCGTACGATTCTCACGCACCACGCAGGCCTCGCGATTGGCCGCGTCGAAGTTCACCATCATCGGCGGCGCAATCGTGCGCTTCCAGAAAGTGTACATGCCGCGCCGGTAAAGATCGGGTCCTTTCGCGCGGACATAAGACGTGTCTTGCATGGAAATCTCGTTCCACAGCCCGTCTGGTTGATACGGCATCACACTCGGCCCGCCCAGGCTTTCGTGCAACAAGCCCGATGCATGCAGCGCCGAATCGCGAATGACTTCGGCAGGCCAACGATAGCGCGGGCCGCGCGCAATCAGCCGGTTCTCGGGATCGCGCTGTACCAGCTCAGCCGTCGCGTTAGAAGATTGACGATACGCCGCGCTCGTCACGATGAGCCGATGCATGGCCTTCACATCCCAACCCGTACGCACGAATTCGGTCGCCAGCCAATCGAGCAGTTCGGGATGCGAAGGCCACTCGCCCTGCTGGCCGAAATCTTCGGTGGTCTTCACCAGACCCGTGCCGAAATGCAGTTGCCAAATTCTGTTCACCTCAACCCGCGCCGTCAGCGGATGATCCGGCTGCGTGAGCCATTGCGCGAAGCCCAGCCGATTGTTCGGCGCACCGGCCGGAAGCGGCGGCAGGACGGCGGGGAGCCCCGGTTCCACTTCTTCGCCCTTCTTGTCGTAGGCGCCGCGATTGAGAATATAGCTGTGCTTCTGGACGGGGCTTTCCGCCATCACCATGGAGGTCGGGAAGGTCCGCTCCAATTTATCGCGCTCGAATTCCAACTCGCGGAGCCGCAACCACGCCGGCTGTTTCGCAAGGAAGTTCATCCGCTCCAGATACGCGCGCGGGGCCGCGCCCGCGATACCCGTAACCTCATCGCCATCGAGCGCCCGCGCATAAACCAGCACATCGTCAACCAACCCCGTGAAGCGATTCGAATCGCCGCCGCCCGCGCCCACACGCAGAGGCTCGTTGAACGCCGCGCCCGCATTGCGGAACGGGCGATAAAGCGTTTCCTGTTCAACCTTGTATTCCACCGGCTTGCCATCGACGTAGAGCTTCACGCCCTCGGCCATGACGGAGCCGTCATAAGTAGCGGCGACGTGCGTCCAGCGGCCGGGCTCGATCACCTTGCCCGTGTCGAGGCGAATCGCATCATCGGCGAAATTGCTGGTGATGTGGAAATGCAAGCGTCCCTCGCGCAGATAAAGACCGAAGCCCTTGCCCCGCTCCTTATCAACCATGCGGGTCACGATCGCGCCAGCGAGGGACTCGGGTTTAATCCACGCCGCCAGTGAGAAATGATCGGTGATATCAAACGGGGCCGCGCCCCCAAACGCTGGCGCATTCCTGCCATCCAGCTTCGCCGCCTTTCCGTGACGCCCCTCGACTGCTCCATCCGCGCGATCGAACGTGAACCAGCTCTGCAATCCGGAACCCGGCCACCAGGCCGCAGGCTCGCCGGACGCGCCGGATGCCGCTGGAATCTTCGCACGCTCGGCGGCGATCCTCGCATCAAGTTCGCTCAACACGCTCTGCTGCGCGGCCGTCGGAGCCTTCATCATCGGCGGTGAATTGCCGTACTTCATCGCGCGGCCATTCTCGGGCACGTTGTTGAAGTAGGCGAAAAACTGGTAGAACTCTTTCTGCGTGAAGGGGTCGTACTTGTGGTTGTGGCAACGCGCGCAACCAAGCGTCACGCCGAGAAACACCGTCGATGTCGTCTCCAGCCGGTCGACGACATACTCAACCGCATATTCTTCCGGCACGATGCCGTCTTCGGTATTGCCGCGATGATTGCGATTGAAACCCGTGGCCAGGCGCTGATCGGGCCGTGCGTTGGGAAGCAGGTCGCCGGCCAATTGCTCCAGGGCGAACTGGTTGTATGGCAGATTCCGATTGAACGCTTCGATCACCCAATCGCGCCATCGCCACATCACGCGCTCTCCATCATATTGATATCCGTTCGAGTCGGCATAACGCGAAGCGTCGAGCCAGCGCACCGCCATCCGTTCGCCATAACGCGGCGAAGCCAATAGTCTGTCTACCGCGATCTCATACGCGCCCGGCGAGGCGTCACTAAGAAATGCCTTCAGCTCGGTGGGCGTCGGCGGAAGACCAGTCAGATCGATGGAAACGCGCCGCAGCAGAGTTTCGCGCGACGCCGGCGCAGACGGCGTCAAACCTTCGCTTTCCAACCGCGCCAGTATGAACCGATCCAGATCTTGCCGAGGCCAACTGGTGTTGCGCACCGCCGCCAGCGCGGGCCGGACCGGCGGAATGAAGGACCAGTGCCCTTGCCACTGCGCCCCTTGGGCAATCCACGCGCGCAGCTTGGCGATCTCTTCGTCCGTCAACCGATGGCCGGTCACGGCGGGCGGCATGCGCCGAGCCGGTTGCGCGGCCGTCACGCGCCGGATCAATTCACTGGCGTCTGGATCACCCGGCACGATAGCGCGGCGTCCTCCCCCGCGATCGGCCTTGGCATCGGCTTCAAGATCGAGCCGCATTGGGATCCCCTTCGCCTTCGCATCGGCCGCATGGCAGGCGAAACATTTGTCCGAAAGAATTGGGCGGATGTCTTTGTTGAAGCCGATGGGCGCAGCGATCAACGCCGAGCCAAGCGAAACCAGACAGTACAAAAGGCGAGCGACAGGCATATGTTTTCGAACCGCTCTCATTTTATCGGGTTAGCGCCGCGAGTTCATCCATCGTCCAGAAAGGCGTCGGACCGGCCCTGCTCGCAACTATCGCCCCTACGCGGTTGGCGAAGTCCGCCGCTTGCGGAAGAGACCAGCCTTCGCTAATCCCATGCAGCAATCCCGCCGAAAACGCATCACCCGCGCCGACGGCATCGGCCACCGTCACGCGATACCCAGGCGCGGCCGCGCCATCGATTACGCACCCCCGGTCCGCTTGCGTCACGCAAACCGTGGCGCGGAGTGCTGAGAGCGCCGGCGCCAGAATCTCCATCTCAGACTCGTTCACCTTGACTACGTCAGCCAGCGGAAGCAACTCGCGCACCAGCGCATCGTTCCAGTTGCCCGTGCGCAGATTCACGTCATAGAAGCATCGGGCGTTTGGACAAGCCTCCAACAGACACCGCAGCGTCGCAAGGTTCACCGAAGAAGTGAAGAACAACGTGCCAAAACAAATCCACACCGGATTGGTGGCGGAAAGCGCTTGAATCTGCCTGCCCGTCAGCGTCACGTGATCGTAAGCCGCAGGGCGTTCCAGCACGAACGAAGGCTGTCCGGCCGCGCCAAGAGTTACGGTTACCGCGCCCGTCGGAGCGTGGGCATTAGTCTGAATGAAACCGGTATCGATTCCAAGTTTCGTCGCTTTCAGCCGCGCTCGCGCGCCGCGCGGATCGTCTCCAACCGCAGAGATAAAAACCGGCTCATGGCCAAGCCGCGACGCGTGGAAGGCCAGATTGAAGGGAGCGCCGCCCAGTTCTTCGCGCCCATCGGGAAACACATCCCAGAGGATTTCACCCAAGCTGAGAATGGTCATCCATCTATTGTGACTCGTCGTAGAATAGAAGCGTGCGAAAACTAACCTTTTCTCTTCAGATACTGATTCTCGCCGCAGCCCCCCTGGCAGCGGCCGAGTGGAAGGGCTGGCTGAGCGATTCTTCCTGCGGCGCCTCTAACGCCAACGGCGAAGCGGCCAGCCGCGATTGCACCGAGCGCTGCATCAAGGAAGGCGCGACGCCGGTGCTGGTTACCGATGGCGACGGCAAGGTGCTCAAGCTGGTGGGCAAAGTAGACCTGAAGGCTCACCTGCGCCACAAAGTGAAGATCACCGGCGATCTCAAGGGCGAGATCCTCACCATTAAGTCTATTTCGAAAGCCGACTAGAGTCCGCCCGCAGCTACTCCTGCCGCAGCACCGAAGCCGGGTGAATACGCGAGGCACGGAAGGATGGGATCAGCGCCGCAACCGCCGCCACGGCGAAGACGAAGACTGCGGCGGCCGTGAAGGCGCGTTCATTGTGGGGCTCCACTTCGTAGAGGATCGAGGCGACGCGCGGCGCGAGAACCCATGCCATCGCGAGGCCCGCTGCAATCCCGCCCAGCGCCAACAAAGCCGCGCGGCCGAAGATGAGGCGCATCACGTCGCCGGGCAGAGCGCCGAGCGCCACGCGGATGCCGATCTCGCGCCGGCGCTGCATCACCGCGAAGGCCAGTAAAGCGTAGAGCCCACCGGCGGCAATCAGGGCAGCGGCGGCGGAGAAGGCCGCCGCCAGGAATGCCGCCACACGCTCGGCCCAGAGCGACGCGGCCACTTCCCCGGCCAGCGTGGTGACTTCAATGTAGGAAAGGCGCGGGTCGATTTCGGTCAGCAATTTGCGCATCGGCGCAATGACAGCTTCGGGAGCGGCGCGCGTGCGCACATGGACGATGAAACCCTGGCCCGGCACGAGCATCTGGTAGACGGTGGGTTGAAACGGCTCCCGCAGTGACCGATACTTGGCATCGCCGACAACTCCAATCACCTCCCAGTAGGGCTTGGCTGGGTCGCCATTCACCGTCGCGTTGCCGAATTTTCTCCCCACCACGGGGCTGCCGTCGCCGAACTTTCGCACAAATGCCTGGTTGACGATGGCGGGTTTCGGCAGTTGCTTGAACTCCTCGCGGCCCGTAAAATTGCGCCCGGCGATCCAAGGGATCCGCATGGTCGCGAAGTAATCAGGCGACACGGCGTGAGAGCTGCCGTTCAGGAAGTCGCCGCTCCGCGCGCGCTCACCCGCCCAGGCAAGAGTGGATTTGACGCCCGTGCCGCGCATTAGTCCCCGCGACGCCGCCGCGGCGGAGGCAACATCGGGCAACGCTAGCGCGCCGTCGACCAGCCGGCGCCGCAACTCCACATTTTGCTCCGGCTTGTAATTGGCCATGCCGGGATCGACACTAAACGTGACGATCCGGTCGCGGTCGAATCCGGGGTTCATGCTTTCAAGCCGCCGCAGCGTGAGCGTCGTCAGCCCGGCGCCCACGAGCAATAGAGTGCAAAGCGCCACTTGCACGACCACCAACAACTGCCGCCCGCGCCACCCGCCACCCGCGCGCGCTTCCTTGAGCAGGGGATGCAAGTCGCGCCGCGCGGCTATGAGCGCCGGAGCGAATCCGAACAGCAGCACAGCCACAGCCGATACCGCCAACGAGAAACCGAGTACGCGCCAATCGGGCGAGATCTCAAGCGTCAACGCCAACCGCGTAGCCGTCAGGTCGCGCACGGGCGGCAGCGCATCCACCAAAAACGGGATCGCCGCCAGCGAAAGTGCAACCGCTCCCGCCGCGCCGCCGAACATCAAGAGCAGCCCTTCGCAAAAGAGCTGGCGCATCAGTTGGAGCCGGGTCGCGCCCATCGCAGCACGCACCGCCAACTCTCCTTGCCGTCCCGCCGATCGCGCCATCATCAACCCCGCGACGTTGGCGCACACCATCAGCGCGAGCAAACCCACGCCCCCCATCAACAGCCACAAGACCCCGCTGAACTGTCTGCGCATCGGCGAGACTCCGCGCGAAGCGGGCTCAAAGACAAACTGCCCCGGCTCACCTGGATCGATGCTGTTCCGATCGCGCCAGCCGTTGAGCCAAATCGACTCGGCTTGTTGCCGCACCGCCTCCGATGAGGCGCCCGCGCGCAACCGCCCGACCACCTCGCAGTAAATGCGATTCTCGTACAGGTTGGTCCGCAAGGTGCGAAGCCATCCGACCGGTAACCGTGCGTCGGGGCTGGTTTCTACACTCATGCCGTTGAAGCCTTTCGCCGTGACACCCACCACCACGGCCTTATGCCCTTCAATAGTGACGGTGCGTCCCACCACGCCGGCGGCCCCGGCGAAACGCCGCTGCCAATAGTGATGGCTCAATACGACCGGCGGAGCGCCGTCCTTCGACGCCTGGTCATCCGGCGTCAAGAGCCGCCCCAAGGCTGGCTTGACTCCGAGCGCCGTGAAGAAGTTATCCGAGACGAAGTGAACGCGCGCCCGCTCGGCGCTTTCACCCACGGCGATGAACATGTCGTGCTCGCTCCAGGCGAACAGATCCTCAAAGCCCGCGATCTGCCTTTGCCAGGGCAGGAACTCGTCGTCGTAGAAGAACTCGCTCGCAGGCCGCAGCGGTGGCCGAATGGTGACGATCCGCACCAGCCGCTCGGGATCGCGCACTGGTAGCGGGCGAAGCATCAGCGCGTCGACGAGGCTGAAAATCGCGGTATTCGCTGCGATGCCGAGCGCGAGCAGGCCGATCACGCCAGCGGTGAAGAGCGGGTTCTTGCCTAGGAGTCGCGCGGCGAAGCGGAGGTCGTGCGGCCACATCTGCGGACCATTATCGCCCCAACGCTCACGCGGGCCGGTGCGCCCGCAGGAAGGAACGAATTTGCCGCACCGCTACGGGGATCCGCTCGGCGGGCTCTTTCCACGGGTAGACGCTCACTTCGGATTTCGGCGCCAGCATCACGGACTCCATCGCGACGGCGTATGGGTGGGCCGGAATATCGTCCGGCAAGACCAGTATGGGAGTTTGGCAACTGCGCACGAAATCGCGCGTCACGGTGAAGACGAAGTCGGGGTTGGTGCGGTACATCTTCGTCAGAAATTTATCGACCATCTCCATCGTGATGGCGGGCCGGCCGGCGGTCAGCGCCGGACCCCAGCCCTTCATATTGTTGTCGTAGAAAAGATCGCGCATCTCCGGCCGCGACCCGCTGGGCTGCGCCAGCACGGCGGCGACAACGCGACTGGGCGCGCGTCGCAAGAGGTTCCAGATGAAGGGGCCTCCTATGCAGAAGCCCATCACCATGAACTTCTCAATCCCTAAGTGATCCATCAGGCCGAGGTGGTCATCGGTATAGGAATCCCAGGGCCGTTCGATCTCAAGCGGGCCCGTGGATTGGCCGCCAGCGGCGTTGCGCAGGTCCGCCGCGATGCAGCGGTACTCTCCTTTGAACTCCTCAATCGCGTTGAACGGCGACCCGCGAGTCAAACCGGAGATCGTCGAATTCAATCCGCCGCCGGCGATAAGCAACAACGGGAAGCCGGAACCGGCCTCTTCATAGCGAATGCGAACGGGGCCTTTTTCGTAGAACGGCACGGCAACTCCTCCTTGGCAGTCTGCTGAGCGAAGACGGATGGCGCGGCGGCGATCGCGGTCGCCGCAGCGCCCGTGGTCAGTAGGATGCGTCTGGTCGAATCCATGGCCGGCTCCTTTAGAACAACACGCGCAAGACCACCTCGGTCTGGCGGCTGAGATTCGCCTGACTACTAATTTGCCCGAGCGTAGCCAATCCAACCGTGGTCGCCGGACCGCCAAACACCGGATGATTCATCAGGTTGAACGACGAAGCGCGCAGGTTCACCTTCACTCGCTCGGTGACGGCGAATTGCTTAGTCAGCGTCAAATTAAAATTGTTCATGCCCGGGCTCCGCAGCCATCCCACGCGAGGGCCGATGTTGCCAAACGTGAAATCCGCCGGTTGGCCAAACGCGCGCGGGTTGAAATAGCGGTTCAGCCGGCTGGTGATCGAACCCGAAACTCCCTCGTTCGGATCGCCAATCAGATTCGCTCTTTGGCCGCCCGCGCCTGCCAGGAAAAGCGTGTTCTGCGCGAGGCCGAAGCTGAGCGGAAACCCGGATTGGAAGGTGTTGAATGTGGATAACGTCCATTGGCCCAACGCTAAATCGACCAGCTTTGAAGAATTGCCGAGGAGCCGTTTCCCCTTACCAATGGGCATGTCCCATGAAGCGGTCACAGTGAGCCGCTGCGGAACGTCGAACGCCATCGGAGCCCGTTCCACCCGGCGGTTGTAATTGTTCTGATAAGGCCCCAGGTCACCCATATTCTTGGACCATGTATAGGAAATCAGCGTGGACAAACCATGCCAAAGCCGCTGCTCGAATTTAGCCTGCAGCGAATGATACAGGCTGTTCCCATAGGTAGGCAGATTGCGCGTGACGTTTTGGAACTGCGGATACGGGCGCAGTAGTTGTTGCCTCTGTACGGTGCGGCCAGCCAACGGGCCAATGGCAATCTGTCCGAAGAACGGATTAGTCACGACATCCAAGAGCGCACGCCCCTGAGCGAGATTCTCCACCGGAACCTGATTGATATTCTCAGCCACGTTGTTGCCGATCGAAACTTCGCTGGTGAGATTGATACCCCGGCTGCCGATATAGCCGACCTGCAACAACGACTTTGAGAAAACCTCACGCTGGATGTTGATGTTCCAGGTATGAATCCTGGGGGTGACATCGCCAGGATTAAAGAACGAAACGTTCTGACCAAGCAGAGTTCGCAGGCCCTGCGAGGCTCCCACGGCAGGCACTAAGCCGCTGGGAAATGGATTACTAAGCCGATCCTTCGGCGTGATGCCGTCTTCAGATGTAACCACGGTCGTGGTTGTGGAAAAACCGACTGGATCTACCGAGCCCACCACGGGAACATAGTGGAGCGCGTAGCCGCCGCGCAATATTGTCTTCGCCGTCAGTGAGTAGGCAAAGCCGGCCCTTGGCGCGAAATTGTTACGGTCCGGCGTGTACAATCCACGCGGCTGCCCATCTCGCCCCGCATAAACCAAGCCGCCCTTCAAGCTGAAACCCGGCACTTGCAATGGGCTTGTCGCGTTGGGATCGAATCCGCGCGTCGTCCGGTCGTAGCGTTCGGTGCGCGGCGTCTCGTACTCATAGCGCAGCCCCAGATTGAGCGTGAGCTTTGGCGTCACTCGATAGTCGTCCTGCACAAAGAACCCGGAGTACTTGTTCAGGATCGAAACGCCATTGTTGAAATCGAGCGACCCTGAGCCGAGCCCCATCAGAAACGAAGCCATCGCAAAGCCCGTGTTGGCCGTAGGCGTCGCGGCATTCGGCCCGTTGCTCCAGGCGTTGTTGTATGAGAACGTGCCGCTCGGATTCAAATTCCGGAAGAAGTTCCCATAGAGCAGGCGCAGATCGGTTCCGTACCGTAAGATGTGCTTGCCCCGCTGTTGCGCCAAACTCGCCTGCAAGCTGTACGTGTAGCCCGGGTCGAAGATAAGCGGGCTGCCCGCCAGCCCCTGGAACCCCGCCACGCGAACGGTGGGAAACGCCCGCCCCTGGGTGAGGCTCGAATACGAAGCGGGGAATCCGAGCGAAGCCAGATCGAAGCCTGCCGAGAACGGCTGATTGTCTTCTTTGGCGCGCGCAAAACCGATGCGCACGTCCAGGGTCGTGCGCGCGTTCAACGACATCGTATTGCCCCAGGAAAGGCCGAAGTGCGGCCGCCGAACGACGTTGCGGCCGGGCGAAGCGATCCCGTCAAAGTCATGGGGGAACACAAGCAGCGCGGTGCCATAGTTGACTCGTAGGAAGGTGGTGAGCTTTTCGGAGAACTGGTGATCCAGCTTGGCGACGAACATGTTGTAGTTGCGTGGCCACTTCGCCGAAAACTGGAAGTTACGAACATAGGGCAAGCCGGTCGCCGGCAGATTGGCCGCCGGGAAGAACGACATCATCTTCTGTGCCACTGGATCCTGCCGGTTTTGCGGAATCACGTTCCCCGGAAATGGCGTGCGCGTTGGCGTTCCATTGACTGTCGCCAACGAGTACGGATCGAATATAGCAGTGGGCACTTCGGAAAAATCGCCCGTGCGCATCTTGGCCGTGGGCACTGCGTCGGTGCGGTCCAAGCCGTTCCCTTCTCGCGCGCCTTCAAAGCTGGAAAACCAGAACGTCTTATTCCGCCCGTCCACCAGCTTGGGCAGATACACCGGCCCACCGACTGCAAACCCAAATGTATTCGCCGAGAACGCCGCCAAAGGCCGGCCCTGACCGCGGGCAAAGAACAAATTGGCATCCAACGCCGAGTTACGCAGGAAGTTATACATGCTGCCAGTAAGTTTGTTAGTTCCAGACTTAATCACCATGTTAGTGGCGCTGCCGCCGGAGCGGCCAAACTGCGCAGGGACCGTGCCCACTTCGAGTTTGAATTCGGCAATCGAGTCGACCGAAGGAACCCACTGCGAGATGTTGACGCCGCGGTTGACATTCACCGTCGTCGACGATCCGTCCACAAAAACGTCCGTCGCAGCCACTGGACCTCCGTTTGCTGAAAACAACACGTTGGTGATTGTGTCATTCGGCCTGGTATCTTCGCCATACCGGTTGTTCACTACGCCGGGAGTTAGCGTGAACATGAACAGGCTCGAACGGCCCTTGAGCGGCAGGTTGTCGCGAATCTCCTGGCGGAGCGCGGTGCCGAGGCCCGTGGCGTCCGGCTCCACTACCGACACATCCGCCACCACCGAAACGGTTTCTGTCGTATCGCCCAACTGCAGCGCAATATCCTCACGCACGGTCTGTGTAAGTTGCAGCTCGATGCCTTTCTTCAGGTTCGTCCGAAACCCCGGAGCCTTCACCGTCAGGTTGTAGATTCCGGGCGGAAGAAACTGGAAAGCGTAGTAGCCTTGCGAATCTGTCGTGGTCGATCGCTCGACATTGGTCTCGACTTGCACCAGGGCGATTTGGGCATTCGCCAGTGCGGCTTGCGATGGATCGGTAATCGACCCTTGAATCGTCGATCGAAAATCCTGGGCTAGGGCTGCCGAAAGGAACAGCCCGAAGAAAGTGAGAAAAACTCGCATGATGGTGTAGATATTATCAGAGATTGGATTCGGGAAAAAGCTCAGCCTGTAGCGATTACTTTCCCAAGGTGTGGCCGGGCGCCTTCCTTGGTGCGCAAGAGTTCCAGCATGGGCTTTTGCGTGTGAACACCTCTCCTGCGTCGCTTTGAACCCGGCTGCCGTAGTCAGACGGCGTTTTGGATAACGGCGGTTGAGCCCGGCGCCAGATCATACCGGAAGTAGGAGACGGGCGCGGCGGGCGAGCCCTGGTCAATTTGTTGGATAGCGGCCTCGAAACTCGCTTTGTTGATGACAGTTTTGACGCGCGCCTCAGCCAACAGCGAGCGGCGGACGCGCGAGGTATCGACGAGAGGCGAGGGCTCAGCGTCGTCCTCACCTCCAGCGAAGTTAGTGCGCGTGGCGCGTTCGTTCTGGAGGGCTTTCAGTTCCTTGGACGAGTTTCGAAAGGCGCGGTCGTGGCGCGAGGCGTAGATGGCGAGGGTCTTGAGGGCGGCGCGCGTTTCAGGGTCGAGGAAGGGATCGGGA
>JAYUSQ010000303.1:0-9864 GCA_043755595.1 Acidobacteriota bacterium | reverse complement strand
AGCGGGAACCAAGTGATTGTTCATGAAGAGAATCTTTCTCGCCCTGCACAGTAATTAGAGAAAAGAAGTGTCTCACATGATGTTGGCACAGAGGGATCCGGGTGGAAACTCTCACCTTAGGTTTGCGTTTTCTTTTGTCTTTCGCGGACGCCCTACCAATCTTCGCCCTCCGCAAAGAGCCGCTTGTATTCGGCGCGCGCGTGGTCATAGGCTCGTTTCATTTCGCCCTGCTCTTCCAGGCGCACACGGTTCAGCTTCTGATTCCAGCAAACCTCGACGGCCTTCATTGCCCACTCGGCGCTCTTGCGTGACCGGATCGGTTTCCCGCCGACGTCGACCCAAACCGGGTTCGTATGCGACGACGGCAGAATGCGCAGCGCGACCCAGGAGGAACGGTCGATCTGCACATCGAACGCCTCGTCGCGAAGCTGTCCATCCGCGTCGATCTCGCGGCGCGCCACCGCTTGGCCATTCACCACTACCTCCACCGGCACCTTGCGCGAGACGCCTACCCGGGCGCGCTCCACATCCCAGTACGGCTTCTGATCCACGCGCAAGTTGCGGAAGGCTTCCTTCGGCTGTTCGTCCAGAAACGCCGCGACCTTGGCGGTGAGCCGCACCTTCCCCGGCGCGGTTAGCTTCACGTCGGCGCCCGAGCCCATCTCGATGCCATTGACTCGGTAATCGATCAGATGACTCTTGCCATCCGAGGCGTAGTTACGGCCGTCCCGGAGGCCGCGCACCCAGTCCTCATAATCAAGCGCCTTCTGTCTCACGTAACTGCGCCCCAGCCCGACCTTCTCGCCATAGATACACGGGAAATCGGTTTCGCCGCTGATGCGCGTGCGGTAACCCATGTTCAGCGCGTGATACCAGATGTTGAGCTCCCAAGGGTAAGGCGTGTCGACCGCCGACAGCACGTCAGTAAGTCCGTGAGTGACGGTGACAATGTACTCATTCGCGCCGATTCCGTCGAACGGGGGCACTTCATAACTCAGTAACTTCGGCTCCTTCAACTGCAGGCCCCAGCCGGAATGCGTGTAACCGACGATGGCGCCCTGCTTGCGGCCCCAGGCCAGGATAGGCATGCCCCAACTCGGCCAGTCTTCGATGCGCTGCGTGCCTGGATACTCCTGCTCCTTCAACCCGAGCAGCAGTAAGTGGCCGGTGTGGCTGGAGGGATGGCCGGAGACTTCGACGTCGTACCGAATACGATTTTCCGCCGTGGAAAGCGCGTTCTCCTTGCCTTCGAAAAACGTCTTCTGGAAATACCAGCCCGGCCCCCACGTGAGCACGGAGCCGATCTTCAAATCCTCGCCCAGCACATGCTTCATCATGTCCTTGGGATACACGCCCTCGGTGGGCCGCTCATAGTGCGCGCAGCCGGCCGCGTGAATGTGGTGGTCGCCCGAATACCAGCCGAGTTTCGCCGGATCGATCCAGCGCTCCAGGCGAAAGGTGAGCGTGACGGGGTTGGTGTCGATGAGCTTAAGGATCTGCCGGCGCGTGAGATACTCGGGGCCGCGTCCGTATTCGATTACATAGCCGCCCGGAGGCAGCGCGAGCGATTCGCCATCGGCGCGATACACCTGCGGGTGGAAGAAGAAATCGGGCGCCAGCCGCTTGGTCTGCGACGGGTAGACGCGGCCGCGCGCGTCGCGCACCAGGAATGACGCGGTGGTGGGGCGATCGTCGGAATCCAGCACGCGCAAAGTGATCTTGGCGGCCGGCACGGCGGTGAACAGGATATCGACTTCGTTGCGGAAGCCCAGGTCTTGCGAGCCTTGCCCCACGTCGAACATCAGCTTGCCTTCGCGCTTGCCCGCGTCCTTGGAATAGATCTGCAGGATCCGGTATTCGAGATCGAGACCGGAAAGATGCACGCGCAGCGGTTGCTTGTTGAACATCGCCAGGTCCATCCATTTGCGGCCCACCGCATTGGCCGGAGAATTGGCGAGTTGACCCATGTTCGGGCTGTCGACGGCCAGGACCGCAGTCACGCCGGCTTCGTTGTGAACCTTGATAAGAAACGCGCGCCAACCCTGCTCCATCAGCTCAGCCTTGGCTTGTCCCTGCTGCACTTTCACGCGTGACTCGGGATTGATCTCGACGCCCGCGAGGCAAAACTTGTCGAGCAGGCGCTGCAACTGTTCGATCTCTCGCGCGCCGCCTGAGCCTGCGTCTATGATCTTCCGGACCGCGGCGGCCTCCGTGGCCGGGAGCGGCTCGCCCAACAGCTCCAGCGATTGCAGGATGCGGGTCACCTGCGCGGCGAAGGGTTGGAATTCGACCTTGGTGACCAGCGGCAACTCTTCGGCCGCGAGGGTAAAGGCGCAGAGGGAGAAGGCGAGGAATGACCGTGTCATATGGGATAACTTCTACCACATGGCGGTTCGCGGTGCTGGCGGAGGGGTTACTGGCTGGCGGCGTGCGCTTCGAGGGCGAGGATGATTTCGACGGCGTCGTCGTAGTATAGGCTCGGGTCGTTGAGCGCGGCACCCGCCCACCGCGCCGAGCCGTGGATGTCCTCGATGTTCGCCGAAAGCTTCCGCGTGCGGCGGATATTCATCGCGTAGTCGCCTAGCCCTAACGCCCTCCGTTTTATGCAAGTCCACGTTTGGCTGACAGGGTGACCCTCCTAATTCGTTTCGAACATATCCTTTCAGCGATTCGATTCCGGGCTTTCGCACTGAAAGCCTGTCCTTTCCTTTGCAATGGGATCTTGAGATCCCATCAGTTGTGCAGGTCCGCCTCGGTTGCGAATCGAAGGTGCCCGTGGGCGTCAAACAACGCAGCGGGAAAGCTTTTTGGAATGTGATACCAGTCGCCTGTTTTGCAATAGAGAGCATGCGAGGCGCCGACCCCCCCATTTCTCATTCAGCTCGCGACCGTTTTGACCGACACGCTTCGCCATGACGTCATTGTATGCGTGGCAAAAGGCGGCAGCACAGGAATCGAGGCGCAAAAGCGCGGGGCAACCGAGTCCCGTTAATGTTTGGAAGTTTTGGTGGACCTGATCGGGTTCGAACCGATGACCTCTTCCATGCCATTTAAGAAATATCAATCACTTGCAGACGGTTTGACGCAAGACAAAAGACTTAGCAAGAGGCGGCGTGGACTCCGGCGGACGCCACGGGGGCGGCTTTTGGGGCGTCCGGACTCCAGGACTCCAGAGCGGGGACTTGGCACTTGCCAGGCGTTCACGCGCGCGGTTGCAGGCTGTGGTGATTTTTGTCTGCTGGAGCAGACAAAAACAGATTTCTCTATAAGGATGAGTGCCCATGTGAAGCGGCGGACTGGGCGAGAACGACCAGATGTTGCCAGATCACGCATGGCCGTCTGAGAACAGGAATCGCACGCTGTACTTGCGAAGGATGAGACTGGGCACCATCCTGGCTGCCGCCTTAGCCTTTGCATCGAAATTCGAAGCGACGAGGATTCCGCGTACTTTCCCGCTCTCTTCTTCGGCGGCTGCATCGCCCATGTAACTCAAGATCTGCGCGACCGCCCGCTGCCCCGCGGGTCCTGCCTTGAGTTCAATCGCGACGGTCGTTCCTGAAGCATCGCGCGCAGTAATGTCGATAAAGCCCGAATCCACAGAACGTTCGGCACCGTCGTCAATGGTCGTCAGGCTCGGCTCGAGCTGGTCGATTTCGATTCTAAGTGCCGCTTGCATATCGCGCTCCAGACCGATCCGTTGGCCAACTTCTGCCGCGACTCTGCTGGCCGCAGGTTCGGCGCGCCCCTCCTCCGCCTCAGGCACGTCCACTAATTCACCCGCAGCATCTCGGAACTTCCGGTACCGCTCCACCGCGTTCCTATAGGAAGCCAGATTGTTGCGAATATCGCCATCGAAAGGAATCTTGCTCGGATTGGGGCAGTTATGCCGTTTGTCGTCCATCGAATACTTCAACGAATCGATGAGGCTTGCAGGGCTAGCTACCGGGCTTGGCAGCTCCATTGCTCGGCCGACCTTAACTGTCGCCGATGCTCACTAACGCGATCATAACTGCTGCCCCCCGTTCCTTGCCTGCCATGACCCGTGCAACGGGTCCCCGGGCTAGCTAGTACTACTGTGTTATAAAAAAACAATCTGACACTTCGAAAAGAAGCTTCACGTGAGCTGGCCTGACGAACCGAGAATACTGGTGGCTTCCCGGATCCGCAATTGCCTGATGCACAATGGCGCGCGAGTGGATGATCGACTGGCCGCCGCCACTCCGATGGACTTCGCGGTGGGCCAGCGGATCTGTTTCCGTCCCAGCGACGTGCATGACTACGGGATCACAGCTCGGCGATTCGCGACCGGGCTTTGGAGCGAGATCGCAGCACGGCACTTTGGTGAGACATGAATTTTTCTAGTCTGCCAGTCGACTCGGAAACTGTCATCGAGGTACAGCGATGTGTCTTGGTTGGAGGCAGCGGTCGAATCCGTTTCTTCAATCCCCGGTTTCCTTCGCGATCTTTCAGAGGAGGTATCGGACCCGGAACACCCGGACGGCGCCAGGAATGCCGTTCACGACGCCCGTTGTCTCGTCATAAGTTGACGCAAGTACGTATTTACGCGCGTCTGATATCCTTCGCCGGAGGCCTTCAGCCAAACGAGAACATCCGCATCCAATCGAATAGTTACGCTTTGCTTCTTCGGCCGGTAGAACTTGCCAATCACGGCATCGGAAGGGAACTGGCGAATCTCGGAGATGTCCGAGAGATCGATCTCTCTGTCCGGCCTTTGGGCAAGGCGTAGTAGTCCGGCGCGCTTTCTAGCTGTGAGCTGCTTCATAAAGCTTCCTTTCATGCCGAGTCGCTTGGCGTGCGGAAATTATGCGGATGAACTCGTCCGTTCCGGCATCGCGATAGCTGTGTACGGCAACCAGCAAAATAATTCCACCACGAAGCCAATCGCGTGCCAACGCGGCTCGCCGTCTTTTGTCCGCTCAATGAACGTAATACAGCCCGGATCGTCGAAAATCAACTGGGCTGTATGAAAATCGACGCCGTGCTTGACGAGATTGCTTTGGTTCTTGCGCTCGTCCCATTCGAAGCGAACCATGCGTATGTACAGATTAGCACATACAGAGTGGGCATCTCTGCGTGCGGCGATTCGTTCAGGCGGCCTGCCTCGTTCTGGCCCGGCCATCGAAAGAGGCGCCTGGTGGAACAAACATGTCATCATCGGTGTCCACCATAGGGATGGACCGCGCTTTGAAATGGTTGCTGATTGCCCCCGTCACAATCGTGCTGAGTACGTGTGCCCTTCCACAGGTCCGTGCGCCGAGGCCACCGATTGTGACCCGTGAGAAACCAGGCACGAGACCAGGGCGGGTGAGGCTAAATCAAAAGGATGGCCAGCGGTACGCGTGGATTCCGCCAGGCAGGTTTCGAATGGGTTGCTCTTCCAGAGATGATGAATGCTACGACGAAGAACTGCCGGTCCGGGAAATCACCATCACGGCAGGTTTTTGGTTGGCACAGACCGTAGTAACTGAGGTCACGTGGCGGAAGTATCGTCTAGCAACGGGCGCGCCGTCACTACCGGATATGGACGATCACGGCCACAAACTCAACGATGCGCGCGTGAGTGCCGCCGTTCCCGTTATCGGTTTGACATGGCAAGAGGCGGAGCATTTCTGTGCGTGGGCCGGTGGCCGGTTGCCAACTGAAGCCGAATGGGAGTATGCCGCACGCGCCGGGACCACGGGCGTTCGCTATGGAGACCTGGACTTGATTGCGTGGTTCGGAGGTAACAGCGGCAGCAAACTTCTCGACAGCAAGCAGTTATGGGACACCGACCGCCAGAATTACACTACCAGGCTGCTGGAGAATGACAACCGCCCCCGCCCCGTTGGGCGCAAGCACGCCAACACCTGGAAGCTTTACGACATGCTGGGCAACGTATGGCAATGGACTGCCGACTGGTATGATCCCGGCTACTACGCCTATGGGGAAAACGTCAATCCACCTGGACCACCAAACGGCCAGCTGAAAGTGTTGCGCGGTGGATCCTGGGGCGAAGCTCCAAGGAACGTACGGGTGTCAATACGTGGCAGCGACGCGCCGGAAGGGCGGAGTAGCACTTTTGGAGTCCGGTGTGCTTGGCAATAGAACAAAACGGGTGAACTCGCCAGACTCAACCGGTGGCGCAGGGCATATAGATCACTTTCTAGGTGTTTCACAAGGGACCGTTCATGACATACGCCGCCTCCGGTGGAGGTCAACCCGACGAAGAACGCGCAAGCCGCTAAGGTGATCCAAGATTTGCGCTGCGCCGGCTATCGTGGGCTTGGTGGCGTTCAATTCAAGTAGGTACGGCCACACACTGCCGATCTCAAACGAAAGGTAGAACAGCGTCCAAAATCGCGGCCCCGGCCAGGTGCGGAAGAAGCCGACGAAGATGGTCTCGCCAGTGTAGAGCGTGTAGCGCATCACCGAGAGGTTGTAGGCGACTTGGACGAGGATCGACACTGTGGCGAGCCATAAGATTCGGCCGCCGAATTGCGCCGTGACCAGTGGACCGAACAGCCACTCGCCGCCGCCGATGTTGGCTCCGACCATCAGCAACCCAGGGCCGATGAGCGATCCCCATGGGCGGCGTCCGCCCGCGGCTGGCGCCGGTGGCTCTGGCAGTTGATCTTTCTCCCACTCGGCAAACCGCGCAGCCATATGAGGCGTGATGGTATCACCACTGATGAGGTGCGCGATTGGCATATAGCGGAGGTTCGAATTGGCAAGACACCACGCATGGGGCTAGTTGCCTTTACCCTCTGCGACAGGCGTCTGAAGGCGAACGCATTTTGGGACCACCCTTTCGCCGCGCTTTCGCTAGAGTCTTGCTTGCGCCTGCTCATTTTCTGCTTGACCGCGGCTGCCGGTGTGGTCGCAGCTCCGATATTTTCGGTCGGCGCCGACGTGTGTGCTTTTGACCAGTCGGTGGCGAATCAAACCAATTGCTCCTCAAATTAGTGGTTCACCAACACCACTTCGAACGCTAGCGGAGTATCGACTACGTTCTCAGGGGGACTTCCAACCCGGCACAACTGACCGGATATGCGGCGACGAATTCATCGGGGTTAGCCAACACTTGGGTATCAACCGCCAATTCCATTCCATTCTTCCAGGACACGTTAACCATCACCGGGCCCGGTCTGTCCGGTACGGGTAACGTTGTGTTTAGCTTCCACGTAACGGCCAGTGGTACGTCGTTCTCAGCGTCGGCAGGTGCGGAAACCCAAGTGCAACTCTGGTATTACGTCGGCAGTCCCTCAGCCTTCGCGTGGGAGCTCGATCAGATCGCCGGCACGACAGTGAACCGTTTTGTCACGGGCGCGCCGATCGAGTTTGTCTTCGGGCAGCCGTTTGACCTGGTCGGCGGCGTGACGGCGCGAGTGGACTCGTTCTGCGCCACGACCAGTGTGTGTGCGTCGTGGACCGCCTCGGGTATTTCGGACGTTTCCCATACCCTTGAGCTGATTTCGATTCAAGTGTTTGACTCGCAGGGCATACAGATTCAGAACCTCGATGTGGGGGCCGACTCTGGCTCCGGCGCCTACGATGCTCTGGCGGCAGTTCCGGAGCCCGCCACCGCGGTCGGATTCACAGCCGGGGCTGTGCTGCTGGCCCACTGTCATTTGGCCCGGCGCAATCGGGCCTAAACCCGCCCCTTACCTCCATGAGAGAGAAATCGTTTTCGCACTTCCCAGCCTGATCGACGCCCGCAAATTACTCAAGCTTGTCGCAACTCAAGCCTGGTCGCGACAGGAGCCTTGACTTTCATCTCCACCTTACATACGCTGGTTCGGCGCACACCTTAAGGAGGCGCTGGACAAAATGCAATTTCGTCACACAACGGCCGTAACTCTGCTGGCATTCGCCGCCACCGCAGCCTGGGGTCAAGAAACAACAGGATCCATCGTCGGCGTAGTGAAAGACGCCAGCGGCTCGGTGATCGCCGGCGCTCAACTCGTGCTCACCCGAGCCGATACCGGCAACGAATTTCGCACCGCTAGTGACGAACAGGGCAACTACCAGTTCCTGCTGCTGCGCGCCGGCAACTACCGGCTCATCGCCGAACAGTCCGGTTTCCAGAAGATGCAGCGCGACGGCATCGTCGTTAACACCACTGAGCGATTGCGCGTCGACTTGGCGATGGTGGTCGGCTCTCTGACCGAGACCATCTCGGTGACGGCCGAAACCCCCTTATTGCAAAGTGAAAAAGTGACCGTGGGCCAAGTGGTGGAGCAGCGCACGATTCAGTCGATCCCGCTGGCCACCCGCAACTTCACCCAGATTCTCGGCACCTCGGCCGGCGTAGTTGGCTCTATCTTCAACGCCGACAATCCCGGGACCGGCAGCGACTCGGTCAGCGTGAATGGCGCGCGTCGCGGCTCCAACAATCTCCTGGTGGATGGCGTACCCACCACCAACCCGCTCAACAACGCGCCGGACGGCGACGGCACTCCCTCCATCGAATTCCTCAGCGAATTCAAAGTTCTAACCAGCCTCTATAGCACCGAGTATGGACGCAATCTCGGCTCGGTGATCAACGTCACCACGCGCTCCGGCACCAATATCATTCACGGTTCGGCCTACGAGTTCCTGCGCAACACGGCATTGAATGCCCGGCCGTTCTTCAATCCCAAGCGCGGCCAGAACAACCAGAACCAGTTTGGCGCCAACGTCGGCGGCCCGGTGTACATTCCCAAGATCTACAACGGCAAAGACCGCACCTTCTTCTTTGGCGGCTGGGAGAGTTCCCGCCAATTGAATGCCAATTCGGGCGCGGCCTCGATCCTGCGAATCGTGCCCACCGTGGGCATGCGTGGCGGAGATTTCGCCGGCCGCCGCATCATCAACGATCCTGCCACCGGGCAACCCTTTCCTGGCAACCTCATTCCGTCTTCGCGTATTAATGCGACGTCGAAGGCGATTCAGGATCAGTTCGTGCCGCAGCCCAACTTCTCCTCGGGCGCCAACAATTTCTTCGCCGCCCAATCCATCGCCACCAACATCGATCAATACACTTTCCGCATCGACCATCGCATTGGCGATAAGGATACGATTTTCGGCCGCTGGTTTGAAAGCTGGCAGAAGGATCTCTCGCCGTTCGGCGCCGGCTTGCCTGGATTTGGGCAAACCGCCAACCGCCAGAAGCATTCCGGCAGCGTGACCTACACGCACGTGTTCTCGGCCGCGCAGGTGCTTGAGGGCCGCTTCGGCTTTGACAATACAGACCAGTTCATCGCGTTTCAGAACGCAGTCGATCCCAAGACCCTGGGCTTCCGGCCGCTGCCTGTAACCCTCATCGGCGGGCTGCCACGCGTGGACATCTTCAACTACGTCACCTTCGGCAACCAAAACAACTGGACGGACCTGATCAAACGCTACACCATGGGCGCCACGATGACGTGGGCCAAGACCAAACACAACGTACGCTACGGCGTCGAATCGCAGATTTCGCCCATGAATCCCCAGAACGCCCAGGAATCTCGCGGACTTTGGCGCTACGATGGTTCGGCCTCCGGCGATGAATACGCGGACTTCCTGCTCAGCCAGCCGCGCCTGAAGACCTTTGCCGCCGGGCCGGGTCAGATGAACATGCGTGAGACCACCTTGGCGCTGTTCATCAATGACGACTGGAAAGTGACCCAGAACCTGACCGTGAACGCTGGCGTGCGCTACGAAGCGCACTTCCACCCGCGCGGCACTGACCTCGATTTCGTCAGCTTCTGGCCGCAACGTTACAAGGGCGTGGGTTCGCTGCAGGATTCCGGCATGATTCAAGCTAATCGCGACGGCATTCCGCCCACCACGATTTTCGGCGATTGGAACAACTTTGCGCCGCGCGTGGGCTTTGCCTACCGCATC
>JAYUSQ010000302.1:0-3288 GCA_043755595.1 Acidobacteriota bacterium | reverse complement strand
TTCGAGCGCAGTTGCGAAATGGGCCTGTTCAACCTCAGTGCCGACAAAGTCGCCCAGATCTTCGGCTTTCGCAAGACCAAGCGCTTCGGCGGCAAGCTATATACGCTGCTGGAGAAGATCGACCACGGCCACCACGTGCTGCGGGCCTACGCCAAGAGCGCGGTGGCGCGGATGTATGAAAAGTTCTCGACCTTCCTGAGGCTGGAGGTGTGCGTGAACCGCATGAAGGATTTCGGCCTGAACAAGGGCCTCGAGAACTTGGAAAAGCTGCGCCAGACCCTGACCGCCGCGACTGATCGCTTCGCCTGCTTCGAAGCCCAGGGTTTGAACGTGCATGTGGACTTTCCGCTGTTCCAGCGGCGGGCCCTGCCCGTGACGATGGGCAAGACCAAGTTGGCCGGTATCGAAATCCACCATACGCGGGTGCTACGGCTGATGGAGGTCTTGTTGCATCACGCCACGCAGATCCAGGGCTGGCGCGCGGCCGATATTCATCAGGCGATAAGGTTGCCCTGATGTTCGTGCTCTTTCAAAAGCGGGTTTGCGGGCCGGTGGCGCGTAGTCTATTTGAGCGCCGTCCCAACGAGCAGTACAAGCCCAAGAGCAAGATCGAAACCGCCTACTACAAGGCCGACGTAGCGATTCAAAACGTCCTCAATGAACTCGCCATGGCCGCCTGACAGGAGCGATTCTGAGAGATAAACCCTCAAAGTTTTCGCGCCAGTAGCTAGCTTAGCCCGGGGACCCGTTTGAACGGGTCATGGCAGGCAAGGAACAAGGCGGGGCCGGTTGGTTCGCTAATCTTTCGCCCTTCTCAAATAATTGACCGTGGACGGTTTACAAGTTGTTCCTTAGGAGCGGGGCACCCGCGGAGCGGGACCAATGGGGAACACGTTTTTTGCTCGTGTCGCTGTTGAAATCATTGAGCGGCAAATCGTGTTCCTCAAAAGACAAATGATTTTGAAGCCGGTTAGAAGGTGATCCGGGGTAAAATCAATCGGCGGTGATATGAACCTTTCGACCGGCGCCAAACTAGGACCTTACGAGATTCTCGGGCCGATTGGCGCCGGCGGCATGGGCGAGGTTTACAAGGCGCTGGACCCGCGCCTCAACCGCAGAGTCGCGATCAAGGTCTCCCGGCAGCCTTTCACCGCACGTTTCGAACGTGAAGGGCGTGCTGTGGCCGCACTGAACCATCCGCACATTTGCACGCGTGCTTAATCGCAATAATACATTTCTGTATTAAAATGTTTCGGAGATGCCCAGACATGCACCGGTGCTGGAATGTTCGGCCAAGGACATGGCCAGCCTACTGTCGATCAGGAACAGCGGGGTCGAAGAAGCGCGCCTAGTGGAGAGAGCCCGAATCATTCTGGCTCGCCTGGAGGGCAAGCAGATCCAACAGGTGGCACGGGAAGTGAAGGTGTCCATCCCGACAGTAAACAAATGGTGCCAGCGATTTTCGTTATGGGGATTGAGGGGTTTGCATGACGAGCCGCGCTCCGGCAAACCGGTCAAGTACGACTCGGCGTTTCGGGACCGTGTCCTGGCCCTGTTGGAGCAGAAGCCTCCCACGGGACAGGGACGCTGGGATGGGCCGACTGTCGCGGAGAGACTGGACTGTAGCGTGTATGCCGTCTGGCGGATCCTGCGCCGCGAAGGCATACATCTGCAGCGGCACCGCACTTGGTGCGTGAGCACGGACACGGAGTTTGCCGCCAAAGCCGCTGACGTAGTGGGTCTGTACTTGAACCCGCCGTTGAACGCAGTGGTGCTGAGCCTGGATGAGAAGCCCAGCCTCCAAGCGATCGAGCGGCCCTCGGGTTACGTCGAGACCGACAGCGGGGCCGTAGTCCGCGGACTGAAGAGCACCTACAAGCGGCACGGCACGCTGAATCTGTTTGCAGCCTTGGATGTCGCCACCGGACAGGTCAAGACCGCAATAACCGACTTCAAGAAACGGACAGACTTTCAGAACTTCCTCGACGGAGTGATTGCCGAACAGCCAAAGGACAAAGAGATTCATGTAATTCTGGATAACTATTCGACCCACAAGAAGAACGACGATTGGCTGGCGAAGTTTGAAGGCCGAGTCCAGTTTCACTTCACGCCGACCTGCGCCAGTTGGCTCAATCAGATCGAAATTGTCTTCAGCCTGCTCCAGCGAAAGGCCCTCAACGGGGCCAGCTTCAAAAGCAAAAGCGAGTTGCGAGAAGCGATTGAAGCCTTCATTGCCAGACACAACGAACGCGCCAAGCCGTTCCGCTGGCGCAAGCGCGATGTCAAGGGCAGTCAGCTTCGAAATACTATTGTGAACTTACGCAATTAAGCACCGGGATCTGAAACCAGGCAATATCATGCTGCGGCCAGACGGAATCGTCAAAGTGCTCGACTTCGGACTGGCGCGGATTTCACAGCCGGCCTACGCCAATGGCGGCGATTCGGCCGAGGTGGCCACTGAGACGCAAACTCGGGCGGGCACAATTCTAGGAACGCTGCCTTACATGTCTCCCCAGCAAGCCCGCGGCGAAGTCGCCGATGCGCGATCAGACCTCTGGAGTCTCGGTGTCGTGCTATATGAGATGCTTACCGGAAAAATGCCGTTTGGCGGCGGCAACCGGTCCGATCTGCTCGCCAGCATCCTGACGCGCGATCCACCCTCCGTACGCGCGCTCAACCGGAGTCTTCCTCGGGAGGTCGAGTCTCTGATCGAGAGCCTCCTGGTAAAGGATCCGAACCGAAGATGTGCGAGCGCGACCGACGTAGCTCAAAAGCTGCGGCAATTGTCGTCGAAAACGGATCCTGCGCTTCGGAAACGGCAACGCGTGCTGACCGCCGCGGCAGTATTCGTGCTGCTCACAATCGTTCCAGCCTTCGGCTGGTTACTCTATCGTTCATCCAAGCGGGCGTGGGCCCGTTATGAAGCTATTCCTCAGGTCCACACTCTGGTCGATCAGGGAGATTACGCCGCCGCCTATCGGCTTCTGCGCGAGGCTGCCCGCTACATTCCCGAAGAGCTGGCCTTGCGGCGCCTTTGGCCTGACGTCTCGCGCACGTTGACGGTACACACAAGCCCGCCTGGGGCGCAGGTCCTATGGAAGCCGTACGCGGAATTGCGCTCGCAGTGGCAGACGGCCGGGCGAACTCCCGTCGAAAAGGTTACGCTCCCGGCGGGCGCCATTCGCATCCGGTTAGCCCATGACGGATACGAACCGGTCGAAGTGGCGCCTGTGGGAGCCGAGTATCGGTTTGACTTCAAGCGCGCAGCTACGCTTCCGGCTGGAATGG
>JAYUSQ010000301.1:0-10135 GCA_043755595.1 Acidobacteriota bacterium | reverse complement strand
CTCAAGTTGTGGTCCACCTTGGCCGTGAACATGTGCTCATTGAAGATCGGGCAACAGGCGCTGAGGACCGGCGTATTGTTGAAGAGCGTGCCAAGCGTGGGGTCGTCGATGCCGACGTCGTTGACGATCTTGCGAGCCACGTTGCTGAATTGCGAAGTCGGAATGATATTGTTGGGGAACGCATCGCGTACCGGGCCGCTGCCCACCGTGCGGGTGCTCCGGGGATCGTAGATCTGGCCGAACCGCACCGCGCGCCCTGCCGCATCGGTTCCCACGTTGGAGCCGGAGGCGGGGTTGCCGGTATACGCCGGATCGAGCAGTCGCGAAAAATCGCCGCGCTTCATGTCCACCGTCGGCAGCGTGCCGAAGGCGATCGAATTGAAGTCGCGCACGCGCGTGCGCTCGTAGTTGGTGAAGAAGAAGGTGCGGTTCTTGCCGTTGTAGACCTTCGGAATGTAGACCGGTCCGCCGATCGCCGCGCCGTAGTTGTTCAGTTTGAACGGTGGGCGCTTGCGATTCAGCGCATTGTTGGTGAAGCTGTTGGCGCGCAACACGTCGTTTTGCAGATAGTCGTAGGCGCTGCCGTGAACCTGGTTGGTGCCGCTCTTGACCGCGAAGTTGGCTACTGCCGTCTGGCCTCCACCATATTGCGCACCCATCGTACCGGTCTGGAGCTTGAACTCACTGACTGACTCGGCCGAGGGGCTGAACTCGTTGTTACTGCCGCCCTGCAAATCGAAACGCCCAAGGGCCATTCCTTCCACAAGAATTTCGTGCGAGTACTGTTGGCCGCCGTTGATGGAGCCCTGGAACTCGCCGCCCGTCGTCCCGGGCAGTGAACGGAAAATGAACGACTGGATCTGCCGCCGTCCATCGCCAACCGCAATCGGCCAGGTGTCGAACTCTTTCTCGGTAACATAGCGCCCGATCTCGGCGGTGCCGGTTTCAATCAGCGGAGCCTCTGAGGAGACGGTGACCTGTTCACTCACTTGACCAAGTTCGAGTTTCAGATCGACAGTCATGGTCTGCGCAACGGCGAGGTCCACACGCTCGGCGACCGAAGTGCGGAATCCCTTGGCGGTGGCGCTGATCCGGTAGTTGCCAGCCGGCAGCGCGGACAGACGATACACGCCAGCGTCCGTCGTTACGGCCTTGATCTCAATGCCGGTGTCGATATTGCGAGCCGATATAGCCGCGCCAGGAACCGCAGCGCCGTTCGGATCGGTGATGGTGCCGTTTAGTGCGCCGCGTTCGCCTTGAGCGAAAAGCACGGCGGAAGAAATCGCAAGCAGGGCGAGGCTTGAAACAGAAACTCTCATTTGCGTAAACCCCATTTCTTGTTCCACGTAACTCCGGGAATATCAATATTCTATACCTTCCAGTCTCCAAGCGAAACCGGGCGGGCCAAATCAGTCGGATAGAATAGAGGCGATTCGAATTGCGGTTTAAGATTAGGACGGATTTTCACCCTGCTGCGCTGGCTGCTGCTGACGTTTCTCACCCTGCCCTGTCACGTTTTGGCGCAGCTGCCAAAGGATACCCACGGCGGCGCTGGGCTCTTTACCTGGGATCGTCACCCCTCGCTTCACGCAGGGAATTGGCTGCGGGTGGATTTCCGCGCCAGCCTGCAATTCGATTGGTCGATCGTTGACCCAGCCACCACCGCCGATCCGCCGCTCTACCACTTCGGCCGCCGCCGCTTCGGCGTAGATGGCGTCCTGTTCAATCGGCTCGAATTCCAGGTGTCGCGTGAGACTGTCGAGACCGCCATTCCCTGGAAGGACGTGACTGGCAACATCAGGATCATACCTGGACTGCAGCTACGAGGAGGACGCTTTCGCATCCCGTTTAGTCTGGAGCAAAGCACGGTCGGCATCGAACTGGACTTCATCGAGCGCTCGCGAATTGCCGCGCGCCTCGCCCCGGGACGCGACACCGGGGCGATGGTGCATGGCGCACTGTTCGACCATGGCCTACGCTACCAGCTTGGAGTTTTTGAAAATGATGGCGACGTGGCTGTCACCGCCGCCAACGTGCGGACCGGACAGCGGACCGTGGCCGGGCGAATGATCGTCGAACCGTTTCGCCTTCTCTCCGTTCCCAAGGCTCTTCACGCCGTCTCGCTCGGTGGCGGCGCCACGTCGAGCGATGTTCCGGCAGGCCTATACGGTATCCGAGGGCGCACCGTGGCGTCCGATGCAACTTTCCCGGCCTACTTCGTCAACGGCAACCGGCGGCGTAACGGCCTGGAGCTGAACTGGATGCCGGGCCCATTCTCGGTGCGCGCCGAATACATCGACCTGCGCGAGGAGAGGCGCGGGCAAGATTCGCGGCGTGAGGACCTGCCCGGCATGATCCAACGTGGCTGGTATCTCACGGGCACCTGGGTAGTAACCGGACAAGCCCGAGCGGACGGGCTCGACCGCGGGCGCTATGTTCCGTTCCGACGAAAGCGGTGGGGTGCTCTTGAGTTGGCCTCCCGTTACGAAGCCATCCGTCTGGCCAGCGACACAACGTCCGGACTCCCCTCCCGTTCGACGCGAGCATTCAACGCCGAACGCCAAGGCGCACGGGTGTGGACGTTTGGCCTCAACTGGTTTGTGACTCAATGGGTGAAGCTGCAAGCCAACCTGATTCATGAACGGTTGGAGGACAGCTTCCGCGCTCCGGTCGAGGGCGTTCCGTCGTACTGGACTTATAAGTTCCGCCTGCAGTTCGCGCTTTAAGTTACTTCTTGCGCTTCGCGGGCCCGGTATCCGGTCGGGCATCCGGAATGAAACCCTCGCGATTCGGCATCTGCACTTTCAACAGCGCCTGCGCATTCATCGGCTCTTCGGGCTTGATGATGCCGTTCAAGTTGAGTATGTACGCCGTTACCGCGTAGACTTGCGGGTCGGAAAGCGAACCGGGATTCTTGTATGGCATCGCACGGCGGACGTAGTCGAACAACGTAGTCGCACGCGGCCAATAACTGCCTACGGTCTTCAAGGGCTTCGGTGTCACGAGCGAACCTTGCCCGCCCACCAGCGCCGCTTCATCGCCGCCCTTGCCCGCATCGCCATGGCATCGCTTACAGCGCCGGTCATAGACTTCGCGGCCTTCAGTCACCGTGCCTGCACCGGGAGGAAGCTCACTCCCGCTGGCAGAAATCGAGATATCCCACGACTTCATCTCATCAGCCGAAGGAACGCGGCCCGCGCCGAGTTTCTGCGCCGAAGCAACTGCGGCGAGCGTGAACAGCGCTAAGATCGCCTTACGCATTGGACACGCTCCCATCCGCCGCGACAGTCCAGGACTTGAGGACGTTGCAGTGATAGTTCGAATTGACTCCGCGCGCCGCGACTAACTCTTCACGCGTAGGCTGTTGGTAGCCGGTGTCGTCCCAACAACGCGAGACAATCCTGGCCTCCTTGCCGTCCCACGTCCACGGAAGGCGGAAGCGTGTGAAGGCTTTACTGTAGATCGGATCCTGCAATTGCGCTGGCTTCCAGGTTGCGCCGCCATCGACGGAAACCTCGACCTTCGCAATCTTGCCTCGGCCCGACCAAGCCAAACCTGTGATCTCGTGGAATCCCGGGCCGGTGAGTTTCTGCCCGCCGGACGGGCGCGTGACGACCGACTTCGCATCCATCGGCAACGTGAAGATCATCGCCTTGCCGTCCGGCAGCAGTTCGGTATACTTCGACGTTTCGTCCTTCGTATAGAAAGGCTCGGCCGCCGCTTTGATCCGCCGCAACCACTTTACATTGATATTGCCCTCATAACCCGGCAGCACCAGACGCAAAGGATAACCTTGCTCCGGCCGGATCGCTTCGCCGTTCTGGGCATAAGCAATCATGGCGTCATCCATCGCCTTGGCAACGGGCACGCTACGCGACATCTTGCAAGCGTCGGCCCCTTCGGCGAGGAACCACTTCGCGTCCTTCTGCAGGCCCGCTTCTTCGAACAACAACCGTAGCGGCACGCCTGTCCATTCGGCGCAGCTTGCCAAGCCATGGCTGCGCTGCACATCGGGCGCATTCTTCACTCCCCATTCGCCGCCCGAGTTTCCCGCGCACTCCATAAAGTGCACGCGCGAAACCGAGGGCAGCCGCTTCAGGTCGGCAAGCGTGAAGACCAGCGGCCGATCCACCATCCCGTGAATCAGGAGCTTATGTTCGGCGGGATCGATCTTTGGGATACCCGCATGATGACGCTCAAAGTGAAGTGAATTGGGCGTGATACTGCCGTAGGTCTCCGCCAGAGGCGTGCGCGACGACGCAGTGGCCGGGGTCTTGGTATCGGGCACCAAACGGGCCGTCTTGTCGTGCGGAGACCGCTCACCGTAGGCCGAGACGGCCTTGCCCAATTGGTCCGGGCCATCATCCTCAACCGCCGCGGTCTTGGAAGCGGGGCCTCCGCCGTTCTTCTCAGTGGTGGAGCAACTGGTGAGCGCTGCCCCACCCGCTAAGCTCAAGCGCAAAAATTTCCTGCGATCCTTCATGGGATCACATGGTATCGCAGGTTATCCTACAGTGTTGGCCAGTCCCTACAAATTCAAGGCGAGTCCGTACAGCAGCCATTCGAAGCTCCTCGCTTTCCTCCCGCCTTCTCCCGGCGCAGGCCGACGCGTGCTTGATGTGGGATGCGGTCCAGGATACTTGTGCGAATTGTTGCGCGACCGGGGCTACGAAGTCACCGGGATCGAACGCGAAGGATGGGGGCCACCAGCCGGCTCCGACGGCTACGCCCTGGTGCAAGCGGATCTGGAGCAGGGCCTGCCGCCCTTGCAGCAGACTTTCGACACCATCATTTGTGCCGACATATTGGAGCACCTCCGCGATCCGGAATCGTTATTGCTGCAGTTGCGAAGCGTGCTCAATCCTGGCGGGCGGCTCATTGCATCGCTGCCGAATTCCGGGCACTTGTATTTCCGGCTGGTAGTGCTGGCGGGTCAAATCCCCAAGAGCGAGCGAGGCTTATTCGACCGCACCCACGTGCATTTCTTCACCTGGGACGGTTGGCGTGAGCTGTTCCGCAAGGGCGGCTTTTCTTTCCGAACCGTGATTCCCACCGGCGTGCCGGTCAGGTTGGCGTTCGGCGACGGCGAAGGCAGTTTCGCCATTCGCGCCGCCGAACGGTTATCCTATCTGTTTGCGAAGCTAAGGAAACAACTCTTCGCCTATCAGTTTGTGGTGCTCGCGATGGCCGACAAGAAAACCGAATGACCAAAAAGCAAAAAGTCGTGGTGGTGATGCCGGCCTACAATGCCGCCAAGACGTTGAAGATGACGTATGCGGACCTGCCGCACGACGTCGTGGATTTGGTGATTCTGGTCGATGACGGCAGCAAAGACGAGACCATCCGCATCGCTCGCGAACTTGGCCTCGAACTCTTTGTTCACAAGGGCAACTATGGATACGGGGCCAATCAGAAGACCTGTTATCGCGAGGCGCTGCGAGCGGGGGCGGACATCATCGTGATGGTGCATCCGGACTATCAGTACGACCCTACGCTGCTGCCGCAGGTGATCGCCCCCATCCAAAGCGGCAAAGCCGATGTCGTGCTTGGCTCCCGGCTGCTCGGCGGTCAGGCGCTGCAGAGCGGCATGCCTTGGTGGAAGTATGTTTCAAACAGATTCCTCACTTGGTGTGAGAACACCGTTTTTGGGTTGAGCCTGGCCGAGTATCACACCGGTTACCGCGCTTACACGCGCGATGTGCTCGAAGCGGTGAACCTCGAAACCAATTCCGACAACTTTATTTTCGATCAGGAGATCATGGCGCAATTTGTCGAGGTGGGCGCCCGCGTAGCCGAGATCCCGGTCCCTACCCGATATTTCGCGCTCGCGTCGTCGGCCTCCTTCGCGCAGAGCACGGTGTACGGACTCTCGATTCTGGGACTGCTGTTCCGCTACCAATTGCACCGTTCCGGTTTGCGGCGCACCAAGCAATTCACCAGTCTGCGCCGCCGATACTCCGGGGCCGCCGACGAAACTCTTTCCAAACATGCCTAGCCTGCCTGGCAAGCGCTGGTTACTCGATTCGGTCCTCATCTTCGCGATTAGCGCCTATCTCATCTGGCCGCTGTTCAAGATGGACTATATGGAGAATTGGGGCTCCATCGAGAGCACCTTTATCTCCGATGGACGGATGCTGCGTGACCGCGGCTTCCAAGCCGACTGGCAGCCGAATTGGTACATGGGCACGCGGTTCGATTATGTTTACCCGCCCGCCCTCCGCTACGGCACAGCCCTGCTCAGTAAGTGGCTCGACGTATCTACGGCCCGCAGTTATCACATCTACGCGGCGACATTGTATTGCCTCGGCATCGTAGGTATTTATTGGCTCGTGCGGGCCGGTAGCGGGTGGAGGGCCTGGGCTATTCTGGCGGCGCTCGCGGTAAGCATCCAATCGCCCACATTTCTCTTTCTGGGTCACATGTACCGGGACAATCTGGCGGTCCGCTTGATGCCACTTCGCCTGGGCGTCCTGATTCGTTATGGCGAAGGACCTCATATATCGGCGCTGGCGCTACTGGGCTTCGCTTTGGCCGCGTCGTGGTGGGGACTGCGACGCGGGCATGGTTTGGCGTTGGCAATGGCCGGAATCTTTTCGGCGTTTGTCGTGGCCAACAATTTTTATGGTGCGACGGCGCTAGCGATCTTCTTTCCGCTACTCGTCTGGGCTGTGGCGATTACAGACGCGGATACCAAGGTTCTTGTGCGAGCGACAGGAATTGCCGCTCTCGCGTACGGGCTAACAGCCTCCTGGCTTACTCCTTCCTACTTACGGGTGACACTTGAGAACATGCGGCTGGTTTCTCAACCGGGTCATGCTTGGTCTATTTGGCTTGAGGCCGCGGTTCTGGCGGTTTTCGCTGCTGTAAGCTGGCGTCTGGCCAAGGGCCGTCCGGAGCGCGCCTGGACTGTCTTTGCAGCGGGAGCTTTCCTAAGAATCACGCTGTACGTGCTGGGCAATCATTACTTCGACTTTCGCACCATCGGCGAACCCGGCCGGCTTTGTCCGGAGTTCGATCAATTCTTTATCATCGCCGCTGTCACGGTGTTTGCCTGGATGTGGCGGCGTGGCTGGGCTCCTCGACTAGCTGTGATCGGATTGATCTGGCTTAGTCTGCTGCCAATCAAGGGCTGGGTAAGGCGCTCCTGGCAATTCTTTGAACCAGCTAAGGGCTACGAGCATCGCGTCGAGTACGAGTTGACTAAATGGGTTCACGATCACATGCCAAACTCGCGAGTATTTGTGGCGGGCTCCGTGCGCTTCTGGTTCAATGCCTGGTTCGACCTCATCCAGGTCTGTGGCGGCTCGGATCAAGGCACCCTGAACCCGATGGCCTCCTGGGCCTTTTACCAGATCGCCGTCGGCGATAGCCGGGATTCGACTCTGGCTTGGCTACAAGCGACAGGCGCCGACGCCGTCGTGGTCAACTATCCTCATTCGCGCGAGTATTATCACGACTACGGCACGGTGACCAAAAAGTTTGATAGGTACGAAGTTCTGTACGACAATGGCCGGGGCGATAAAATCGTGAAGGTTCCCCGTAAGTACCCCGGCCTGGCGCGAATCGTAGGATTGAAACACCACCAGAGCCTCAAGCCGCCGAAGATTGATTATGACTACGACGCCATGTCGAAGTATGTTGCATCGATCGAGGAGTTTTCTCCCCGGGCGGCGAAATGGGACCGGCCCGGACCGCAAGACATTCGAGTAAGCGCGTTGCTTGAGGCGGACGAGGCCATAGTCGTTCAGGAAACCTGGGATGAAGGATGGCAGGCGCGTTCGGGCGACCGCACGGTCCCGGTTAACCACGATATCTTCCATTTCATGATCCTGGACCCCGGCCCAGGTCAGCATGAGATTCGCCTGACTTATGCACGCCCCCGCGAAAATCAAATAGGCCGCGCCGTCACCTCCGTCACGGTGGGCCTGGTCGTCTTCCTGGTGGCTCAAAACCTTCGTCGTCGAAGAGTCTTGGCATGACGGGCGCGCGTAAGACGCTGTTGATCGCCGCCGGACTCTTCTTGTTCAATCTGGCGATCAATGCGCCTTTATTCCTGCCAGGCGAGCACAAGTATCGTGACTCGATCGAGGGGGGCTATGCATCGATGGCCCGATTTGTTTCTGAGTACCCTAATCCTTTCGGCTGGAACCCGCTCCAATACAAAGGCCTGCCCACGCACGATTGGTACCTGCCAGTTTTGCCCTATGCGGGCGCGTTGGCGATCAAGTTATTGCCCTTCCTGAAACCGGAGCACGTGTATCGGTTGGTGGTAGTGACGATCGTTTGCCTGGGGCCGGTGACGATGTTTCTGTTCGCGCTGGAGTTTACACGAAAGCGCAAATGGTCGCTATTCGCAGCGTTACTCTATATGTTTCTGTCGGCCGGGTACACTCTGTTTCCGGCCATCAAAGCAGACCAGGGATTCACGTATGTGCCTTGGCGCATTCAAGTTTTGGTCAAGTATGGCGAGGGTCCGCACAATGTCGGGCTCGTGTTGTTACCGCTGGCGCTGATAGCCTGTTGGCGCGCGGCGTTGGGGCGAAGGTTCTCACAATTGGCGCTGGCCGCCGCCCTATTGGCGCTCGTTACCCTTACTAACTGGATCGCTGGAATCGCGCTGGCATGGTGCTGCCTGATGATGTTGGGCGCCGGTCCGGTTTCCAGTTCTGAGACCGGCTTCCTCGGCCGGCGCATTCTCGCAGCTGCGGCGTTGGCCTATGCCCTCGCGGCTTTCTGGCTGACGCCGGAGTTCATATCCACGACATTCTTGAACTGGCCCACCGACGCCTTCGGTTATAAGATCGATTCCACCAAATACCTGCTCAGCGGGGCGCTCTTTGTGATGCCTCTCTGCCTGGCTCTTTTATTCAGAAGGTGGCCACACCGGTACTACTTGGGATACTTGCTGATGTGTTTAAGTGGTTTTGCGTGGATCGTATCGTTGCACTATTGGTACAAGATCGACGTAATTCCCGAGTCGCGGCGCTATGCAGTTGAAGTCGAATTCTTTTTGTTCGCTGCGGTGGCTGAAGTCTTCCGGATCATATTGACTGGCTCGCATCGAGTTCGGCGCGATATCGCCTTTATCGCTGCCGGTCTCGCGCTGCAGCATTTTTACTCTCAGCCTTGGACCTATCTCACCCGCACCTGGATCATGTTGCGTCCAGCGCCTCGAGCTACGGTGATTGAGTATCAAGTTGCCGAGCGGCTGGCGGGCTTGAAACCGTCCGGCCGCGTGTTCGTATTCGGCGGCACACGCTTTCGGCTCAACTCGTGGTTTCTCCTCCCACAGGTGGGCGGAACTTTTGAATCGGGACTGCGAAACCGAGGGGCAACGCATCTTACTTATCACATCCAAAGAGGGCGGGAGCGCCCGATCGAAGAGCGCGGAAACGATGCACTAAATATGATGCGGGCGTCGGGAGTCGAGTACGCGGCGCTGCACGGTGCAAAATCCCGGGAGCACTGGCGCGACATTCAAGACCCGGACCTAGTGGCGAGTAAACTGGAACCAGTGTGGCGTGAAGGCGAGGACGCCATTTATCGCGTGCGCTTCAGCGGCTTGGCCAATTTTGTGTTGCCCGGCGACATTCCTTTCGGGATGCCCGTTGCGAGAGTAGCCGCGTATATAATGCCTTACGTCCTGGCGATGGATAATCCGGATCGGCCGCGGATCTCGACCGAATGGCAGGGCAACAACCGTATCGTTTTGCGGACGCCGGAGATTCGTGATGGCTACTTGATCACTCTCCGCGTTTCCCATCATCCGGGGTGGCGCGCGTGGCAAGATGGCAAACCCATTCCAATCAAAAGCGACCCGATGGGGAATTTACTCCTGGAATCGCGCGCCACAGACCGTCCGGCGGAAATCCGGCTTGAATACGGCCCGGGCTGGCAGCAACTGGGCGGCACAGCCGTAAGCCTACTAGCTGCCGCCGGCTGCATCGCACGAATCAGGCGTGAACGAAACAGGCTGGACGCAAGTTAGCTTATGAGCCGCTTCTGGTGGTTACTACGTCAAGCGATTCAGATCGCTTACGAGGAGAACTGCCTGTCGGTGTCCAAGGGCGCAGCTTATTCAGGACTACTCGCTCTTTTCCCGACACTTACAGCTTTGGCGGCGGTGTTGGTGCAA
>JAYUSQ010000300.1:0-32386 GCA_043755595.1 Acidobacteriota bacterium | reverse complement strand
GCATGGCGGCTTCCATGAGAGGGCTGCCATTGTCAAGACGTACAGCCGATCCTTTTTTGTTTTTTGCCACGGCTCACCGCGTATGCCACGGCGCCGACCAACGGGAGGCCCACAGCTCTCCCGCTTTACCCATCGAAAGCCAGACTGCCTCGGCTCACCGCGTATGCCACGGCCCGACCAACGGGGGCAACCCACTTACTCGCCGATTGACAATCTTCCCCTCTGACTTACTCATTAACAGGCTGGCCATGCTCGCTGTCTTCTTGCCAATCGCCAATGCGCCCTGCTTCCATTCGCACTCTGTTGGAGCGTCTATTCTCCGGTGCCAGTTGGAGTCCTCAAATCATTGAACGGGGCCGCCATCTCAGTACCGAACTGAGCGCTTCCGTGCGGCTGCTTTCGTTCCGCCGCTACGTCGCAGTCTCCCGAACTCGGCGATTCGCTTACTATCCTCACATTCCGGACAATCCTGACTAGGCTGCTTATTTCTTAGCCCGATCCGCCGCGTCACTGTTCCGCAACGGTTGGTACTTTTCGCCCGTCACCCACCGCCGGGGCGGCAAGACCGCCAACTTCCGCGCCACCGCCACCACCGCCCGCTTCTTGCCGTTCTTGCTGCCTGTCCCAGCCAGCTTCCGGCCAAACCGCTGCAGGTCCGTGTCCGGCCCCCGCTCACTCAGGATATGATGTGCCCCCTGTACAATGCCGCCACGCCCTTGGGTCACGCTCTCTGCCGAAGACCACAACCGCCGCGAGCGTTCATCCAGCCACGTCTCCACCTGTGAGAACCGCTGTTTGATCTCAGACTCACTGGCCACGAAAACATTCTAGGCCAGAAATGGTTTTATTGCTACACTTATTTCCTTACAGTCGTTAAGCTCATTCTGTCAGCCGAAAAGCCGCACTTGCCCACGCGAACTACGGTTTTTTTCTTTCCTCTAGGGCATAATGGTGAGTTCCCATGGCATTCATCCATCCCGATTTCCTACTGGCAACCCGATCTGCGCGCCACCTCTATCACACTTACGCCGAGGGCGAACCGATCCTCGATTATCACAACCACCTGCCGCCGCAGGAGCTCGCTGGCAATCGCCAATTCGCTAATCTCTTCGACGCCTGGCTGGAAGGCGATCACTACAAATGGCGGGCGATGCGCGCCAATGGCGTAGCCGAAAAATACTGCACCGGACGCGACGTTTCTCCGCGCGAGAAATTCCAGGCGTGGGCCAAAACCGTCCCCCACACGCTCCGCAATCCGCTGTTTCATTGGACTCATCTTGAACTGGTCCGTTACTTTGGTATCGAGGATTTTCTCGACGAACATACCGCTGAGTCGATCTGGGAGCGCACCGGCGCCATGCTGGCTACCGATGACTTGCGCGTCTGGGGGATCCTGAAAAAGTTCAACGTGAAGGCGTTGTGTACGACGGACGATCCGGTGGATGACCTGCGCTTTCACGCTCAACTGCGCGCCTCGAATCTGGCCACGAAGGTTTTCCCGGCCTTCCGCCCCGACAAAGCCCTGCGAGTCGAAGACGCTGGATCGTGGAACGTGTGGGTGGACCGCCTGGCCGCCGCCAGTAACACCGACGTGCGGAATCTCGCCGCCATGCAGGCCGCGCTGGAGAGCCGTCACGATTTCTTCCATTCATTGGGTGGGCGCTTGTCAGACCACGGGCTGAATACCGCCTTCGCCGATTTCTGTAGCGACGCGGAGGCCGCCGCGATATTTGACCGGGCGCGCGCGGGGCACTCCGCCAGCGAAGAGGACTATCGCAAGTTTGCTACGCACCTGATGGTTTTCTTTGGACGCCTGGACGCGCAAAAAGGTTGGACCAAGCAGCTTCACCTCGGCGCCTATCGTAGCGCCAACACGCGCAAACTGGCCGAACTCGGCCCCGACACAGGTTTCGATTCCATGGGCGATTGGAACCAGATAGCTCCCCTGGGAGCCTACATGAATCGCCTGGAAAGCGAGGGCATGTTGCCACGCATGGTGATCTACAATGTCAACCCGGTACAGAATTACGCCTTCGCAACGATGTGCGGCAACTTCCAGGACGGCACGATTCCCGGGAAGATTCAGTTCGGTTCCGGCTGGTGGTTTGTCGACCAGAAGGAAGGCATGGAGTTGCAGATGAACGCCCTGTCCAACACGGGGCTTCTATCGCGCTTCGTCGGCATGCTGACCGATTCGCGGAGCTTTCTCTCGTTCCCGCGGCACGAGTATTTCCGCCGGACGCTGTGCAATATGATTGGCAACGATGTGGAAGCCGGCCTGCTGCCCGATCGCGACGATTGGCTGGGCCCGATGATCAAGAACATTTGCTACGGCAACGCTCGCCAATATCTAGGTCTCGACGGGGTGGTATAAAAGGGGGCTGCCATGAAAGATAAATTCTACGGCTGGTGGATCACTTTCGCCGCCTTCTTCACGTTTGGGTTGTCGACGGGTCTGCCCTACTACAACATGCCGTTCTTCTACGACTATTACGAGAAGACGTTCGGCTGGGCGCGCCCCGACATCACGTACGGCTTTCCGTTGGCGGCGTTGCTCACGTTGTGGGTGGGGCCCGTGCTGGTTCACCGCTTCAGTCCGCGTCTGATGATCATTGGCGGAACCGCTTGTACCTGCCTCGCCTTTTATGGCTTCAGCACCATGACGGGCGACCTGTTCATGTACAAGTTCTGGTGGTTTGTTTATGTGATCGGTTATATCTTCTCTGGGCCGATCGCGCATCAGGTGATCGTCTCCAATTGGTTCCGGCGCAAGCGTGGCAGTGCGATGGGCATCACGTACGTCGGCGTTGGCGTCGTGGGTTCACTGGGCTCGTTCCTCGTAAAGCCGCTGGCTGAGAACTACGGCTTTCAGACGGCGCTGCTGTATGTCGGCATCATCGTCGTACTCTGCGCGTGGCCGATCGCGATTTTTCTCCTGAAGGATAAGCCGTCCGACGTGGGCCAACATCCTGACGGCGAAGCGGCCAGCGCGGCGGAAGTCAAGCAGCCGCCGCGCGAATTCGGTTTCCTGCTTTCGAAGCCGGCTTTTTGGTTATTGTTGATCGGCAGCATGTGCTCGATCGGCGCTATTGGCAGCATCAATCAACACATGAAGCTGGTGTTCAAGGACCAGGGCTTTACCGACCAATCGACATTGAATTCAATGTGGCAGACCGCGAACGTGCTGATCTTGTGGTCCAGTATTGCCGGTCGCCTGTTAGTGGGTTGGATGGCGGATAAATTCTCGCGCAAGGCCGTGATGATCGCGACCTACGCGCTGGTGGCCGCGACGATCCCGCTGATGTTACTTGTCCGCCCCGGCGGCGAATGGACGTTGTACGCCTTTGCCGTGCTCTTCGGCTTTGGCATGGGTGCAGACTACATGCTGATCCCGCTGATGGCGGCCGATCAGTTTGGCGTCAACTCCCTGGCGCGCGCGATGGCGATTATTTTGCCCACCGATACGATCGGCCAAACATGGTTCCCGTATGCGGTTGCGAAGTTGCGCCAGTCCTGGGGCAGTTACGATAACGCTTTGATGGTGGTCTTCGCCCTGGCGGCGGCCGGCGCGATTGCGATTGCGCTGTTGCCGAAGGACGCGGGTAAGGATGAGTCTAAGCCGGCCCCCGGCGCACTGGGAGCTCGGGCGTAAGTGAGTAAGATCAGTACGGCGGCCCTGCGCCGTTTGATGGACGAGCTTCCCTTCAATAGCCACCTCGGGCTGAAACTCGCCCGGCGTCATGAAGACGGCGTGACGATTGAATGTCCGATTCGCCCGGAGTTCCTCAACATTCACAAGACGCTCCATGGGGGAGTGACTGCCACGTTGGTCGACGTGGCCGGCGGCTTTGGCACCATAGCGCACTATGGCGGACGGGCATGCGCGACCGTCGAGATGAAGCTGAGTTATTTTCTTCCACTCACGGGGAAGAAGGTTACGGCCCGCTCGAAGATCCTACGCGCAGGCGGGACGTTGTGCGTGATGCAGGTGGATGTGTACGACGGCAAGGGGCGTCTGGCCGCAGCGGGCATGATTACCTACATGCTGCTAAGCGCCGCGGGGCGCGGTGAAACATCACGATAACTCAGAAGCTCCATTCGATGACGGAATTCAAACACAATTCGCAGGCCTTGATGAAGCGCATGCGGAAATCCGAGGCAGTACTTCTGGATGCTGTAACATGCCCGAAGGTGGCCGCACATCCCGATGTAGTGGCGAGCGTTCGACGAGGACTCGATCAGGCCAAGAAAGGTTTGGGCCATCCAGCCCGCAATGTGACGCTGGAGGTGGAGTGGCTGGACCGGTTGTACCTGAATGGGTACATCGGGCCGCTGGCGACTCCGGGCGGGCTGGTGAACTTCATGCGCGGTTCCGTGATGCCGTGAAGGCGATAGCGGAACAGCCGCAGATCCCAATCTACCAGTTTGACCACAAGGAGAAAAGGACACCTTTCGCCAACCGGATTCGGCGGGAACGTGGGGTGCGCAACGGCATCGTGTTCATCGGCGTGGCGCAGGAAAAGGCCCAAGCTTTCCAAGGGCAAGAAAGTCGATGGGCAGTTCCAGTTCACGCGCGACAAGAGCGTGGACGCCAACCACTACTACTTCTACATCAATGATGCCGACTTCGGTCCGTTGTTCATCAAGGTGTGCAGCTACGCTCCGTGGGGAATCAAGCTGTGCCTGAACGGACACGAGTGGGCCAAGCGTCAATTGGAGAAGAGGGGCCTCGGTTTCGAAGCGCTCGCCAGGCTATTCTCCCGGCTGGAAACGCGCGTGTTCCGCCCGGCGGTTGCCATGTTTACCGGCAACGACGCGGTCTTGCCGTTTCCGCTTCGGGCTTCGCTCAATCGCGTCGACGCCCAAATGGACGAGCTGATCTATCAGGCTTTTCCGCAGGTCAAGGCCTCCGGAACCTGCCACAAATCTTGCGACTTTCATTAAGATCCGACTAGATAAGACGGCTAGAGCCAACAGAGTATCCCAAACTTACGCGGTAAACCTACCGTGGAGGGACGGTACAATAAGCGAGTCAATCCTATGGCCTTACCCGAATCGGCGCTCGACTTTATCGGTAACCAAGCCGGCCGAATCCGGAAGCTCGGACGCACGCAGAGGATCGTCTTTCCTGAGGGCGGGGACGCTCGTGTGATCGCGGCCGCGCAACGGCTTTCCGCCGAAGGTTTGGCGGAGCCTATTCTCGTGACGGGCGAGCGCGCGGCGTCGGATCCGCGCCTGGCAAAATACGCTTCGATTCTACACGAACGCCGCCGCGCCAAAGGGATGACGCACGCCGAGGCGGTTCAAATGGCTGGACGCCCGCTCTACTTCGGGTGCCTGATGGTTGCTGCGGGCGATGCCGACGGGTTCGTGGGCGGGGCCGCCAATTCGACGGCGGATACGGTTCGCGCGGCGCTCCACTCGATTGGCCCGGCGGCGAACGTCTCCACCGTTTCCAGTTTCATGTTGTTGTGCGTGCGCAGCCGGCAGTTCGGGCATCGCGGCGTGCTCGCCATCGCCGACCCGGCCATGGTGGTGGAGCCAACGGCGGTTGAATTGGCGGACATAACGATTGCCACGGCTGCGAGTGTGCGTGCTCTGCTCGGGATTGAGCCGGTTGTCGCGTTGCTTTCTTTCTCCACCAAAGGCAGCGGGAAGCACAAGAAATCGGACTTGGTGGTCGAGGCCTATCGCATCGTGCAAGCGCGCGAGCCGGGGTTGCACGTGGATGGAGAGCTACAAGCCGACGCGGCGCTGGTAGAGGCGATTGGCCAATCCAAGGCGCCCGGTTCAACCGTGCCTGGCCATGCGAACACCTTGATTTTTCCTGAACTCAACGCCGCCAATATCGGCTACAAACTGGTGGAACGGCTGGGGGAAGCCGCCGCGCTCGGCCCCTTTCTCCAAGGGCTGGCCAAGCCGGCCAACGATTTGTCGCGCGGCTGCAGCGCCGAAGATGTTTATGGAGTGGCGCTGGTGACGGCGCTGCAAGCGGCCTTTGCCGCCACGAGCCGCTAAATGGCTGGCGGGCGGCTGCTTCCGTTCTATCTCGTCTATCACGAGCGTTACGACCTCAATCTGGGCGAGCACGTTTTCCCGGCCCGGAAATACCGGTTAATCCGCGATCGTCTGCTGGCTACCGGCGTCGCCGCGCCGGAAGATTTTCTCGCGCCCGCTCCTCCGTCCGATGAAGACCTGCTGGCCGTGCATGAGCGCCAATGGATCCAAAAGCTACGTCACGGCACATTGAGTTACAACGAGATTCTCCGCCTGGAGCTTCCCTACTCAAGCCAGTTGGTGGAGGGCGTCATGCTGGCCACTGGAGGAACCGTGCTGGCGGCTGAGCTGGCACTGATCGACGGTGTGGGCTTCAATATCGGCGGCGGTTTTCACCATGCCTTCGCCGGGCATGGGGAAGGCTTTTGCGCAATTCACGACGTGGCGGTGGCCGTCCGCTCTCTACAACGGCGGGGCCTGATTGAGAAGGCGCTGATCGTGGATGGCGACGTCCATCACGGAAATGGGACAGCGGCGATTTTTGCCGCAGACCCGTCGGTGTTCACGCTCTCCATTCATCAATTCGCGAATTACCCAAGCGAGAAACCGGCGTCAACCCTGGACATCCATCTCGACGACGATACCGGCGACGCCGAGTATCTAGTCAAGCTGGGCGCGGCCTATGGCAAAGCGGTGAACGAATTCCGGCCCGACTTAGTCTGTTTTGTGGCGGGGGCAGACCCGTATCGCGAAGATCAACTCGGTGGTTTGTCGCTCAGCAAAGCGGGGTTGGCTGCGCGCGACAGGCTGGTGTTTGAGAAGGCGCTGCCGCTAGGGATTCCCGTAGTGGTCGCGCTCGCTGGAGGCTACGCTGCCGATACCGACGACACCGTGGAGATCCACTGCCACACCTGCCAAGGGGCGCGCGATGTGCTAGCCAACGTGGGCTTCACCCGAAGAACGCCTTGATTGTGTCGTACTCGGACTGAAAATTCTCCAATAGGGCGGGCGCTTTACTTTCGAGTCCTACACTCGCGAACACATCCACTGGCGCGCCTTCGGGTTGACGGAACCACGGCTGCACGGCGATCCCCAATTGCCCGGCCATCGTGTCGGAGAGCGCCAGCATACGGCTCAACGGATTCGGCGGGTTATTAGGATGAGGGCCGTGATGACGGCTGACCGCCAAGGCAATCGGCGCCGGAAGGTGCCAGCGCGTAAGCACTTCGCCCGATAACTCAGCATGTGTCACCCCGAGAATTTGCTTTTCGCATTCGGGTATTTCGGCCGTTCCGGACTGGTAGGCTTCAGACAGGGCGATATATTCGTCCGGCACGGCGATGGCGATCAACACCATGCCCACGTTCTGCAACAAGCCGCCGGCGAACGCGCCTTCGGCATACTCCGCGTTGAGCTCAACCGCGATCAGATCCGCCAGAATCGCCGAAGCCACCGCATGCTGATTGAAGCGGCGCGAAGACCATCCAGCCGGCAGGCCGGCGGAATTCCACATCCGCGCCAGCGACATACTCATGCTGAGATTTCGAAGCTTGCCGATCCCAAGCACCGACACCGCATGTTTGACCGAATTCACCGTGCCGCGCCGCGCATAGAAGGCAGAATTCACAAGGCGCAACACCGAACCGGCCAGAATGGTGTCTTTTTCGATGATCGCGGCCAATTCAGCGAACGAAACACTGTCGTCGGCGAGCGAGGCCATTAGTTTGTTGAGAACAGGCGAGAAAGGCGGCAGCTTCGAGATTGCGTCAAGCGCCTTGTCGCGCACGATGGTGGAGGCCGGGAGGGTAGTCGCGAGGCTCATGTCGAGGGTCTTATCGACGCATCCGCTGCGAGTAACAGGGGTCCTCTAGCGGAAGATTCCACGGCCTTCATTGTTAAGGCGTTTATCGACCAAAGCCACGCCCACGACGGCCCCGGCCGCGACCGCTCCTAGGGCGATCCATTTTACCCTTGCCGCGGTGTTTCTTTGGCAAGTTGGGCTTGGGTTTCGCGGTGGCCAATGGATCGGTGGGCGATTGCCAATTGATCTTTTCGATCGCCGGGGACGGTGGCGTTTGCGCGAACATCGTGGCGGCCGCGCTGAGCGCAATCAATAGCTTCTGGAGTTTCATGGCTTTCTGTTCCCTCGCCCGGATACGCGCAGCGGAGGCATCAAACGTATCACCGAGCCATACAATTAGACTGTGAGCACAGTTAAAGTCAGCGTGACGGTCATCGACGATGTCCGTCCGCACCCCAATGCCGATGCGCTGGAACTGGCGACCGTGGGCGGCTGGCAAGCCGTCATCAAGAAGGGCGCTTTTGGAAATGGCGACCCGATTGTCTATTTCGAACAAGGGATCATCCTGCCTCAGGATGTGGCAGAGCGTCTGGGCGTTGCCAACTATCTGGCCAAGCGCACCGACATCAATGGCGACAAAGTCTTGGTGATCCATCGCGTGCGGCTGCGCGGCGAGCCCTCATTCGGATTGGTTATTCCAGCCGAGGTGGGGATGCAGCCGGGTGAAGACGTGGCCGCCCGCTACGGCGCCACGAAATATATGCCGCCGGTGCGGACGTCGGCTGGCGATTCCGAACCCAATCATCCGTTATTCGCGCACTACACCGACATCGAAAATCTGCGCAGCTACCCCGCCATTTTTGAGGCGGGCGAGGAAGTGGTGGCGACCGAGAAGATTCACGGCACAAATTGCCGCGTGGGTTTTATCGCCTTGCCGGTGGATGGACAACGCACGATCACCCGGATGGCGGGTTCGAAAGGCATGCAGCGCAAACAACCGGAGCCTGCGGCGATGGCGGGCAACACCTACTGGTTTCCGCATACTCTGCCCAGCGTGCAATCGCTGCTGCAGGAGCTGTTCGACACCGGGCATGATCGCGCCGTCCTTTTTGGTGAAGTGTTTGGCGCCACCATCCAGGCTTACAGCTACGGCGAGGCCAGCCCGGCCTTCCGCGCGTTCGATCTGGTGCGTGGCCAGGGTTTCGTCGACCACGATGAGTTCCTCGCGCTTTGCGCCAAGCATGGCGTGCCCGTGGTCCCGCAAGTTTTTCGCGGGCCCTTCTCACTGCCCGAGATTAAGAAATTGTCCGAAGGCGATTCGCTGGTGGGCGGTAAACATGGGCGCGAAGGTGTCGTCGTGAAACCGGTTCATGAGCGGACTGACGCAGAGATCGGACGCGTGATTTCGAAGTACATCGGTGACCAGTATTTATTTGGCAAGGCCGCCGAGCAGGATACGACGGATCTGTAGGTGATTCCTACGATCTAGATTTTTGTGAGCTGTGTTACACTGTCGCGGGGCCCTAGCGGAGGAAACGGATGGACGCTTTCAAACTATTAGCACTCGTGGCTGCCGGTGTTACGGCTATGCCGGCGGCTGTGATCGGTTACAACTTGGGCTGGAGCGGCAGCGCCGGCTATACCTTGAGCGGCTCATTTACATTCGACGACGTTAACAGTGGCGGCGGCCGTGTCGATGCATCGGAACTGCTCAGCTTTTCGGTGACAGGGTTGTTAAGCGGCAACCCCGTCGGAACCTACAACCTCTCTTCGCCTTTCAGCGGAACTCCGGATGAAGCAGTCAGGATTTTTGTCGGATCGAGTTCGAAGGGCACCGCAAAGTTCGCGGCGAACGTCCCCTCCGCCTGCTTCGTGGGCACTGTGTAACCCTCCGCGATATTCAACCTGTTAGTGTCAGATTATTTCTCCGGTTGGTTTCTCAGATTAAGCGCCTCCTTTCCCCTCATCCCAGATCCTCTCTGGACGGTCCTCGCCGGCAAGGGTTCGCTACGCCGCGCCAAATACGGGCGCGCCCTTGACCGCTCTGGGCCGTCATGGAACGTGTCCTGAGATGAGGGGACAGGAGGATGGTGGACCCGTGCGGACACAAGGCCGCCGGAGAATATCGTGGGGATTACAGCACTGAGAACTTCCTGCAGTCGTCCGCTTAGCGCTCCGCCGCACACATCAGGGAAGCTCCATCACAACCTCATCCGGAAACTCTTCCCCACTGATGATTTTGAAGCCGATACTTTTCAAACCCGGGACGAACTGGGTCACACCTTCAGATGTAGACGCGAAGGTCAATCGACATCCAGGTCCCGCAATCCTGCGAATCACAGCAAGCGTTACTGGCAAGACTGGAGAATCTCGTATGCAAATGTCGCTCGCCGTACCCGGTCCAATGGCGGTAGCAGAATCAAGATCTTCTGTAAACGGTCTGAAGATAGTGCTAGCGTCGCTAACCAGTTGAAATTTGCCAGGAGTAAATCCGGAAAAATGCAGGTCGCTGGTGTAGTCTTCAAAACCGGGCGTCTCCTGACAACCGAAAATGTTAATTTTTCGACCCGTGCCTTTCGGGTTGACGGGCCTTCCCCCATTGCCTTTCCTCACTCCCGGTGGGCCAGGTTCGCTATCACTCGCTGAAATAAATCTTGAACCTGGACGAGTTTTCGTCGGGGGTGCAAAGCCAGGCAGATTGGCGATTTTGGGTGCTCGGACTTCGAGGGCGAGCCTATTTGCCGAGGTCGCGGTCGCGGCGTCGACGAACGCATTGCCGGGGTGAAACGCGTCAACGTGAATCGTGAATGGATCGGTCCTCACCCGCACAGTTCCACCGTCTTCGAGAGGTTCTCTGCCGAGTGGCCCTTGAGGCCCTGGAACAAGCCTGGTCGCGGGGATGAAATCCGGCTCGTCTGGATCAAAGATAAAGCTAATTTTCCCCTCACTTTTCGTGACGTTTGTGCATCTCACTTTGCCACTCGTTCCGTTGACGATCTCGAGCTTTCCGGTGCTTCTCGAAGCAAGACGTATTTTGAGGAGGGCTCCATCCGGGAAAACGGGAAAATCAACGTCGATTTTGAACCCCAGCCGCAGAGTTGGGGAGCCACCGCGTGGGGTCGGGCTAACAGGTCTGATCCGGACGGGGCCTGCGGGGATACTCTCCTTGGCAAGCATCTCGCGATCAAGCGCAGCCATGGTCATTATTCCGACGATGTTGTCCGCCTGCGTCTGGCGGCTGCGGTTCACTATGTTTCGCTTCTGCTTGAATGCAAGCACGGCCGCAGCCGTAGCTGGACCATACATCTCGTCCTGGCTAATGGCGGCTCCATCGAGTTGGATCAGGGCCAGCTGGATCCTGCCGACGTGCGACCCTCTCGCGCCTGGAATAATGTGCGCAGCATCGGATAGTGCGGCAGCTTCAAGCTTTGGATCGCCCGCAAGCAGCTTGGATATTAGTGGCATTGCTCCTCCGTACCATCAGACACAATTCCCTCGGTACAAGGCCGGATGTTTACTAAGTGTCGTGAAGTACGATAACATTTCATCCGAAACGAATAGAAGTCCAATTTACACGGCCGCTACTGATATCACAAACTCCGCACCGACGGAATCGGGTACCCGTGCTTTATTCATGGCTTGGATGCTACCACCGAAAACCCCCGACCGCAAGGCCGGGGGCTGAGGGATTGGGATGACGGCGGGCTATTGGGGCAACAGGTCGACTAACACTAACCCGACCCAGACTACAGCGCCCGCCGCCCAAAAGGAATCGGCGGGCGCTTGTCGTTTCTTACCCTGACGACGAGTCAACTGGCAACACCCTATTTCGAAGCGGCGCGCAGCAGACGGTCGCGCACGGCGGCCCACTCTGGCCCTTCCGGCGGGAGTTCCACGACGATCGCATCGTAGCCTTCGTCATCAAGATGGTGCAACGTGGCATAGAGCTGAGCGACGGGTAGAGCGGCTACCGAAACGCGCACCACTCGCGCTCCCGGAGGCACCGGATCGCGCCCGGCGATCAGCACGGGAGTGCGAGGGCAATAGTGTTTGGGATGCTGCCCGGGCGACAGATGCGCTGGCCCGGCGGGGTCCGACGCTTCGGCCAGCGGTCCGGCGACGGCTTCGATTTCAGCCGCTGAAATCATCCCGGGCCGCAGTAATACCGGCCGCTCTCCCGCCACCGAGACCACGGTGGACTCGATCCCGACGCGGCAGGGGCCGCCGTCCAAAATCATCGACACGCGATTGCCCAAGCCGCGCCGGACATGCTCGGCCGCGGTGGGGCTGAGTTCGGTGAAGCGATTGGCGCTAGGAGCGGCTAACGGCACCCCGGCGGCTCGGATCAACGCGAGGGCTACGTCGTGCGCGGGCATGCGCAATGCAACGCCGCTCAGTCCGGCGGTCACGACATCCGGGACACACGGGAGCTTGGGAACCACCAACGTCAACGGACCGGGCCAAAACGCGCGCGCGAGTTTCTCCGCCGTGTCGGGCCACTCTGCGGCGAGGCTGCGGGCCATTTCGATCGAGTCCACATGCACGATCAGCGGGCTGGTCGACGGCCTTCCCTTCGCCTCAAAAATACGGCGAACCGCCGCCTCATCGAGCGCGTTCGCGCCCAGCCCATAGACCGTTTCGGTGGGAAACGCCACCAGTTCACCTGAACGCAGGAGTTCGGCCGCGCGCGCAATGACGTCGCCGTTAGTCGGGAAGATCATCCTTTGATTCGCCCGAGCCGGCGGTTTTGCCGGTCCTGCGCCACACCAGCCACGCGTGCTGGAGAGCTTCCAGATCGCCGTCAAGCACCCTATCCACGTCGCCGATCGACAGGCGCGAACGCAAATCCTTCACCATGCGATAAGGCGCCAGCACGTAGCTGCGGATCTGGCTGCCGAAGTTGATGTCGGCCTTGGAGTCTTCCAGCTTTTTCTCTTCGACGCGACGCTTCTCCATTTCATATTCATACAGCTTGGCGCGCATCTGCTTGAGCGCGCTGGCGCGATTCTTGATCTGCGAACGCTCGTTCTGACATTGAACCACCAAGCCAGTCGGAAGGTGGGTCATGCGAACGGCCGATTCCGTACGATTGACGTGCTGGCCGCCCGCGCCGGACGCACGAAATACGTCGACGCGCAAGTCTTCCGGTTTGACGTCTATCTTGACGTCGTCGTCGATTTGCGGATAAACAAACACACTGGCGAACGAAGTGTGCCGGCGCGCCGCCGAATCGAAAGGCGAAATTCGCACCAACCGATGGACGCCGATTTCACTCGACAGCATCCCAAAGGCGTATTCGCCATTGACTTCGAACGTGACGGACTTGATGCCCGCGCCTTCGCCATCCAGCCGATCGGTGATCACGGTCGGGAAGCCCTTGCGCTCAGACCAGCGCAGGTAGGTGCGCTCCAGCATCTCCGCCCAATCCTGGCTTTCGGTGCCGCCCGCGCCCGGATGGATCGTCACGATCGCGGCGCGATGGTCGTTCTCGCCCGACAGCAACATGCTGTTTTCCAGTTGCGTCAGCTTCTCCTGGAAGCGCTTCATTTCGGCGCCGATGTCGTCGACGACATTTTCGCCTTCACGGGCGAGCGAAAACAGCGTATCGATGTCGCTGGCAGTCGCGGCCACGGCGCGCTCCTGATTCAGCGATTGCTCCAGGCGTTTGCGTTCCTGCAGAACTTTCTGGCTATTTTCCTTGTCGTTCCAGAAATCGCCTTCGGCCATCTGTTGTTCGAGCTTGTCGAACAGCTTCTGTTTGGCAGGCGCGTCAAAGATAACCCCGCACAGCATCGGCCTGCTGGCGGAGTTCAACGTACTCTCTTTCTAATTCGTCGAGATTCATGTGGGTGGGAGGAAGAAGTTACAGTTTAGCAAGGTCGAGCAAGTATCCCGCTTTGCCTACGTTGACGCCGGTGGTGGCGCCGAGTTGTTCGACCACGCCTTCGGCCTCGTGAACATGTCCGCAAAAGAAATATCGAGGTTGCTTGGCGGCCAGGAAAGCGGCTACGGCGGTGCTGCCGAAATGATTCTGTCCATCGCGCGAACGGTCCAGCAGCGAAGGCTTGGGCGGACAATGGCAAATCAGAATCAGGGGATCGAGCGCCGCGAATGGCTCCAGACGCCGGGCGATTTCCGCTTCGCTGTATTCGCCGGGCGTGTCGAACGGCGTGGGCGACGAGTAGCCAAGACCTGCGACATGCCAGCGATCGAATTGACGCGACACGCCGTGAAGATCTGTGAAACCGAACTTGGCGCAGAACGCCGCGATGTCGGCGGACGATTCGTGATTGCCGGGAATTACCAGGACGCGCTCCGCCTTGGGCTGCATGATTTCACCAACGCGATCCAAGCCGCGCGCCCAACTGACGAGGTCTCCTGCGGCGATGTAATAATCGGCATCGATCGCCATCAGCCGCTCCAGCGCGCGATGGTCGCTATGAATGTCGGAGAAGATCAATAGGCGCATAAGAAGGTTCAAATATAGCTGCGGCCCAACTTGCGATATTCGGCAATCTCTTCTGGCGTGGGCCGCTTATAGACGGCGCCACCGGCCAGATCCACGGCTCGAATTCCGCCCTCCTGCAAGGATTGCATCGCCGGCCAGAAGCCCTTAGCGGCCGCTTGAAAAAGGCGGTCATACAGGCTAAACACGCTGTCGCGATCGCGGACCGGCTCAGCATGTTCCCAAAGCACTGTCCCGCCATCGAGTTGTTCCACCATCGAGTGATAAGTAACGGTCAGCGAAGTTTCCCGGCGGCGCAGCGCATGAAATACGGGTTCGGCGCCTCGATACTCCGGCAGCTTCCCGGAATGCCGGTTTACGCATCCAAGCCTCGGAGTGTTTAGGATGGGGGTCTTCAGCATATTGGTGATGGAGCAGTAGACGACATCCAATTGAAGGGCACTGAGGTGTTCGACAAAATCCGGCTGGTTCGGCGAATCGATTTCTCGAACCGGGATACGCCACGAGTCGAACACCGTTCGCACAGAAGCGGGTTCCTGGCTGCCGAGCGCCGCCTTCAAGCGTTTCGACGCCAAGTTCGCCGCCACGCCTAAAACTCCGGCGATCCCTCCCATTTGATGCAAGTGCTTCAGCGAGGCGACCGTCGTTTCTTTCCTGGTGCGCTTGACAATGGCCGCACCAGCGATTTCACCCGCGCCTTGATTGGCGGACAGGACGGATTGAAAGAAACGAGGGTGGAAAATTTGTTCGTCGTGAGTGATTAGATACAGCCGAATGCTCAAGGTTAGTTTCCCCGATTGGTATCCTCAACAGTGTAGTTCGAAATGACTAACCAAGTTGAACGCGCTGAATTGCGCGATATCCTGAACCGCCTCTCCATTCGCCGGGGCGACTTTGTACTGGCCAGCGGCAAGCGCAGCAATGTCTATATCGATGCGCGCGTGACGACATGCCATGCGCGCGCCATGCCGCTGATCGGGCGGCTGGTTCTGGCGAAGATGGCCGAGCGCGGATGGCAGCCCGCGGCGGTGGGCGGCATGACATTGGGTGCAGACCCGATGGTCATCGCAGTGGCGCGCGAGAGCGTTAACACCGCCCATCCGATGGACGCATTCCTGGTGCGTAAAGAAGCCAAAGGGCACGGGATGCGCAAGCAAATCGAAGGGCTGCCGGAAGGGACCGGCGCGATCGACGTCGTGATCGTGGACGACGTGTGTACGACGGGTGACTCGACCATCAAAGCGATTGAGGCGGCGCGCGAGGCTGGGCTGAATGTGCTCGGGGCGATTTGCCTGGTGAATCGCGAACAGGGCGCGCAGGAGGCGATCGAAGGCGGCTTGCAATGCCCGTTCGATCAGATCTTCAAGATGAGTGAGCTTTAAACGGTGGCGGTAGCGCCGAACAATTCGGTGAGCGAGAGCGTGAAGCAGGGCAGCAACTCGTCGGTGAGGTTTCCGTCGGCGCCAGACACGGTGCGAGGCGAGGCATCGGGCGAATAGATGCCGACGCAGCGGCGTTGCGGGTCCACCACCCAGACTCTGCGCGCGCCATTGTGCAGATAGAATTCGACCTTGTCGAGGAGTTCGCTTCCCTGTCCGGGTGAGACGATCTCGATCATAATGTCGGAGGCGCGGTCGGCGTATCCGGGCAGGTTTAGGTGATTGGGCGCAAGCACGAAGGCGAGGTCAGGCACATAGACACGCGTGTCGTCGGCTGACCCGAACTTGTGGTGCCATTCCGGCCGAACTTTGCCGCGACCGGTTCGCTTTCCGTAGCTATGCATTGCGGAACCAAGAGATATTTGAGTATCGCTATGATCGCCGTTAGGCACGGGCTTCTCCTCAACGGCGCCGAGAACGAATTCGCACCGTTCGCCATGCTCGGCGATCCATTCTTCAACCGTTGGTACTGACGCGACCATGGTTTCTCCATTATAACGTTGCGGTAGATCGCGCCGCCCGGCTAGTCGCGCCATAATCTCTGTATGCAAACTCGCAGGGAATTTGTGTCCGCTACGGCAGCGGCGGCTGCCGCCGCCAGCGCCAGCCGCGCTGTGGCAGCCAACGACAAGGTTCAAGTAGGCGTGATCGGCTGCGGCGGCCGCTCGCATGAGCTGATGCGCCATTTGTTGACCGCAGGCGGAGCCGAGATCACGACGGTTTGCGACGCCTATCAGGGCCGCATGGAGCGCGCGGTCGAACGTGTGGGCGGCAAGGCTCGCAAGGCGAAGGACTATCGCGATGTGTTGAACGACAAGTCGATCAACGCCGTGATGATCGTCACGCCCGATCACTGGCACAAGACGATGGTGCTGGACGCGATCGCCGCAGGCAAGGACGTGTACTGCGAGAAGCCGCTCACGTTCCGTTCCTCGGAAGGGCTCGAAGTCATTCGCGCGGCGAAAGCGGCGGGCAAGATCGTGCAAGTGGGCAGTCAGGTCTGCAGTTCCGCCATCCAAAGCGAAGCCAAGCGCATGATCAAGTCCGGCAAGCTGGGTAAGGTGACCATGATTCGCGCGGCCTATTCGCGCAACACCGATTCGGGCTCCTGGCTTTATCCGATTCCTCCCGATGCTTCCGAGAAAAACGTGAATTGGGACATGTTCCAAGGACCCGCCGAAAAGCGCCCGTTTTCGCTCGAACGTTTCTTCCGCTGGCGTTGTTATTCGGAATACTCAGGCGGCATCGCCACCGATCTGTTTGTTCACCTCTGCACCACGATTCATTTCCTGATGGACGCGAAAGCTCCTTCGAAGGTGATGGCGATGGGGCAACTCTATCTACGCAAGGACCGCGATGTACCCGACACTCTGAACGCGATTCTGGAGTATCCCGACGGCTTCGTCGTGAATCTGAGTTCGACGTTCAACAACCAGATCTCGGGCGAAGGCTCCTTTCAGATTCTGGGCACGGAAGGCAGCCTTGAACTGGCATCCGATCTGACGTTCCTGCCCGAACGCAAATGGGATGACAACAAGTGGATTGTCGAGAGCTGGCCCAAGGCGCTGGAAGATGCGTACTGGAAGGACCCGAAGGTGATCGCCACCGAAATCGCGCCGAAGCGCGTGAAGGCTCAACTGCCCACGCATGTTAAACCGCCCGTGGAAGACATGACCATTCCGCACCTGCGCGCGTGGGTCGAGTCGCTGCGCACGCGCCAGAACCACTGGGAAGACGCGACGGTGGGCCACCGCTCGGCGGCGTGCGCGCATATGGTGAACAAAAGCGTGAAAGAAGGCCGGATGGTGGAGTGGGATTTCGCCCGCGACGACATCAAGGGATAGAGTCAGGCGGCGACGGCGGGCCCCGCCGGCTTAAGCCGCTCGGGGAGAACGTTCCCAGATCTCAAGAATCCGCGACGTCAACACCGTCTTGTAGTCCGGATGACGAAATTCAAGCCTCATCCCCCGCCCGATATATTCGGCTTTGATCATGGACCCGCCCCACGTGGACCCGTGAATGCGCACCATCACAGGTTCAGGGCAGAACTGCGGATGGCCCGAGAGCATCGCTTGTCCGGACCCTCTATATATCAGGCAATAGCAGCGATTTTCGGTGCGAATTTCCAGTTCAGCGCCTTCGTGCAGCCCTGAAAGATGCACGCCGCCCTCGATCTCCGATTGAACGAGATTCCGGTTCACGCCGTCCGACAAGTTCGGATGGGACCCGAAATTCGGGGGCGTTCGTGTCGAATGAATCCCAGTGCCTTCCACTCTGCCCAAAGTATACTTCACCCCGCACCTCGTTCGCTGTCCCGTCTCGGCCGTATAAATTCTGATCGGCCGTCATCCTCCATTTGTGAGGAATTCGCGCTAAATTCGAAGAAGATGAGCTCGCGGCCCGGCCTACTTGCACTCACGGCGATTTCCACGCGGATCGGCAATTTGACCTTCGGAGGTGGCGACCCGGCGATGCTGGCTTTACAGCGAGAGGTCGTTGAGAAGCGCCAATGGCTCCAGCCGGAGAGCTTCACGTTGATTTGGAGCCTGGCGCGAGTGACCCCTGGGACTAATGTCTTGGCCTGTTTTGCCGGCGTCGGTTGGCAGTTGGCGGGTGCGAAAGGAGCGATCGTGGCCGTAGTGGGATCGTCGCTGCCTGCGGCGCTGCTTTGCTATTGGCTGACACTGGCAGAGCGCGAATGGCAAGGAAATCCCTGGCTGGCGGCTTCGCTGCGCGGCGTCGCGGCGGCGGTGGTTGGGATGATGCTGGCGGGGCGCTCTTGTTGCTTCGGCCGGCTTGGCGGGCCGGGGGCAGGATGGAAGTTGCGTTAATCGCGATCCCGGCGGCCCTCGGTTCGCACCTCGGCGGGCCTCCCGTCGTAATTCTCGCGCTGGCGGCCGCCGTTGGCTGGCTGATGGCGAAGGAGCGCTGAGTTGAATCCTTTCCTTCTTTACCTCCTTCTGCTCAAAGCGACGCTGACTTCCTTCAGCGGCCTTTCTTCGCTGCCGGTGGTCCGTGCCGAATTGGTGGTGAAGCAGGCCGCGGTCACCGGCCATCAACTAAACGTCGCCGTGGCGATCGCGCGGGTTTCGCCGGGACCGTTTGGATTGTATCTGGTGCCAGTCGGATACTACGCCGGCGGCTGGACCGGTGCAGTGGCCGGATTCTGCGCCATGGTGACGCCGGCTTTTCTGGTGCTGGCTTTGCTCCGGTATGCCGCCCGCTCCAAACTGGAACCCCGGACGCTAGCGGCTATTCATGCCGTGACACACGCTTCGGCTGGGCTAGTGGTGGCGTCGGTGATCCCGATTGCCCGCGAGTCTCTGACCGCGCCGTGGCAAGCGGTGCTGGCCTTGGCGGTAGCGGCAGTGCTGACCAAGACGACCCTCGACACGGTTTGGACTGTGGCGGTGGCTGCCGCCTTCGGATTATTGCTGAAGTAAACCAATCTCAGCCAGCCTCGCGCGCAACGGGGGGCCGAGATTGGATATGATGATGAGACGGCGGAGAGCATGGCGGAAATTCGGCTGGGTGACGATATCGACGATTTTTGCATCAAGTGCAAACGCGTCTCCAATCATCTGGTTGTTTCGTTGATGGGGACTGCTGCGGCAAAAGTACGTTGCCGGAGTTGCTATAGCGAACATGATTTTCGCAACCTGGAAGCGCCTCCGTCCAAAAAAGAGCTAAAGAAACAAGCGATGCTGGCTGCCGAAGCGCTGTCGGCCGAAAAAGTGGCTGGCCCGCAAGACTGACCGCCACAACCCAATAGTATGGGAGCTCTCCCGTTTGGTACCGGACCGAAGTACAGTTCGGCCATTGCCGAGTCCACTCGATCTATGATGAAGTAGAGGGAACTGGTACAGGCCCGATTAGAGAAGGATCTAAAGTAGCATGATCGTCACCGCACCGTTTTTACGTCGTATTCGCATTTTTGCGGGAGCTGTCTCGCTCCTCGCCTTGGGGCTGACAGGATGCGGGGACAGCGAGGCCGGGAAGAAGCGGCTCCTGGAAACCGGCAACAAGTATTACGACTCCGGCAAGTTCAAGGAAGCGTCGATCATCTATCGCAAAGTCCTGCAAAAAGATCAGCGATATGGTGAAGCCTATTATCGGCTTGGTCTCTCCGAGATCAAACAGGGACGGTATGGCGATGCGGTGCGTTGGCTTCGCCGCGCCTCCGAACTCCAGCCCGAAAACAATGATGCCCACTCGCAGCTGGGCGATCTCTATCTGACAATCTATCTGGCCGACCGCAGCAAGTACAAACAACTACTGGTGGACTTCCAGGAGTTGGAAGAGCGTCTGCTCAAGCGCAATCCACGGCATTTCGAAGGTCTGCGGATGAAGGGCTACGTGGCCGTCGCCAACGAAAATTGGAAAGAAGCGATCACCGCGTTTCAGCAGGCGAACGAAGTCAAACCGGGTGAGGGGCGAATACAACTGGCCCTGGCCGAAGCGATGGTGGCCGATAGGCAACCCGAAGCAGCCGAAGCTCTCGTGCGTGCGGCGCTTCCCAAAAACAAGAATTACGCCGAAGCGTACAACTTCCTGTACGCGGCCGCGCTTTCTCGCAGGGACATCGCCGGCGCCGAAGCCGTGTTGCGCCAGAAGGTGGAGAACAATCCGGATTCGTCGGCCTTCGTGCTGGAATTGGCGGCGCATTACCATCGCGCCAAAGATCCGAACAAAGTCAACGAGACCCTGGCGCGCCTGACGTCGAATCCCAAGAAATTCCCCGATGCCTTCCGGTCAGCCGGCGACTTCTATTTCCGCTCGCAGCAATTCGACCAAGCCATGACGGCTTATCAGGCAGGCGTTCAGGCTGAGCCGGGCCAGAAGGTCATCTATCAAAAGAAGCAAGTCGAGCTGCTCTGGCTGCAGAATAAACGGGCTGAGGCCGTGGCCCTAAGCCAAAAGGTTGTCGACGAAAATCCCGACGACGCCGAAGGCAAGGCGTTGCGCGCTTCGTTGCGCCTGCGCGGCGGAGATCCTAAAGAGCTGGATCAGGCCATTGCCGAACTTCGATCGGTGCTGAGTAAGTTGCAGGACAATGCAGTCGTTCGCTTCAATCTCGGCCAGGCGCTGCTGGTTAAAAATGAGATAGACGCAGCCCGCACCGAGTTTGGCGAAGCGCTGAAATTGAGCCCGGCCTACCTGCCCGCCAAGTTGGCGCTTGGCAACATTCATTTGAAGAAGCAGGAGTTTGCGCGCTCGCAACAACTAGCCGACCAGATCCTGAAGACGACTCCCAACTTCCTCCCCGCGCGGATGATGCGCGCATCCTCGCTGATGGGATTGGGCGATCTCAAGAGCGCTCGTACTGAACTCAAGGCGTTGTTGGATAAGCTGCCCGACTTCAACGACGCGCGGTATCTCATGGGCACGCTCGATCTGAGCGAGAAGCAATACCCCGCTGCCGAAGCGGCCTTCAAGGCGCTCAACGACAAGAAGGACCGCCGTGGTCTGATGGGCTTGGTAGAGGTGTTGGCTCAGACCAACCGGGTCGATCAGGCACGCCAATTGGTTTTGGCCGAACTCAAGTCCGCTCCCGAAAATACCCAGGCGCTCAAGCTCGCTTTGGCTAACTTGTCGATGAAGGCAAATAAGCTGGATGAAGCGATCAGCCAGTTTAAGCAGCTTGCCGACGAGAACCCCAAGAACCCCGCATTTCTTGTCCGGCTGGGAGATACTTTGCAGATCGCCAAACGGTACGACGAAGCCGGCGGAGCGTATGCGAAGGCGCAGGAATTGGCTCCGAACGAAATCGTTCCGCTGATCCGGCTGGCGATGACCTATGAGGCGGTTGGCAAGAAGCAATCGACCGAGCCGCTATACAAGAAAATCCTGACGCTGGACCCCAATAATTTTGTGGCGCTGAATAACCTCGCCTATATCATGGTGACAACGAATGGTGACGTCGATCAGGCGCTGACATACGTTCAGAAAGCCAAACAATACGCTCCGAACCATCCCGATATCGACGACACGCTTGGCTTGATCTATCTGAAGAAAAATCAGCATGACAACGCCATCCGGATCTTCCGTGAATTGCTGGTCAAACAACCGGGCAACGTCACTTGGCGTATTCATATGGCGGAGTCTTTGTTCAACAAAGGCGACAAACTGCAAGCCCGCAAAGAACTGGACGAAGCGGCCAAGAACGGACCTTCAGCCGATGAGAAATCGATGATCGAGAAACTTAAGTCGCGCATCGGTTAGGCTTAACGTGGATCTGAAACATCCGGCTGTCCCCTACGTCCTGCCGATGGCCGTTTTTCTCGTCTTATTGGCGATTGGCGGTATTCCAGGGCTGGGCGTTTATGAGTATCCCGCCCGCGTGTTTCTGCTTGCTGCGGTTATTTGGATCTTCTCTCGCCAGGTATTGGACCTTGCCATGCCATACTGGGCCGGCAGCGTGGCGCTGGGTGTGGGCGTGTTTGTACTCTGGGTGGCTCCCGACTATCTGTGGCCCGGCTACCGGGAGCATTGGCTGTTTCAGAATTCGATCACTGGCAAAGTGGGTGGCACCGTGGACGAGGCTCTCCGGGCCGATCCGATGGTGCTGATCTTCCGGGCCCTGCGGGCCTCGATCATCGTGCCGATCGTCGAAGAGCTTTTCTGGCGCGGCTGGCTGATGCGGTGGCTCATCAAAAACGACTTCCTGTCGGTCAAACTGGGCGAGTATGCACACGACGCTTTCTGGATCACGGCGGCGTTGTTCGCGGTCGAACACGGCCCGTATTGGGAAGTGGGCTTGATGGCTGGCGTGGCGTACAACTGGTGGATGGTGAGGACCAAGAGCCTCGGCGATTGTATTCTGGCGCATGCGGTGACGAATGCAGTGCTGAGTGCGTATACGGTGTTCGGCGGCCATTGGCGGTATTGGTAGGGTATTGAAGGGAATCGTGATATCCGGCTTGGCTCCATAAGACATCATAGACTTGTGAAAGCACAACATCATAGACTTGTGAAAGCACAACATCGTAGACTCGTGAAAGCACAACATCGTAGACTTGTGAAAGCACAACATCGTAGACTTGCGAAAGCACAACATCGTAGACTTGTGAAAGCACGTCGATGCCCACCAACCAAAAGCTTGCTGAATCCCTCGCCGCACTCCGCGCCCTGCAACGGAAGGGCCGGCGTGTCTTTACATCGCAGCAACTGAAGAGGGCGGATCGCGAACGCCTTCTTCACAACGGCTTCCTTCAGGCGCTTATACCCGGATGGCTCATTTCGTCAACCCCGGGCGTCCGTGATGGTGATACCACGGCATGGTTTGCGTCGTTCTGGGAATTCTGTACGAGGTACTGCGAACAACGCTTCGCTTCCCGCTGGTGCCTCTCGCCCGAGCAATCGCTGCTGCTCCACGGCGAACAGAGCGTCGTCCCGAAGCAGGTAATCGTTTGCAGCCCCAAAGGCACGAATAACAAAATCGATCTGCCGTTTGGAACTTCGTTGTATGACCTTAGACAGCCGCTGATGCCGCCGGCCCGTGAACTGATGCTGCGAGATGGCCTGCGTTTATTCTCGAATGGCGCTGCCCTTGTTCGCGCCTCGGAGACGATTTTCAAGACCAATCCCATTGAGGCTCGGGTGAGTCTCGAAAGTGTCCGGGACGCCTCGGAAGTACTTTCCAGTTTACTGGATGCGGGCCGCTCGACCGTTGCTGGCCGCCTCGCCGGGGCGTTCCGGCATGTTCACCGGACCAGTATCGCCGACGACATTCTCAAGACGATGAAAGCCGCCGGATACGATATCCGCGAGACCAATCCATTTACTCACTCTACTTTCGACGCGGCGCCGCCTCGTCATGCTTCGCCCATCGTCACTCGGATCCAGACTCTCTGGGAATTGGCGCGGCCGGTTGTTGTCAAGGTGTTTCCCAAACCTCCTGGGCTTCCCCGCGCCAAAGTAGCCTACATGCGATCCGTCGAAGATATCTACCAAACGGATGCATATAACTCGCTCTCTATTGAAGGCTACAACGTCACGCCGGAACTCATTGAGCGGGTCCGCTCCGGCGATTGGAATCCGGACCATGACCACGCAGACCGTCAACAACGCGATGCCCTGGCCGCGCGCGGATATTGGCAGGCGTTTCAAACCGTCAAAACCAACGTCGCCGGCATCATCGCCGGGGCGAACGCGGGTAAGTTGACCGGGACCAGCCATCGGGATTGGTATCGCGAACTCTTCGCGCCCTGCGCGGTTGCAGGCTTGATCCGCATGACGGACTTGGCCGGCTATCGCAACAATGCGGTCTACCTGCGGAATTCGCGGCATGTGCCGCCGCGTTGGGAAGTGGTCCGGGATGCGATGCCCGCTCTCTTCGATCTGTTGGAGAACGAGACCAGTCCCGCGGTTCGAGCCGTGCTTGGACACTGGCTATTTGGATACATTCATCCCTACCCGGACGGCAACGGGCGCATAGCGCGATTTCTCATGAACGCGATGCTCGCCTCTGGCGGATATCCGTGGACGGTAATCCGGCTCGTAGACCGCAGCGCCTATTTGTCGGCTCTTGACGCCGCCAGCGTCGATGCGGATATCCGCCCATTCGCCGCATTCATCGCGCAAAGCATGAGGCGGAAACCGTGAGGCACTGCGATCTTGTTTCGGTAGTGTCCGTTTAGTGCGTTGATCGGAAAACAGCAAGCGCTTGATTGTAGCGCGATCCGCTGTTACCGTTGAGGTGCATGGCCGACCCATCACGCTCCGACGATCTACACGCGCTCCGCAATCTCATTGAAGAAGCCCACCTAACAATCTCCTCTATCGACCTTCTCCAGGGACGCGGCAAGCGAGCCTTTGAACTCCTCGCGTCCGCCCTCGCACTGTGCGAGGACCTGATCGCTACACCCCCGGCCGCTACCGGGCCGCGCTCTGCCTTCACTTCGCCTACTACAATTTTTGCCGCGTTCATCGCACGTTGCGCGTGACTCCGGCGATGGAAGCGGGGATCGCCGATCACGTCTGGACGATTGAAGGATTTTTGTCATAGAATAGGGCCCGAGTTGAACAAGGTCTATCGCCCCTACCAAGAACGAAAAGCCGACCGCCTGGAGGAGCTTAAAGAGCAGAGGCGGAAGGCCACTGCGGCAGGGTTGCCCCGTGCTTGGAAAGTTGTTGATCTGATGAAGCAGAAGTTTCCTCCTGCCAAGCCATCGTCCAAGGATCGCCTCCTTGAAGTGTCAAGCGGCAACTGGTCACCACAAGCCTTTAGGGATGCCGCGAATCAATTGGATGACGAGAATATCTCATGCTCTATCTACGAAAGCGGACAGAGGCCGCCTCGTCTTGAAGAGAGCTTAACGAACAGCAAGTACGGTCCAGAATATGAGGCTGCGGTCGCTCGAACATCTAACCGCACCAAGATCGCAGTGGTGACCGAAGCCAGTCAGGTCATCGGATTCGGAATTGCGTCTCACGGGCCCAGTGAGTCAGTTTTTGAGTTCCTTCAAGTCGAAAAGTTTTCCCTGCGTAGATGCGGACTCCGCCTGGAAATCGCAATCGAAGGCGGCACCTTTAGCGTCGGGATTGGCCATCTGATCGTCGCCAGGTTGGCAGATGTGGTCATGAAACCGATTCGGGTCAATGCAGAGAATCCAGAGTCCGAATACATTTTTCGCTCACTCGGCTTCGTAGATCGCGCCGATACGGACGAGCTTTATTTTCTAGGCTAGCCATCAACGCACTAAAAGGACACCACCTCTTTTGGGGACGCCGGCCTCTTTCATCACATTTCGGGAGGGTCGTCATTCGGTACGCGAGACGTTTGACCAAAGAGCCGTGGGCCGGGCTTCCTTGGGCTGACGTCCGCGATTCACACGCTTGACTTGCCGCGAAGTTGTGGCTTCCGCCGCATCACGCCAGCCATTGTGTTTCCGGCTCCCTCGGCAAGCCGCTCAAAGCCGTGAGGCCCAAGCTTACTCCTTCGACGCTTGAATCATGCAGTGCGCATAGATGAAGATTTCCATGGAGCCCTGAAGCCTCAGTCCCGTGCGGTCGAAGATCCGGAAACACAACCGTGAATGGCAATCTGGAAAAGATAGACTTTGGCGCGCTCGGTCACTATATCTGCGCCCGGAACCTCTAGGGAACTGGAATGCCACTACGAGGAGGCGCTGGAAGCCTTTCCTCTACGAGAATCGGCGTGGCCGAATACCGGTAATCACCGGTCACTGTCATCGCACGGACGGCGAGGCCATGAAACCTAAATCTCCCTGAGAATTTTCCGGTCGTTCTTGCACTATATAGATGAGATCTTCATCGCCAAGAGGCTACACCATGATATCTGTCTTACAAATAGCGGTCTTGTTTTCCGTCGGCACTTCGTTGGCCGCGGCGCAGCACAATCTTCGAATTGAATACGTTGGCGGAAATGTTCAGGACCTGCCGGTCAAAACATTCGGCTACCTCCAGTTGAGAGACGACGACTTGGCCACTTTCCATACGGCGCTAGGCAGTGTTCGGTTACCCTACGAAAGGATAGAGTGTTCCCTTCAGCCGAGGCAGAGTGGGCTCAAAGGTACCCCTCGGACTATCCGGCTAGAAGTCCAAAACGAGGACGGGACCAAGCTGGCTATGCTATTCCGGCTTTCAAGTCAGGCTGCCGAATCGATCATGCTACGACTGAAGGAACGCAAGTCAACCGCTCAAAGCCGGAAAGCCAAACTCACTTCTTCGAGGCTTGAATCATCGCTTCGATGATCGCATCCGAAATCTTTGCCTTCTGTAAGGCTAGGAGATCGTTTGTGTCCAGACTGTACTTCCCGGGCATGCTTCGAATCTTGGCGATTACAACCTCGTCTCCGAACCCGCTGGATTTCAGCTCAATGACGTCATGATTGGTAAGCAACTTGACGGGAACCTCCGGGCCAGCGGCCACGGCTGGTCTGTGGCTCTCCTGATTTTGCAGCGAAAACTGTGCGGAATCGAGGGTGACGTCCCCATTGATATAGGCTGTGATTTCGGTGCCTTTGGGAATGGTTATGTCCTTACCTTTTACGAAGAGGAACAACGGAGCTGCTGGGAAGAAGACAATGGAGGTGGCCACGATCGCGCCGGTCATCTTCCCGGAATTCGATCCGCCGTTGCCCGCTTTGATCGCTCGAAGGGCGGCCTTCTCGCCGTTCGCTAGTCGAAGGTGGTCTATGTTTACATTGAGCTTCCCGGCCCTTCCCATACGCCGCTTCTCTTGGGCTTCTGTCACCGTCGCGAGAACAATTCCGCCGTGCTTTGCAACAACAGTGTCCTTGATCTTAAGATCATCGAGCAGTTCGAAATCGACGGTCTCCCCAACTTTGGCATCCGCAGAGGATAGATTCCGGTTGAGTCTCACGCGGATCGGGGTACCGTCCGTAAGTATTAACTGTTCGGCGTGGAGTAATTGGCTCGATGTAAGGATCGCAGCCAGAGTCTTCATCTTAAAATAATTATTAAATCGCATTGTTTCCTTCGGAATAAGTTTACACTAGTCCACCGCTTACTTTGACCGTTCTGGCTCGACCCGGCCAGAACACTGCCAACAACTCAGCCCACGGAATCCAAACTCGTAAAACGCGCGGGTGTGAATCGGACTGCCGCGAGAGATCACTCAAGCCACTGGAATCGGGCCGGACGCCACCAGCTTTTTCCGCCGCGGATCCACGGCGAGGCTCAACCCTTCCAGTGTTCGCGCTCCCAGTAACGCCAGATCGCCCGGTTCGGCGAAGACCACTTCGTCGATGGTGAAATGCCGGTCCAGCCGGATAATCGCAAAACCGATCGATCGTGTGATCGTCTGCCCGTTCGCCATCACGAACGCAACATCCTTTTTTTCTCTCGCGATTCCGATGCGCTCGAGCGTAGCGGAAGCAACCCACGTGTATTCGCTGCCCGTGTCGACAAGCACGCTCTTCACGATGGCGGAGCGGTCCCGATGGCTCGGGTTCTCCACACGGCACGAGATCTTGAACGTTCCCATTCCAGTCTCCAAATGTAGCATCGCGCTACTCGCTACAATAGTGATTTCCCCACGATGATTGAAGCAATCCGTCCAGGTGTGACCGCCGCGCGCGCGAAAGTGGCGCTGTTCGATTTCGATGGCACTTTGTCGGTGATCCGTTCCGGCTGGGTCGAAGTGATGGTGCCGATGATGGTGGAAATTCTCGACGCCACGCGTTCGGGCGAGTCCGAAGCCGAACTCACCGAAGTGGTGAAGGAGTTTGTCGGCCGCCTGACCGGCAAGCAGACCATGTACCAGATGATCGAGCTGGCTGAAAACGTCACCAGACGAGGCGGCACGCCGCGCGATCCACTTGACTACAAGCGCCAGTATCTCGATCTGCTGTGGGATCGCATCAAGGGACGCGTCGCGGATCTTGAGGCGGGCCGCGCCGATCCGGTGCAATACCTGGTGCCCGGCAGCATCGCCTTGCTCGAAGCGCTCCGCGCGCGAGGCTTAAAGATGTATCTGGCCAGCGGGACCGACCATGCCTATGTGACCAATGAAGCGCGGCTGCTTGGCGTCGACCGGTACTTCGACGGCGGCGTTTTTGGGGCGCTGGACGATTTCAAGAGTTTCTCCAAGGCGATTTTGATTCAACGCGTGATTCAAGGGGCCGAAGCGCGCGGCGAGGAGTTCCTCGGCTTCGGCGACGGCTACGTCGAAATCGAAAACGTGCGCCAAGTCGGCGGCGTCACCGTCGGTGTCGCAAGCGATGAACCGGACTGCGCGAAGGTGGACGAGTGGAAACGTAATCGACTCGTGGAAGTGGGAGCCGACTACATCGTGCCACATTTTGGGCAGCACGCTGCACAGCAGTCGCGGTTGATTGAGACATTGTTCCCCGCCTAGAACCAAACTACTTTGGCCATCCAATCCAAATTCGAGGTCTTCGACCGCGCGCGTCTCCAAGTGCGGCCGCTCGCCGAGCGCGTGCATGATCTTCAATTGGAAAACTGGTTGGGTCTTGACGATCCTACACCTGAGTTCTCGCACCCGGATCTGGACGTGGTGGCCGGACTGCTTGAACAGGCGCGCCAGCGTGGCGCCGCGCGAATCCTGATGATGGGCGCCCATGTTCTCCGCGCGGGCGTCAGCCGGCATTTGATCGACCTGATCGAGCGCGGGTTAGTCGACCAGATCGCGACCAATGGCGCCGGAGCGATTCACGACTACGAACTGGCGCGCATTGGCGCAACCACCGAAAGCGTCGCCCGCTACATTCGCACCGGCGAATTCGGGCTGTGGCGCGAGACCGGCGATTTGAACGAGATTGTTTCCGAGGCGGCGCGCGAAGGGCTCGGTCTGGGGGAGAATGTCGGCCGGCGCATCGCTGAAAGCGATTTTCCGTATCGCGAACTGAGCGTCTTCGCGGCCGCTTATCGTTGCTCGGTGCCCTTCACCGCCCACGTCGGCATCGGGTACGACATTCTGCATGAACACCCCAACTGCGACGGCGCCGCTTTTGGCGAAGCCAGCTATCGCGACTTTCTCCTTTTTGCGCGCACCGTGGAACGGTTAGAGGGTGGAGTCATGCTCAGCTTCGGATCCGCTATTATGGGTCCGGAAGTGTATTTGAAAGCGCTCGCAATGGCTCGTAATGTGGCGCGGCAGGAAAACCGAGAGATCAAAGATTTCGCCACTGCCGTCTTCGATATCGTGCCGATTCGCGGCGACATCCATCGCGAGTTGGACAAAACCGACCCCGGCTACTATTTCCGCCCCCATAAGACAATTCTGGTGCGGACGGTGGCTGAAGGTGGACAAAGCTTCTATTTTCGCGGTGGCCATCGCGCCACCGTACCCGCGCTCCGGCGCGCTCTTCTGGCTCGGACTGTAAACGCATGAAAACCTCGGAAATTTTATCCCGCTTCCGCTCCCTGCGCACCCTCGTCGTGGGCGACATTTGTTTGGACCGCTGGTGTACCTATGACCCGGACTTGGCGGAGGATTCGCGCGAAACCGGGCTGCCGCGCGTGGCCGTCATTTCGACCGAAACCACGGCTGGCGCGGGTGGCACGGTGGCCAACAACCTCGCCGGGCTCGGCGCGGGCCGCGTGGCTTTGCTCGGGGCCATCGGCAAGGACGGTTTCGGCTTTGAGCTGAAGCAGGCGCTGCTGCGGCGGAGAATCGAATCGAACCTGCTGGTGGAGAGCGATCAGATTCCGACTTTTACCTATACCAAGCTGATCAACAAGAAAACCCATCTTGAGGATCTGGCCCGGGTCGATTTCGTCTTTACGCAGCCACTGCCAACCGAGATCGAATCGCAGATTGTGCAGCGCCTGAATACACAAGCGGCCGGGTACGACGTGATCATTGTCGCCGATCAGGCTGAAACTGAGTGGGGCGGCGTGGTCACGCCCCGTGTGCGCGAGGCGATTTCGGAATTGGCCCGGCGGCATTCGACAAAAACGTTTTGGGTCGATTCGCGACTCCGCACCGAGCTTTTCCGCGATGTCGTGGTGAAGCCGAACGAGCGCGAAGCCACCGAAGCCTGCATGCGGGCGTTTGGGAAAGTGGACTTCAACGCGCTCCGAGTGCGCGTCGGCGTCAAGCCCTTGATTGTGACGCGTGGAGGCGAAGGCGCAGAGATCTGGGACGAAAACGGACGCTCTACGGTGGAGGCGAAGAATATTGAAAACCCGGTCGATATTTGCGGCGCTGGCGACAGCTTTACCGCCGGTGGCGCGCTAACGTATTCGGTAACCAATTCGGCGCGGGAAGCCTCGCGTGTCGGGAATCTGGTCGCGTCGGTCACCATCATGATGAAGGGCACGGGCGTGGCTACCGCCGAGGATGTACTGGCGACCGAGAGCCGACAATCCGCCTAACGGGCGATGTCAATGGCGTAGAATCTCGCGCCACTACATGACAAGCCGGCGAGGGTCGATCCTCATCGCCACAAACGAATCGTTTCTCCGAAGCCGTCCGGCGGGCGGCCAATTCACGCAATCTTTGAGAAATCGTCACGCCCGATGGTAGTGTCCTACGGTTGTGTTGGTGTGTTGGTTTCAGTTCTGGCGGCGGATCGGCTCTCCACGGCCCTGTTTGGCCAAAGGACAATTTGGATTGTTGAGGTGTCGGCAGTACACTTTACCGACGCCGCGCCGAGTCGTTGGACGCGACACCCGGTCATTACAGAGTCGGCATCTTCCGTTAACGACATCTTCCGTGGGGTGGGGCATTTGTTCTGTTTCTCCTTCCGGTTTATTCCGCCAAATCAAAGTAACGATCACCCGTTCCAGTGTTTGGTTTGATGATTCCCTCATCAAGCAGATCTCGATGCATAGCCACTGGGATGAGGTGATGAGATCCGAATCCGGGACTCGGTCCAATCAGGCTTGATGGCCGATCCGATGCCGGATCGCCATGTAGCTTAAAGCCGCTTTTTAGCATTCCGATCGCTTCTTCCTTGGTTGGCACTCGCTCAATGACTTGCTTGATGAGCATCATGGGATATTCGGCGGCCTTGATCCATTCGGCTTCCCCTGCCTCCCGCCAGTACGCCGCCAGAACATGCTGGCCGTTCTCCTCAATTGGAATGGCGTCAAGCTTCATGACCGCCCGATATACTCTGGAGTTGAAGGATAGGGGCTGAATCGGCTCAAATAAAACCTTCCCTGTCGGAGATGTGAGGGTCACGCGCTGTTCGCCGTTAGTTTTTACGGTAAGTTCGTCGCGGACCCAGATGCATAGCACTACCCACTGGTAGGGAACAACGGTCTGGCTAGGTGCCCCAGGGCCAGTTACCGCACGAATAGACTCTATCACGCCGAACAGATTAAGGGAATTGTCATCCTTGTCTATGACCACTTTTTGGCACGGGACTAGCGCGATCAATCTAGGCATGGGAGAGAATCAGGCGGCTTCCTCATCGGACAAATACGAGGTATTACTGCCTGGTCCGATCCTTACTGTTCCCACTTTATCGGTTGAATCATCGTCACGAATAAATGCAACGCCGCGCCATGTGGGAGGCTCTTCCAGATCCTCTTTGGCGCGCTCGGCAAGTGCCAACTTCTCGCGGTTCGCCACCTCTTCCGCGAAGCTAGGGACGCGACCAAGGTCGGCTTCGGAAACATCCAGGAACCATTTGCCAAGTTCGCTAAATGGAACAAATTTGCCTATAAAGGCCACGTCAAAACCGGCAGCGATGCGAATGATGGTGTTGACGGAGAGATTACCGTAGCTCGGATTTGCAGCGCGCGAAACAACGCCTTGTTCAATTCCAGACTCCTCCGCGAAGCGCGTTTGAGTCAAGTCGCGATCCTTGAGCATCGCCCTGATCTGGAAGGGAATCGCGCGTTTCACTTGCGCCGAAACAAATTCTTCACGGTACTCCTTATCCTCAAATCGACGCCAAAGTTCGCTAAACGCGCTCACGGGTGTCTCCCTTTCCGTCTTTCAATTGTTGAGCTAGCTTCAACGCTCGCCCAAACGCATCCGGGGGCCAGTACACATTGCCCCACTTCTCGCAACCTAGCAAAATCACAAAATCGTAGCCGTTCGGCGGCCATGGCCCAACCGGCCTAAAGCGACGCCTTTGCGTCTTGGCTCCTCTCGTTTGAACCACCACATGGAAGCGAATCTCACCCAATCCGCGATGCACACCTGTTAACACCTTGAATTCGTCAACGTGGGGCGCGGCCCAATCCTCAGTTCCACAAAGGAGCAATAGAGTCGCATCG
>JAYUSQ010000299.1:0-3334 GCA_043755595.1 Acidobacteriota bacterium | reverse complement strand
TCCTCGATCTCAGCCAAAGTCAAACGTTCCAAGTTCTTCATGCGAATAGTCATCTATCCCCAGCTTGGCCGCTTCCGTTTCAGGCTCACCCCGCATTCAAATCAATTCCTGCCCTCAGGCTCACCCCGCATTGGAATCGACATCTGGTTTCAGGCTCATCACGCATTGGACAATACTCTTTCTTGTCTTGCATGCACGAGTCTGATAATCTCAAGACGCATTGCTTTCGAAAGCTCCCAGTAACCGTTGGGTCGGCGTTGCGGCGCTGGCCGGATGCCAAGCCATCGCGGCGTGGGCGCAAGCTCCGTATCGCTTCACCGAGAAGCTGTACCCGGTGTTGGAGACAGCCGGATGCCACCGGTGCCACATACCCGAAGGCGTCGCTTCCGCTACCCGGCTGCACTTCCCGCCGGAGGGGGCCAATGAGGAGCGCATTGAGAAGTTCGGCGAATCCCTGGTAACGCTGGTCGATCGGAGGAATCCAAACGATTCCCTGCTGCTGCGCAAACCAACCTTGCGCGTGAGTCATGGCGGAGCCGAGCGCATTGCGCCCGGGAGCGCTGAAGAGGCGCTACTTCGCCAGTGGATCCAATACCTGGCTGCGATGCCGGAAGATCGAGCCCGCCGCGCCGCCCAGTACAGTAAATCCGAGTCGACGAGCTATGAGAAAGCGGGCCGTGCGGTGCTGCGGCGCTTGACCCACCAACAATATGCGAACACCGTACGAGATCTGCTCAAGGAGGCGACCGACGTTTCGGACCAGTTTCCGCCCGAGGATTTCGTCAACGGTTTCAAGAATCAATATCAGTCCCAATCGCTGTCGCCAACCTTGATCGAGACTTATAGCCGAACCGCCGAGCGCCTCGCGGGAAACGTCTTCCGCCGGGGCGATTCGCGCAAATTGATTCCTTGCGACTTTCAGAAAGAGCCGGCCACGTGCCGTGAGCGGTTCATCCGCACCTTCGGGCGCCGCGCATTCCGGCGCCCTCTAGAGCCGCGGGAGTTCGCCCGTTACGACGCGTTGTTCAAGAATGAACGCGAGTTCTTGCGCGGCGCTCAGGCTGTGATTGAAGCCGCCCTGCAGGCGCCGGCGTTCCTGTTTTGGATGGACGAATCTCCGCGCACGGCGTGGAAGCCCTATGCCACCGCCAGCCGTCTTGCTTACGGGCTGTGGAACACCATGCCGGACGACGCTCTGCTCGACCGGGCCGAACGCGGCGATCTCGATACGCCCGAAAAAGTTGCCGCCACCGCGCGCGCCATGCTCCAGGATCCGCGCGCCCGCCAGGGGTTGGACGATTTCACGTCGCAATGGCTGCGGTTCGACCGCGCCCTGGCCGCCGCGCGCGAGCGCCGCACCTTCCCCATGTTCAGCCGCGAGCTAGTGGCCTCGATGCTGGAAGAGGAAAAGCGCTTTGTGGCGGATTTGGTCTGGAACGACCGCGATTTCATGGATCTGTTCCGCGCCGACTATGGCTTTGTGAACACCGAACTGGCCACCGTGTATGCCGTCCCGGCGCCCGCTCAGGATTTCGAGCGTGTGGTGTTCCCCAAGGAACAGGACCGGGCCGGTGTGCTGGGCCATGCTTTGTTCCTGACTCTGACCAGCAAACCGGAAGATACCGCGCCCACGTCCCGCGGCATCTTCGTGCGCGAACAGTTTCTCTGCCAGCAGGTGCCCCCACCGCCGCCGGGCGTCGACACCAATCTGCCGCCAGCGGAAGAAGCGCTTCCCCGAACCAATCGCGAGCGGCTGGCGTCCCACACGACGAACCCGGCTTGCGCGGGCTGTCATTTGCTGATCGACCCGATCGGCTTCGCATTCGAGAAATTCGACGCCGTGGGGATCTATCATCCGAAGGCGAAGCTCCTCTTTTATCCCGACGAGCATGAAGCCAAAGTGCCTAAGAAAGAGGTGCTGCTGGATCTCGACACCACTGGCCATCTGACCGGCGTGCCAAACTCGGAGTTTCGCAATCCCCGTGAGCTCGGTGAGATTCTGGCCAGGACAGGACAGTGCCAGGAATGTATAGTGAAACAAGTGTTCCGCTATCAGGCGGGCCGGCACGAGATGCGCAGCGATGCTCCACTCATCCAACAGGTTCTCCAGGATTTCCGGAGCTCGGGATTCCGGTTCCGGGAGCTGTTGGTTTCCTACTTCAAGAACGGAGTGACCCCATGACGAACGTGATCACCAGGCGCCAACGGCTGTCGCGGCGCATTTTCCTCAAGGGATTGTCGGCGGCCCAGTCGGCCGTGACGGTTGGACTGCCGCCGCTGGTGAGCATGTTCAACTCACACGGCACCGCTTATGCCGCCGAGGCCGCTCCCATCGAACGGCGCTTCGTCCTCTGGTTCAACGGCAACGGCATTCCCGAGCGCTATTGGATCCCCGACGAAACCGGCGCCGCCTACGCCCTCACTCCGTGCCTGAGTCCGCTCGCGCGGCTTCGCGACGATGTTCACGTCGTTAGCGGCCTCGACAATTCAGCGATCGTGAACACGGCGTTTGATGGCCACTCGACCGCTATGAGCGCCCTGATGACCTGCACGCGTTTCTCCGGCCGTGGTCCAAGCGGAGCGTCGCTCGATCAGTTGGTGGCCGCCAAGCTCGGTTCGGACACCCGCTTCCGGTCGCTGCAAATCGGCGTGTCGCAGGAATCCTTCGGCGGCGCGATGCAGAAGAACATGAGCTGGGCCGGACCCGACCGTCCTTTGCCCCCCGAAGAAATTCCTCATCGGCTTTTTGACAGACTGTTCGGCGCGCGTGATGAGGGCTGGGTCAAACGCAAGCGCAGCATTCTCGACGCGGTTCGGGAAAATGCCAACGAACTGCGCAAGGGCCTGCCCGTCGAAGATTCGCACCGCCTGGACGAGCACTTGTCTTCGGTGCGCGATCTCGAACGGTCTATCGCTTCCTTGCCGCCCGAATTCCGCCGCGTCACGCCGCCGGGCGAAGACTTCGACATGAAGGACTGGCCGCGCATCGCGAAGATTCAAAGCGATCTCCTGGCCTACGCGTTGGCGACCAAGCAGACGCGCGTGGCGAGCTATATGCTGACCAAGTGCCAAGGCCTGGCCCGGTTCCCGTGGCTCGGGCACACCGCCGCGCGGCACCACGACTATACGCATAAGGACGGCAAGGCTCCTGGCGCCAGCGGGGCCGAGGGGCAACGGATCCTTCGCGACATCTGCCGCTGGCATGTCGAAGAATTTGCGTATCTGGTGAGTAAGCTGAAATCGATTCCCGAGGGCGCGGGGACACTGCTCGATAACTCGCTGCTGGTGTTCGTGCATGAGCACGCCGAGGCCAATCTGCACAAGGCGAGCGGTA
>JAYUSQ010000298.1:0-10244 GCA_043755595.1 Acidobacteriota bacterium | reverse complement strand
CCGGTGGCGGCGGGAGTGCTTTACCCTTTCTTCGGTTTGCTGCTCAGCCCGATCATTGCCGGCGCCGCGATGAGCTTGAGTTCCGTCTCGGTCATCGGGAACGCCCTGCGGCTTCGGAACGTGAAGCTGTGATTGCATCCGGTGCCTCATCCAGCGCGGGCGAATCGCCGCCGGCAGGCACCGTGCTAACGCCTCCAGCCGCCAAGGCCGCCTTCGGCGACTTCGCCAGCATCCTGCAAGCGCTGGACGGCCCCGTCTTTGGACCCGGGCTGGGGCGAATGGTTACACCTCCGGGCTCGCAAGTTCGGCAGGCGCCCACGGTTCACGTGGTGCCGATGTCGGACATGGTGCGCGGCCCGGGCCGCGACGAGAACGCCCATCCGCCGGTTCGAGCGTTGCTGCAATCCGTCGAGAATCCGGCCGGGATGGCATACATAATGGGGCACTCAACGCTGACGGGCGAGCCGACTTTGGCCTATCTCGAACCTCGATACCGCCTCCTTACTGATTTCGAGAAGCGCTTTGAAGCCCTTGCTACCCTGCCGGCGCGTCATGGGCACCTATATCCGCAGTATTTGTACCAGTCAATCCAGTCGCCGTCCGGAGGCCGGGGGGCTGCGCAACCTACTTGCGGGTCGAGACCTGGCTGCCACCAGAGATGTGCACGGCTCGTTCGCGCGGCGCCCAAAGCGCGAACTACCTGCTAAAACATGCTGGACTGAAGTAGCGACGGAACTATCGTCTGCCTTCCTCAGGCGTCGATTTCCAGAGTGCCCATCATGCCGCCGTCTTCATGGTCGAGAATGTGGCAGTGGTAGACCGTCTTGCCGGAAAAGTCTGCAAACCGAATACGGATGCGCTGCGTCGAACGCCGTGGAATATTGACCACATCGAGCCAAGCCGGACGCTGGATCGTACCGTCAGCTTCGACCATTTGAAAGGGATTCACGTGCAGGTGGAACGGATGATCCATCTGGCCTGGGTTGTAAATGTCCCAGTCCTCCACGCTGTTCAACGCAACGCGGGTGTCGATTCGGTCCGCTCGGAATGCCCGGCCATTGATGCTGAAAGCCCCCATCATTCCCTGTTGCAATTCGAACTTCCGGGGCGGCCACCGCGGGTGTGGCAGAAGCTCCACCGTTTGGAGCCTGTCAGGAAGCGGAATCTCATCTTCCGACACGCCGGTGTAGATCAGGCGAGCCAGCTCCTGCGGTGCGGCGACCTCTAGGCCAAAGCCGCCGCGGTTGTAAGGGAGGTTCAGCAGCCGGTATGCTCCAGGCGTGCGGTCCGCTTTCACAAGAACGTCGAGCCGTTGCCCAGGCGTCAGCAACGCCTCGCGCGTCAACTCCGTGCGAGGGAGCGCGCCGCCATCGACGGCGATGACGGCGAAGGGATGCTCCTCAAGACTGAGGCGGTAGTATCGCGAACTGGATGCATTGACAAAACGCCATCGCATCAAGCCGCCCCGTTTTACGGTGTAGACGGGCGCGACCTCGCCGTTCACCGTGAGCATGGAACCTTCGCGGCCGGTCATCCGTTCCATCATGCTTCCGTCTGGTATGCCGCCGGACGAGTCGATCGCGAGATCCTTCAACACCAAGCAGTGCTCTTCGGCGGCAGCCACCTCGGGGATATGTCCAGATCGCCGCGCACGACGATCGCTCCGGAGCCGCGAAAGACTTGCCTCGCGGAACTGCCGTGGACATGAGGGTGGTACCAGAATGTCCCGGCAGGATGAGAAGCCGGAATCGCAATCTCGTAGTCGAATTCCTCCCCGGGAGGGACCATCAAGAACGGATTGTCCCCGTTCCCTGCCGGCGAAACGTGAAGTCCGTGGAAATGAAGGTTGGTGTGCTCGGCCAGGCTGTTCCGGAACCGGAGATGAAGTGTATCGCCGGGCCGGAGTTGGATCAGCGGACCGGGCATCAGGCCGTTGTAAGTCCACAAGTGCGCAGGCTGGCCCGCGATTGACATCCAAGTAGGCTTGGCCTCAAGGAAGACCTGCAAGCGGCCGCCGGTTGAGGTCAGACGGCGTTGCCCGAACGCGGTTCCCTGGGCTGCGACTCCGCAAGCGGCCCAAAAATCACGGCGTGTCAGATTGGTGCGCATGTCTTCCTGCTTTCCACGATTCTCACTTGAAACGGGGCCGTGCGGTTGCGACCTTGGCGAATCGCAAACGCACTCCCCGGCGTCCGATCGCTCCAGGCAATCTGCTACTTGGCTGCCTTCGCCATCTCAGAGTGAAGCTTTGAAAGCGCCTCCGCCTCCTTCGCCAAACTGGAGTAACGCTCGGCCATGATCTTGCAATGCCCGGCCGTCTCGCCCGAGTTCGGGTGTTTTGACTCAGGTGGGCTGGGGGATTTCACATATGCTTCAGTCAATTCCGCGTGTTCCTTGGCCTGCCCGTCGAGCTTCGATGCTTCCTGAGCATAGTGGTTGGCCAAATGCTGATGATCCGCGGCTGTCTTAGACTTCGAGATCAACTCCTTCACCTCCCGGTTGCTCAGCCGCGTCGTCTGCGCCAATCCCTGGGTTTGCACGGCGCCCAGAACAAGCAAGGCCAGCATGGCTGCCACCGCTACGAACCGTCTACGGACAGTATTCTCAAGCATGGTCGAATCTCCTTTGATTTCTCTTCGTTACTCCTTTAGGGCCTTGATCGAGTCGGCCTTTAGGATTTTAGTCTTCTCGTAGAGGGTGCCTTTGATCCTGACGCGCTGTCCGGCAAACGGGGCAGGAGCCCTCTGGTCGCTGAGCGGGTACGCATTGACACCCTCCAGCAGGGCGTACTGAGAGCCGCCTTTGACGCATTCCCGCACGCATTTCGCGTCCGGAGAGAGTTTCATCATTGCGTGGTTGTTCTTGCACATCGTGTCGGTGATCACTCCCTCGAACGTTCCTATCCGATTCTGTGCAAACGCAATGCCATACGCCAGAAGCGGGACCGCTACCCAAGCCTTGTTCATTTGTTTGTCTCCCCTTTCGTGTACTGAGTTCCGAGGACGCTCGCTCCGCGAGACGCCTCGATTCTGCGCCACAAATCGTTGAAACGCTCGTCGGTAAGCGTCTCTTTGAGCTGAAAGCTGAAATTCTTGCGGCTCCCATAGTGACTACGGGCGCGCTCAAAGGTGGTGACGGTCAGTTGAAACGGGCCTTCGGTGCTCACGTTGTCGATGTCGGCGAAGCGCCACGTTCTCGGCTCGCTAGGTCGAGCCGCGTCGAACACCAGGCGGTCGGCGCTGAGGACGAGAGTTCCTTGCGGTCCGCCAAACCCCGACTTTTGCTTGGCTCCCATTCGCCACACCGCGCCGGCCTCGCGGGTCAGAGCGGAAATGAATCTCCGATCGACCTTGCTTGCGAGCATCGCGTCCACTGGACCGACCGCCTCGCTTTTCAGCAAATCGAAACGAAGCTCCCGATCCGCGCCCAGCCGCCACCGGACATCGTCGTAAGTCAGCAAGCGAACGCTCCCGGACGCAAGCGTGAATTGCTGGAGATCCCCGTAGTCCCAAGACCAAGCATGCGGCTTCTTTCTGGCCTTCTGGCGAGCGTCCTCCCGGTACGAAACGCCCTTCGCCGTAAAGGTCAACGTGCCCAGGCAGCTCTTGCGAAGGTGACCGTGCCGGACCCGCAGGCTGGCAAACGCCGCTTCCTGTCCGGCCGCCGCGGGCGCCAGCGCGAACGCGATCAGGATTGCCGCGACAGCCGCGGCTTCAGTTCGAAGTTCCATTTCCACACCTCATACACTGCCGGATAAACGATCAACTCCAGGGCACTTGAGAGTACCGAGTTCCCACCGATCAGTCAGCCTTCGATTCCGGCATCTGCATGGTGAGCCGTGAGTGCTCTATACTCAGATCGATCCACTGGTCAACCAGGCGTTTGAACCGCTTGTAGGTTGCGATCCGGTGGCGAAGCTCCTTCACGTATTCCTGGCGAACGTACTCCGTGCGGCTCTTCATCCGACGGGTATAGCTGATCTGCCAGTAGGCCCCGGTTTGGTTTTCGGGATCCTTGTACTGGCGGGTCAGCGAGCCCGGGCGCATCGGGCCGATCTCCAGTAGCGCCTTCTTGATCCGATCGATCCTTTGCTCGATCTGCTGAATCCGTTTCTGGCTCATGAGTCCTCTTTTTTGTGTGAATAGTATAGCATATTTATGCTATACTATGCCTAGCCGTTGTCAACACTGAAAACACGAAGATCCAGCCGGCCGCCTCAGGAGGCCGCTTCATGCTCTGGAACCATTGGTGGAATTTGGTGTGCGAACTGCGGTCCGCTTGCGCCCGCACCCGGACTTTCCTATGGATGTCCCTCTGTCTGGCCGGCATGACCGTCCGCAAGGACCTGCTGGGGGTCACCAGCCTCGTGCGCGCCGTGGGCCTGGAGCCGGCCTGTTACGACCGCCTCCTGGACTTCTTCCGCAGTGCCGCCCTGGATCTAGACAAGCTCACCCGCGCTTGGTGCGCTCTGCTCTTCCGGCTCGACCCCGGCATCCTGCGCGTCAACGGCAGGCCCGTGCTGGTCGGCGACGGCATCAAGGTTGCCAAGGCCGGACGCCAGATGCCTGGAGTCAAAAAGCTCCATCAAGAATCCGAGTCCAATAACAAGGCCGAGTACATCTTCGGCCACTCCTGCCAGGCGGTCGCGCTGCTCACGCAAGCCTTGGCCAGTGTATTTGCCTTGCCTTTGGCCTGTCGCATCCACGAAGGCACTGTGTTTTCCAACCGCGACCGGCGAACCCTCCTCGACAAGATGATCCTGCTGCTCGGCTCTCTGGGGTTGAACCAACCGTTCTACTTCGTGGCCGACGCCTACTATGCCAGCGGCAAAATAGTGCGCGGGTTGCTGTCCCACGGAAACCACTTGGTCACGCGCGTCAGAAGCAACAGCGTAGCTTTCTTCCCCGCCACACCCCCGCCCTCGCACCGGCCGCCGCGCAGGGGCAGGCCCGCCCAGTACGGCAAGAAGATCCAGATCGCCTCGCTACTGAAAGAGACCGGCCGCTTCCAGCAGGCTCCCAGTCCCGTCTATGGCGAGAATGGTGTCACCCTCCGCTTCCGGACCGCCGACCTGTTGTGGCGCCCCGTCGGCATCCTCGTCCGCTTCGTCGTGGTACTCCACCCTCAGCGCGGCGCCATCCTGCTGATGTCCACCGATCTGACTCTGCCCGCTTTGGACATCATCCGCATCTATGGCCTTCGTTTCAAGATCGAAGTGTCCTTCAAGCAAGCCATCCACGTCATCGGCGCCTATGCCTATCACTTCTGGATGGCGGCCATGACGCCCATCCGCCGCGTGAGCGGCAACCAGTACTTGCATCACAAATCGGATGCCTACCGCAACGCCGTCCGCCGCAAGATCGCGGCCTACCACCGCCACATCCAACTCGGGCTCATCGCCCAAGGACTGCTTCAATTCCTCTCCGCCACGCAACCCAAACTGGTCTGGCAATCCTTCGGCTCCTGGATCCGCACCATTCGCCCAGGACTAGCCCCCTCCGAACAGGTCGTTGCCCTCGCCCTCCGCAACACCCTCCCGCAATTTCTTGCGACTGCCGCTGCAACCTCAATCCTCGTGAAATTCATCCGAGAACGGCTTGACCTATCCCGAACCGAAGGAACCAGCTTGGCGGCATGATCCGCCCGCCCTCTGATTTCGGTACTCTCAAGCAGGGCAAACGACGTGAAAATACCGCCGATCATGGGAGCGGCAATTCGCTTCATCACGTCGGCCCCGGCCTGGGTTGACCACATGATGGGAATCAAACCCGCGAACATGGTCGCGACGGTCTTGAATTTTGGACGAATCCGCTTCACGGCACCATGTTGAATGCACTCCTGCAAGTCGCGCAGGGAGTTTAGGGCTCCGTCCCGCTTCGCGCGTTCGTAGGCGAGATCGAGATACAAGAGCATGAACACGCCCGTTTCCGCGTCCACTCCCAGCAGGGCGATCAACCCAACCCAGACGCCGATGCTCATGTTGTAGTCCAATGCGTAGAGCAACCAGTGGTCGCCCGGCTCCAACGTGCGGAGTCGGAACTGGCGGGACGGAAAGGCAAGAGGCCCGCTTCATGATCGTGTGCGTTTTGTCGCTGGGGAGCTATTGGCGCGAACCGAATGACGGTCGGCCGGTGGTTTGGAACAGCACGGGCGTCTTCGATGAGCGCGGGCTCCGCCCACGTTCGAAAGTCTACGGTCAGGTTCGGATCGACGCGCGGCTGTACAACGAGGTGATCGGAACCGGCAGATTGCGCGGATCGTTGTGGCACGCGCCCCCGGTTAGCGAGCATTTGGGCATTCGGAAACTGGCGCTGTTGCGCCGGGCGCCGCGCGGTTCGCACCCCGATTCGTACCTCGTGGCTGTCACGGAAAGCTTGGTCGGCGTGCTGGACGACGCAAGTTGGGATTCATCGGCGAGCACCGTCCTGTCCTTTTCAGCATGGAAGGGGCGCCAGGAAGCGCTGCTCTTGGCTGCGCCGCACGCATGGTTGCGCGGCACGTCCGGCTCCGCGATTCTCAATCCCGATGGACCGGACGGGGACTGGACCGTTCGCAGGTGGTGACATGCGCTATCCGAAAGGTTCTATTGTCCTCTCCGACACCGCGGATGTCCTGGCGTTGCGCAAGGTGTATCAGGCTGGCCATGTCACGGCGCGGCAACTGTACCGCGCGCTGAATCCGGTTTTCGACCGGAGCAAATGGAAGAGTTTCCTGCGGCGGTTGGCCGAGTTGAGCGAGCGGAATTTCCTGATTCGTCTGGTAGTCCCCGGCATGGACCGCCCGGTTTTCGCGCTCGGTGAGGAAGGTGCGCGCGCACTGCAAGGACGGCTCCCGACCGTGATTGAGGCCACCGCCCACAGTTCCCGCCAAGCGAACCGCGATCACGCGTGGCACGATGTCGAATTATTCGAGTTGCATCTGAAACTGCGGCAAGCAGGTGTGGTGATCTCCTGGATGTTCGAGCCGGAGATCCGCGCCGACAACGAACTCACGAGTTTTGGATACGCCAAAGATTACGACGCCATTGTCACGCTCAAGTGCGGTTCGAAAATGGGCCAGGTTGCGCTCGAGTACGAGCGCAGCCCGAAGTCGACGAAGCAGTACGGGCGCATCGCCGCGTTGCTCGACCGAGAAACCAAGATCAATTTCGTTCTCTACTTGGTTTGCAATGTGCAGATGGAGTCGTTCCTGTTGAACGGGCTGCGTAGCGCACGCCGGCCGGTGTACGTGTGCCAGGCGCACCAATTCGCGTCATCCCCAGCCGAAGCGCCGCTGGTTGATGTCGCGCGGCAGGCGCAACATCGCCTCGCCGATTGCCTCTCCTAACCCAGTTCCCGCCATACTTCTTTGCCGCACCATTGGTGTGCTTTTGCCGTGCCTTTGATGCACCGGCGCGCCCGGAACCAGCCTGGCCTCAATAGGTTGCGATCTGAACTACCGGTATGTTTGTAGCCTTTTCCGGTTTGGAGGGCAGTATCGGTCCGCTAGCGACAGGAGTGGCGCGGGTTGTGGGGTTGGTGGGTGCCGGAATGAGTGGTGAGTGGTGGTGTGAGGGAAGTGGTGTGCCGTAAATAGCGCGGAGTGGCGCCCGGCAAGAGCGTGGTAAATGCTCAAGGCGCGAGTTCAGAAAGGAGCGTATGACATGAGACATAGTGCGTTTGCACAAACGACAACGCGGTATCAGGATCTCGACAAGCTGATCGACTACCGCAAATACAGCGGCACGCGGAATACGTGGTTTGAAGAGAATTTCCTGACGCCACGGCTTCGTGAGCTTCCGGCAAGCATGCGTGACGTAGGCTGAGCTGACATTGTATTTTCGGAGATGCCCCGAAAGAAGACCCCCCGCGCCGATGATTTCCTCAAGTTGAGCGGTAAGTTGGCAGAGTGGCGAAGCAGCCATCCGCGCCGGTCGCCGTTGCCAGAAGAGTTCTGGACCGCGGCCGTCGAACTGGCGCGCAAGCACGGCTTGTATCGCACGGCGCGTGCGCTGCCGATTGACTACGCCAACCTGCGCAAACGCCTCACCGGCGCGGCCCAGTCTGAAACCGTCACTCGTCCGCAATTTCTGGAATTGTTTCCTACGTCAGCGCACACGCGCGGCTGCGTGGAGATCCTACGAGTCCCACTGAGTTCGGCCGTGGACTGGGACCAACTGCTGCGAGCCTAGCGGCAAACCGAATGATCCAAATCACGCCCCACATGCACGTGCTGGTGGCGGTAGAGCCCGTTGATCTCAGGAAGGGCATCGACGGACTCGCCCAGTTGTGCCGGGAAAAGCTCCAGGCCGATCCATTCTCGGGATGGCTGTTCGTCTTCCGCAGCCGCCGGGCCACCGCGATTCGTATTTTGGTTTATGACGGCCAGGGGTTCTGGATGGCGCACAAGCGGCTCAGCAAAGGGCGGTTCCCGTGGTGGCCCACAGCCACCACAGCGGGCAAGACGCTGCAGGCGCATCAAGCGCAACTGTTGCTGGCGGCCGGCAATCCGGAAACAGAGGCGGCGCCGGTGTGGCGCAAGGTTGGGTAGAAAAAAGTGGAAAGAAAGTCGCCAACGGGGCTTGCGTTCGAAAACAAATCCTGACACACTGTGACTTCGATATGGAACGTGAGTGGAAATACCGGGGCCGCGCGATCACCGCCGCTGACCTCGCGTTCATTCGCGAGTTGATCGCCGCCCATCCGCAAGCGAGCCGGTGCGAACTGTCGCGCCGTCTGTGTGAAGCCTGGAACTGGAAGCAGGCCAACGGCGCGCCGCGCGACATGGTGTGCCGCGGCATGCTGCTGATGCTTGACCGTGCGGGCCAGATCGAGTTGCCGGCGATGCGATTCCGCCCACACAACCCGTTCAGCGTTCGCCAGAGGCCGGAGCCGCTGGTGCCCGATAACCGGCCGGTGCAAGGCACGCTGCAGCAAATCCAGCCGCTGGAAATCGAACAGGTGCGGCGTAGCGCGGACGAGCCCATGTTCAACAGCCTGATGGAGCAGTATCACTACCTGGGCTACGAACAACCGGTGGGCGAGCACTTGAAGTATCTGGTGAAAGCGCACGGCCAGGCCATCGCCTGTCTGGCCTGGTCGAGTGCGCCGCGGCATCTGGGCAGCCGCGACCGGTTCATCGGCTGGGATCCACCCGCGCGGCGGCGCAACCTCCATTTGATTGCCTATAACACCCGGTTTCTGATCCTGCCATGGGTGCGCGTGCCGCACCTGGCGTCACACATTCTGGGGCGGATGGCGCGGCAGGTGCCAAGTGACTGGCAACGGATCTATGCGCATCCGATCCATCTATTGGAAACCTTTGTCGATCCGGAGCGCTTCGCCGGAACCTGCTATCGGGCGGCGAACTGGATCGTGGTGGGGGAAACCAGCGGACGGGGCAAGGATTCCACCAGCCACCAGCCGAACCGGTCGATCAAGCAGGTGCTGGCGTTGCCGCTGCATCGGCGCTTCCGGCAGTTATTGCGTCAGTAGAGGCCCAGGATGAAACTGGATCCGGAAACGATCGATGTCAGTATCGAGGAGTTGGAGAAGCTGGTCGAACGGACCGGCCAGCAGACCCTGGCCGACCACGAGCGGCGCCAGTTGAGAGCAGCCGTGGAAACGTTGGGGCAGATGGCGCGGATGCTGGCCGACAAGGATGCGACACTGCGGCAACTGCGCAAGATGCTGTTGAAACCAGCCACGACGGAAAAGACGCGGACGGTGCTGGAGCGAGCGGGCATCGAGCCCGCGGCCAGCGAAGCGGTCAAGCTGGCGGGGGAAAAGAAGAAGCGCCCGGGGCATGGCCGGAATCCGGCGCGGGCCTACGCAGGAGCGCACCAGGTGAAGGTGACGCACCCGGAGATGAAACCCGGCGACCGGTGCCCGGAGTGCGTGAAGGGCAAAGTGTATCCGTTGAACGTGCCGGCGGTGAGAGTGCGGATCGTGGGGCAGGCTCCGGTGCAAGCGACGGTGTACGAGTTGGAGCAACTGCGCTGCAACCTATGCGGGGAAGTGTACGAGCCGCCGCCGCCGGCGGAAATGGGCACGGCAAAGCGCGATGAGACGGCGGCGAGCATGGTGGCGGTATTCAAGTATGGCAGCGGAGTGCCCTTCTACCGGCTGGCCGGATTGCAAGCCAATCTCGGCATCCCGTTGCCGTGCTCGACGCAGTGGGACATGGTGGCCCAAGCGGCCGAGCCGCTCAAACCCGCGCATGAGGAACTGATCCGGCAGGCCGCACAAGGCAAGGTGCTGTATAAC
>JAYUSQ010000297.1:0-3359 GCA_043755595.1 Acidobacteriota bacterium | reverse complement strand
GAACTGTTTGCGAGAACATTCGGAAGGGGACATTATCTGAACACCTGTGTCTCGACCTTCAACCCGGCCCGATTGTGCGTATTTATTTGTAGACCCATGTCACCCCTTGCCCAAGACGCCGTTGTGATTCAGTTTGCGCCAAAGCCTCCTCGACGTCCAGATATCTGTATTGGCCCTCATCTCGCACGTCACCAAGCAAGGCCTTGACAGTTTCTACGACGAAGCGCCGGAATTCCTCGGCGTACTCTTCCACAGTGTTCGTTTGAACCGCTCCGCAGAGCAGAATCTTCACCAGAAAATATCGGAGTGATACGACCGAGGACAAACCCTTGGCGATGAACCTGTTCGGGGTAGTAGCCACATCCAACCGAAAACCTCCGTTAAGGCTTTCCGCCTGAGCCTTGTTGCGGCTTCCGAATTCGATCCAAGTCGAAATGGTATCGTCCGAACGGATTGATGTGCTTCCGAAGAAGAGGCGTGACATGGCTCAGTGTTTCGTCATCGATCTCCTGCCCATTGGCCCGTAACTGCCCAACGATCTCCCCAATCTGAATCATGTTCCAGGCGACGACGGCGTTGTGCAGAACCGACAGGCAACTGAATGTATGCACCTGATCGCCGAATTCGCGGCCCCGCAACACGCCTTCCTTGCCAAAACACAGAAATCGGGAGAGGTCGTGGGACGCCTCGCCCTTGTTCAGCTCGCGCCCCATCCTTCGCCGGTAATCTTCATCGTCGAGCGTTTTCAAAATGTGAATCGTCTTTTGAACACGGCCGATTTCCGAGAGAGCTTGGTAGACGCTGTTCTGGCGGGCATAGGAGCCCAACCGGTGAAGCACCAGCGACGGCGAAACAATCCGTTCCTCAATCGAGGCGATCACCCGGACCGTTTCGTCCCAAGCGTTTCGGATCAGGTGAGGCTTGATAGTTCCAGAGAGGATGGAGTCCAAGTTGGCGTAATGCTGCTGACGATCCATTTTATAAAGGGTCTGATCCTTGATGTCTTTGATTCGCGGCGCCAGCTCGTATCCGAGGAGCGCCGCCGTCGCCATAACTACTTCGGTGTACCCATGCGTGTCGGTATAGCAAACCTTGGGATCGAGTTCGGTATCGTGCTCCATCAGGCCGTCCAGGCTGAAAGCCGCCTCGCGCAATCGGCAGGGAATGGGCTGCTGGTGCATTCGCAAGAAACTGTCGGAGGTGTGAGCGTATAGAGTGACGCCTCGGCCCTGAAGCACATGGCTGTAATCGGCCGCGAGGATATGGATGGGCACGTAGAAGCGCATGCCGTCTGCTGAACATGTGGCGCCACGGCCGTAAACGCGGCTGACAGGGATTCGCGAGGCGAAGTTTATGATATCGATGCTGGCCGACTTCAGCGTCTCTTCCGTCAAATACCAGTCGGCTACGAGGCTGATCTCGTGGAAGCTCAACCCCGAGGCGAGCGCCATGCGCTGGCATCCGATGTTGCAGCCAATGGCCAGCACAGCCGCGAGCGCATCTCTACGATGTGCGACCGTGTCGGCGCCGGGCGGAAGAAAGTGGCGAAGGAAATTCGTCCGGTTATCGATGTCGATCAGAACGTCGGCCAGATCGGACTTTGGGAGTCGCGATTCGATCAGTTCTTTCAGAATCTTGATTGAATCCGGCTTGTCCAGGGCTTTCAAGGCCGCAAGGTGGAATTCGCCCTTGTCGGCATCGATAGTGAGTGCCTTGTTGTGGGGCACGCGCCTGTCCACGTCGCCGGTCACTTTTTTCAGGTGATCGTTCAGCCGGGCGAGATACACGTCCGCGTCGAGCGGCAGCTCGAGATTTGCATAATGCTCGACTCGCTTCGCGGCCCAGAGAGATCGGGGGATCAGATATTCCTCAAAATCCGACCATCTTCGAGAATGGGACACCGTGACGTCACCGGACTTCAGCCGCTCGTTGAGAGTGGTCAGTAGCGCCGGTTCATAATGTGGCCGGGAGAGGGCGACCTCGTCCTTTGCATTTTTGAGGACAACGTGTTTGACCCAGCGGCGCGGGAGAAAATCGAATGGCGCTCCGGCAAAAGACTTATTTTTACCGCCGGTATTCAGATCCTTCAAGAAACCGACCGCGCGCCCGAGCGGCGAATCTTCCGCGAACTGGAACGGCGTCTTCTCCAGAAGCGCGGGTGAATATTTCCGGGTATAGCCGTACCAATGCTTAACAAGGGCCAGGGAAGAACCGTCGCCCCCGGCCCGCAAATTCCGGCAGCCTTCGACCAATCTGCTGATATCCTCGCTCGGCAGCAGATCGAAAATGTGTTTACGCAGCTTGTTGTCTGGAATCGAATCGTCCAACACCAGCGTCCCCATCTCTTCCAGCACTTCGACGGCGCGGCTCCGCGCTTCTTCCGTGGCGCGCAGCAGCTCTTCGTAGCGTCTGCGTGCTTTGTTGTGGATCGAAGTGATGAGCTTGTCTTGCATCTCGACAATGCCGTCCGTCATTTCAGCTCGCGCAGCTTGCAGAAAACAGATCACAATTCCGTTTCGCTTCGCGGCGGAGAAACGGCGCAGGTTCCAAACGCTGTATCGATACCCCCAACCCGCAAGCATCCGGCGGGTCGCAGGATGGATTTCTACCAACGCGGGCCAGGCCGTCAGCCCAAGCGAGCGGACGTCACTGAGCTGGTCCAGCAGGGCAAGGAGCGATTCGGGGGATTCCTTCCGCGCTACCGCCTTGAACTGCTCCAATCTCGAACGCGATGCGGATTCAGCTTCGAGTTGGGCGGATTCCGGGACCGGAGCCGCCACAACCAGCACCGCTTCGATTTCCTCCAGTTGTTTCGGGGATAGCTCCTTCGCCAGAATCGCGTACACGTTTTGCAAGGCGGCTTCGCGAGCGCTGACGATCACGTCGCGCAATGTTGTGTGTCCAGGTCGAACGATCTGTTCCTGTTTGAGCCAACGGTGCGCGGCTTGGCGCACAGCCGTCGCGCGGGTTAGTCCCTGAGCGATGGCGGTGAGATGATTCAGCAAACGCTCCCGTTGCGGTGCATCGCAACGGACGAACCCGAGATGTTGCCGTATACGTTCCAGATGTTCGAAGCGGGTCTTTTCGTTCTGCGGATAGTCATCAAGAGCGATCGGCAACAACCCCAATTGAGAGCCGATCATTTCAACGACCGAGGAAGGAACCGCCCGCGTGTCGGGCAGAAAATAGCCGTGCCACCGCAGCGTACATAGCTGCACGGCGAATCCCAATCTGTTTGTGGGTCCGCGGCACTGGTCCACCTGTTCCAGGTCCAGCCTGGTCAACGTGAAGTATTTGCGGAGTGTGTCGTCATCGATCTCCTCAGGCAGGCGCTCCCGATCTTCCAGCCGTTCATTCGG
>JAYUSQ010000296.1:0-3373 GCA_043755595.1 Acidobacteriota bacterium | reverse complement strand
GCGCCCGGAAGGCGCGGGTCGCGCAGCAGGTAGAGGTTGGCGGGAATCTGCATCGGTTCGCCCGACTGGAAGATGGTGTTGGCCGCCACCTGCCAACCGCCGGCCACGTATTGGTTGAACCAGTTCTTTGCGCCCAGGAACTTGCGCCCAGGGCCAAACGGTAGTTCATAGATCGGTGCGAGCACGAGCCGGTAAGACCGGTCAAACGCCGCCAGCGAACGGGCGGGTCCGGCGTCCTGGCCGTTGAGGTAAGTCAACGCTTCGATGTTCTTCGACAGGGTCAGCGCGCTGGTCAGCGTCAGCCCATGTGTGTAGCGCTTCTGCACCGAAAGCTGGAACGAGTTATACCAGACCTTCCCGTCGCCCAGATCCTCCACGTTGAACGCGTTGAATTGCGGATATGGCCGGAGCAACTGCTGGCGCAGGACCGTGGCCGCGTTGATTGAGGTGCCCGGCAACAGGTTGGCGAACGGATTCGGAATGCGGGTATTGAGGAAGTTCGGGTCACCTCCCTTGCTGGAATCGCCGAGCGCGAGGTCTTTAACTGAAAGCTCATTGAACGGCCTCGACGTGCGCAACGCGTTTGTGCGCGTTCCGACAAAAGCGGCGTCCACCAGTATCTGCCCGGGCAACTGGCGCTGAATGCCAAACGAAAATGAATGCACGTACGGCACGCGGCCCTGCGGGTCCGCGAAGGCCGGGCTCTGGCCCAACAGGGTTCCCATGCCGAGTGCTGCGCCCAGTGGCTGCACCACGCCGGCCGGGAACGGGTCGGTAAGACGGCTGGCCGGCGTGCGTCCGGCGTCGAGCGTAGAGACAAACGGGGTGGTGATCGAGAAGCCGAAGTTACGCCCAACTGAAGTCGGGTTGAGGAAATAGAGTCCGTAACCGCCGCGCAGCACGGTCTTGTCGTTGACCTGATAGACGGCCCCCGCGCGCGGCTGGATCGTCTTGTAGTCGGTCTGGTAGGCCGCACGGGGCTGGCCGTCCTTGCCGGCAAACGCCAGGCCGCCGAGCGCCTTGTATCCAGGGAACGCCCGCTGATCCACGCGGTTGGAAATCGGGTTCACCTGGTCGGCCAGGAAGCCGCGGTTCATCCGGTCAAAGCGTTCGGTCGGCGGGGTGTTGATGTCCCAACGCAGACCCAGATTCAACGTCAGCTTGCGCGAGAGGCGGATGTCGTCCTGCACCCAGGGCGCATAATACATCCACTGCCACAGCGGTTTCACGTTGTTGTCAATGACTCCGCCGGAGGCGTAGCCGAGCATCATCGATGCGATGGAATTGCCGCTTAGCGCGTCCTGATTGAGATAGTCGCGGCGCGTGAAGCCGCGGTCGAACGTAAGCTGCGCGCCGGCGTACGCCGACACCTGGCGAGCGTAGCGGACCACCCGAAAATCGAGACCCGTCTTGACGGTGTGTTTTCCGCGGACCAGCGCCAGATTAGGATGCACGCTCAGCGTGTTGGTCGGTTCAAAGTTGGTCTGTCCCGGCGCCGTGCCGATCGGCCCGTACAATTCGGATTCAAAGCGCGGCACGCGTCCCGGATCGGGAAGCTGATTGACGAAGGCCGCCGGCCAGTTGAGCTGAGTGGCGTTGGTCCAGCCCTCGGTGCCGCCCGGGTAGCGGGAAGGATCCTTGTTCTCCAGCCACCGGTTGAACGACGCACGCACGTTGAACACGGTGGTGGGCGTGAGCGAGGAGACCCAGTCCACCACCCCGTTGTTCGAGATCTTGTCGCCGGCGCGAAGGTCTCCCGCGATCCCCGGCAGCGCGTTGATGACGCGGTACTCGTACTCGGGGAAATATGACCAGCGCCCGTAGATGCGGTGCTTGTCGCTAACGAGGTGGTCTATGCGCGCGCTGTAGTTGTTGTATTCGAATCGCCCGGTGTTGTTGGCGCGGAAATAGTTGTTCTGCCAGGCCGGCGCGCCGGGCGTGATGGTGTTAGGTTCCGGATACAGCGCCACGATTTTCGCGGCGGCGGGGTCGATTCGCGAGGAGGGTATTACATTGCCGGTGAACGGCGCGCGGACCCAGTTGTTACCGTCCAGCCGCCCAGTGAGCGGATCGTAGATGGCGATCTGGCGATTGGCGGCATCGAATGTCCGGGAGAAGTCGCCACGGCGCTGATCGAGAGTCGGCACCGAGGCGAAAGACTCCGACGGGAACTGCTGCGTGTAGCCGAACCGCTCCCACCCCCAGAAGAAGAACGTCTTGTCGCGGCCGTTGTATAGCTTGGGCAGCACCACCGGGCCGCCCACGGTGAACCCGTACTGATCGAGCGTGGAGCCGATACGCGGCGTCCGCTGCGCGTTATTGGAAAACGTGTTGGCGTTCAGGAAGGACCGCTTCATGAACTCGTACATGGAGCCGTGAAGCAGATTCGTGCCGCTTTTCGAGACGATGCTAATGACGCCGCCGCCCGTGCGCCCGTACTGCGCGTCGTAGCTGCCGGTCATGATCTTGAACTCCTCCACGGTCTCCGCCGAGGGCACATAAGAGATGGAGTTGCTGCCGCCGTAGATCATGTTGTTCGGCGCGCCGTCCATCAGGAACTCCACATTGCGCGGCGTGGAGCCGTTAATGCTCCAGGCGCCGAGGCCGGAGTTGGCGTATGGCACCAGGTGCTGCGAAGAGCCCGAGTGCAGCACGCCTGGTGAGAGCGACGACAGCATGATCGGCGTGCGGTTGTTTAGCGGAAGTTCGGAAATGCGGGTGCGGTCCACACCACGCCGCGGTCGGCTTTGTCGGTCTCCAGCAGCGGCGGGGTTCCGGTCACGCTGACGGTCTCGGTCTGGGAGCCTACTTGCATGCTCAAGTCCACGGTGGCCGACTGCGCCACTTGAAGGACGATGCCGCGGCGCTCATACTTGCGGAAACCGGCCACCTCCACTGTGAGCGTGTAGTTACCCGGATTCAGCAGCAGAAAGCGGTACTGCCCCGCCTCGTTCGTCGTGGCCGAGAATACGACACCGGTGTCGATATTGGCTAGGCGAAGCGGGGCGCCCGTGACCACGGCGCCGGTCGCATCGGTCACGGTGCCGCTCAGGGACCCCCGGGACTCCTGCGCCAGTGACGGCGGAGAGAGAATCGCAACGCCCAGCAAGATCAATCGCAGATGCTTCATGGAACGGTTCTCCTTGTTCGCCGGCAAGTATACTACAAAGCACCTCCGAGTCCCTGCTCAGAGTCTTGTCCAATACAAGATGAGCCTGGAGAATTGGTCGATTCCAACACAAGATGAGCCTGAAGGGCGCGGGAGGGGCCAAGCTGGGGATTGCTCATTCGAATGCAAGAGATGGAGAATCCGAGCCTGGGACAGATCAAGGCATTTCTGGAAGGCAGCCAGGAGGTGCGCTTCCACGCCGAG
>JAYUSQ010000295.1:0-32902 GCA_043755595.1 Acidobacteriota bacterium | reverse complement strand
CATCACTAACCGCAGGTTCCCGATAAAATAGCTGTGATAGGCGTGGGAAGGGCGTCCTGGCTTTTGCGGATTGTAGCCCACCTTGGCATCTTCCTGGTTCGCCCCAGCAGTTTCCTGGGTTCCCGCTGCCATCGAGGCAATTGGAAGTGTAATCAAGCTGAAACCGGCGGCCTGGATCCGCCGGTTTCGCTCCGGGTAACGTGACGCTTTGAAGGTTACCGAGCTCGATCCCCACTACGTTCGGGCCAGCAAGGCAGCCTGCCCCAAGAACCCGGATCACACCGGTACACGTCATCGGTAGCGTTTCCCCTGTAAATCAAATCATACACCGGGGTTATTCCGCGTTGGATTGTGGCCGTAAGAGCTTCTCCGCCGGGACCAGTCCACGAGACCGTTTCTGTATTGCCGTTCCCGTGGTTAACAGTTATACTTCTGGCAAACTCGTCCGTGATTGTATGTACGGTTTGACCACCGGAATAGCTGCGTGAGAATTTGATCCAATTCCCATTTTTGTCAAGCAGCACATCGGCTTCAATTAGAACGTTGTGCCCATAGGCGGTGTTGCATCCCCCGGCTCTTCGACCGTCCGGAAAGGCGATGGTCCAACGAAGCGCCTTAGTAGAGTCAAAATCGGGCGCAAGTGAATTGCCGGTGCAACCGTTGGAGGTAGCATTGCCTCAATGCTCTAACCGGAGGTAGCTGCCGTCAACGGTGTGATGTGATAGCTCATCGTAGTGTTTGCTGGAGCAGCCGATACGCATGGGGAGGGGCCGTTCGGCCTGTAGAGAACATATCCGTCTCCACCGTTATCTTCAGACGACAATCCTGCCTGCGGCAACAGACGAGTGGGATGGCGGCTCCCGTCCGGCAAAACAATCGAGACCGAAACGAATACTTAGTGACGAGCGTGTTGCAAGGATCCGTCCCCTGGGGAAACGGCGGGAATCGCTGCTCAAGGTAGAAGCCGTAGAGAAAGCCAAACGCCCAGACATCGTCGGGTTTCGGAATCAGCTTCTGGAGAGTCTTAGGCTGCGAGTTCACTTCAATCGAGCGCATCTCGGTGTCGTAGATTGCCGAATGATATGTCAAGTTCACGCTCTGACTGAAACCAGCCCGTCCGGGTGGTAGGGATGCTATTGGAAGGGTAAGGCTGACGCTTCCAGACACATTGTCAATCGATTCGATATCGGAGATCGTGAATGAACCCGTGCTCCTCAAACCTCGTTCTGGAATTTTCGCAGCCTCCTGTCCCCAACACGCACTGGCCACCGCCAGCACTCCGGCCCATAGCACATGTGCTTGTTTCATTTCGAATTTGCTCCTGCCTCTCTCTAGCCACTCGTCCAACCGATTCTCACTCGGGGAAATCGCCTATCGAAACTTGGCGGCCGGTTCGGAACCGCCCGATACACCTTGCGAAACCTGAAACCGAAACACTTCGACGCCGTTCTCAAGCCTACGGATGGCTGTGGGAAAAGGTTCTGATCCGGAGGTGTTCCATGAGTCAATGACCGTCTCGACGGCTACCTGCCGGCCACCTATGAAGCTTCCGCCCGGCGCGCCGAAGATGGCGCAGAATACGGAGACAACCGTTACCGCCAAGGCTGAAGTAATCCAGTGGCTCAAGGGATCGAACAACGCCGTACACGAGGCCTACCCGAAGGTGGATCGTCAAAAGGCTGTGAAGTTTTTCGGCAGAGATGTTACCGCCGACGATGTGCTGCTGCGAATTCTGGTTCAAAACCACGAGCATTAGCATATGGGCCAGTCGATCGGCTACGCGCGCATTAGTGGTGTTGTTCCGCCATGGTCGGCGAAGAAGGAGTAACGATGCGGAGACTGTCTTAACTGCCAACGGATATGGTGGCTTCCGCTGATCCGCTGGCGGCCCCAGCCATTGAAATTCAACAGCCGGCAAAAGTCCGATCCGGTAATCGGCTCAAACGGCGATGTCCAAGATCTGGATATTCCGTTCTGGATGTTCGCCCTGTTCCGTCATGACCTCCAAAACACCACCTATGGCCTCGCGAATGTTTGCCATTAACTCATCCACCGATTCGCCCTGCGAGTAGCAACCTGGCAGCGCGGGAACCTTCAGCCCACTATCCGCCCTCCGGTTCTTCGTGAATTGCCACCGCATAGTTGGTCGCGGTTTCATTCTCACACACGCGGCCCGCCCCTTAAGATATCATCGTCCCTATGTCGCAGATCAAAGGACCAGCCATTTTTCTCGCGCAGTTCATGGGCGATCAAGCTCCATTCAACTCGCTGCCCGCCATTACGAAATGGGCGAAATCGCTCGGCTATAAAGGCGTGCAATTGCCCTCGTGGGACGGTCGCATCATGGACCTCGCCAAAGCGGCGGAGTCCAAGGCGTACTGCGACGACTTGAAGGCGAAGACCAACGGTCTCGTCATCACTGAGCTTGCCTCTCATCTGCAAGGTCAGCTCGTTGCGTCGCACCCAGCCTTCGACACCATGTTCGATGCGTTCGCCCCGGCCTCGTTGCACGGCAATCCGTCCGCACGCGCCGAATGGGCGCTGGCGCAGATGCTGTTGGTCATGAAGGCTTCGCGCAATCTTGGGCTTTCGGTTTCGCCCTCGTTTACCGGCGCATTAATGTGGCCGTTCATCTATCCGTGGCCGCAGCGCCCGGAGGGCTTGGTGGAAGAGGGCTTCAAGGAACTGGCGCGGCGCTGGCAGCCGATTTTGAATGCAGCCGAAGACAACGGCGTCGATCTCGCGTATGAGTTGCATCCTGGCGAAGATACCTACGACGGTGCGACCTTCGAACAATTCCTGGAGGCGTGCGGCGGGCACAAGCGCGTCAATATCAACTACGATCCTTCGCACTTCGTTCTGCAGTGCTTAGACTACGTCGGCTTCATCGATCTCTATGGCGACCGCATCAAAGCGTTCCATGTGAAGGACGCCGAGTTCCGCCCGTCGGCGAGATCCGGTGTTTATGGCGGCTATCTCGGGTGGAAAGAGCGCCCGGGCCGCTTCCGCAGCCTCGGCGACGGACAGGTGGATTTCAAGCAGGTGTTCTCGCGGTTGACGAATGCCGGCTACTCGTCATGGGCTGTGCTGGAGTGGGAGTGCTGCTTCAAGGATGCGGGGCAGGGAGCGGCGGAGGGAGCGCCGTTCATCGCGCAACATCTCATCGACGTGCCGAAAAAGGCGTTCGACGATTTCGCCGGGGCGGGCTCTGACGCCGCTCGCAACCGCCGGATTCTTGGGCTTTCCGGGATCGCCGCCGCGCCCGCAGCCAAAGAGACCCACAAGAAGAAAAAGAAGAAGTGACCACGACGCAGGCGCTGTACCGGCGCTCGGCGGAGTTCTGGGAGCGGCTTGAGGAGACCAAGCGAGGCGTGGCTGGCGTCGCTTGGTATCCCTATTGCTCTCTGGCGAACTTCGAGCATTTTGTGCCGCTTCTCGGCCCGGGCGCAGACTTTGAGGCGCTCCTGGGTGCGGGGCCGGTGCTCGATATTGGATGCGCCGATGGGGATCTTTCGTTCTTCGTCGAATCGCTCGGTCTGCACTTGGACATCCATGCGCTCGACCACGCGGGGACAAATCACAATCATCTGGCAGGCGTCGCCGCGCTAAAGCAGGCACGCGGTTCATCGGTTCAGATTTGCGACGTCAACCTCGATGAAGGCTTTGAGCTTCCCGCGCGTCCCTATTCGATGGCGTTTTGCCTCGGGCTGCTCTACCACGTCAAGAACCCGTTCCACTTGCTCGAATCGCTATCGCACTATGCTCGGTCTTGCTTGCTGAGCACCCGCATCATGCAAGTGTTTCCCGGAGGCGAACCGGTGCCTGCCCATCCGGCCGCTTATCTTCTCGATCCCGATCAACTCAATCACGACGAAACGAATTTCTGGATCTTCAATCAAGCCGGACTCCGGCGCTTGGTTGCGCGCGCGGGCTGGCAGCTTGAGCGATATTATTCAACCGGAGGCGTGGCGTCGGGACCGGATTCGCAGTCTGCCGATGAGCGCGCGTTCTGTCTGCTTCGGTCGCGCCGATGGCTTGCCAATATTACGCTCGGCGAGGGTTGGCATGAGGAGTCTGGCGAAGGCTGGCGTTGGACCGAACGCCGCTTTTCATTCTCGCTGCCGCCCGGTGAATGGCGTTCGATGACGCTGCATGTTCACCTGCCCGAAGCCGTTTTCGCGAACGCCAGCGCGGTGACCCTCACGCTTCCTGAAATCGGCGCCCACCATTGTGCAACCGAACCCGGAAGCTACACGCTGCGCGCAGATCTGCCGGCGGGAATCACCCGCATCGAGTGTGAATTCGACCGAGCCATCGGGCCTACAAGCGACGACTCGCGCGAGTTGGGCGGCGTCGTCACCGGCGTGAGTTACCAGTAGCGCGGAGAAAGCGGCTCAAACGCTTGGTGAGGGCCTTTGCATTCGCCGTTTCGCACTCCCAGACGACCAGGATCTTCCATCCGAGTTCTTCAAGGTTCGCGGCATTTGCACGATCGCGACGCCGGTTGCCTTCCAGCTTCGGACCCCAATATTCCAGCCGCGTCTTCGGCACATGAGACTCGATGCATCCTTCGTGGACGTGCCAGAAGCAGCCGTGAACGAGGATAATTTTGCGAAGCCGAGGGAAGACCAAATCGGGCTTGCCCGGTAAATTTCTGGCGTGCAGGCGAAAGCGAAAGCCCAGCGAGTGAGCGAGACGTCTGACGATCAACTCAGGCGATGTGTCGACCGCGCGAATCCGGCGCATGTTCTCCGAGCGGCGTTCGGGCGTGAGCCTATCGGTCACACCGCCAAGTCCAAAAGAAGATCGGCGATGTCTTTTAGCCGTTTGCCGTTAATCATGATGTTGAGCGATTCTTCGGAATCGCCCAAGCCCAACTCCTTCACAGTCGCCTGCAATTCCGGGAGCGCGAAGTGGTAAACACAATCGATGTCTCCGCTGCCCAGCGCCACCGACGCGAGGCGGCTAGGCAGTGGTTCAGCTGTTACGACGATCACATGCGGCAGCTTGCCTCGGCGGTTTCGAATCAGGTTGAGCGCCTCGGAGCGGGAATTCTGCGACCGGTCGCTCCGAATCGTCAGCTTGCAGGAGATGCTGGCGTGCAACAAGGGCGCTCCGCCGTTGCTCTCCCGCAAGCTAGACAGTAGCGCGACGCCATCGTCAATCAGCAGGTCCGTGTAATTGATGTCATTGTCGCTGACCAACCGCCTGAACACAACCACGTCGGGTTTGATCAGATAATCGGCGCCGAGTGAAGCGGCAAGTTCCGGGTTCTCGCTGGCCGCCTTGGCGATCGCTATCAAGTGGGTATATTGCTCAAATTGAGCGATCTTGACGAGCTTCTGAAAATCCTTCTCGGGAGGGTTCGCTTTGGTGCCGCTATCCCGCTCCTTCGCTCCGATTTTCTGCACTACCCAGTTGCCAGGACGAAGGTGGCTTAACTTCGTGAAGGTTTCACGAACGAATTCAGCCGTCGAAATTTCGAATTCGTTACCGGCCGTTTGGCCTTTCAATTTTTCGCCTGGGGACGTCAACCCGATGCGTCCGAAGATGCCGGCAGCTATGTCCTTGCTTGCTTTATTGCCGGCGTCCGCGATGCTGGGGACACCCTTATCGAGGCGCCGCACCTTCTCTGCAAGGTTGGCGTGATAGTCGCGCCGGGCGGACCGGAACAGAGCCTCCGCCACCTCTGCGGACACTACCCGGCTACCTTGATGGCGGCGCGAGAGGCTGTCAGGCAAGCCCGCAGGCTTTCGGCTACCGCTCGGGCAAATGGAGGTGGAAACGCATTTCCAACCTGACGGTAGGCCGCAGTCTTTAAACCGCTGAATTGCCAGCTGTCGGGAAAGCCCTGGAGCCTCGCGACCATTCGAACAGTGAGCCGTGGCATGGGGCCAGCGAATTCCGCCCCAGGCGCCTCGTTGGCGATCCCGATGCCATCGACGTTCAACGTGGCCCATGCCCGCCGCGCCCGGGTAGGCCCAAGATCGGGGCCGCCATGTTTCTTCGACCCGCCCACAATTGTCGGGGCGATCTCATTGGCCGCTTCGCTCCAAGCTCTGGCTCCCCGCCATCCGTTGGCCGCCATCAGATCGTATAAGACCTGTCCCACCGGTTGAGGCTTGTTTTTGTTCTGCTCAGGCCACGCGAAATGTCCGGCGAATTCTTTGCGCAAAGCCACGAAGACCACGCGAGGGCGGAGTTGCGGCACGCCGAAATCGGAGGCATTCATCAGCTTCCAACCCGGCTGATAACCTAGCTTCCGCAACTCTCCGGCTACATGCAAGCGATAATCTTCGAAGACCCCGTCAAGGATTCCACGCACGTTTTCGATCATCACCGCCCGCGGACGGACTTCGTCCACCAATCGGATCATCGCCGGGAAGAGATTGCGCTCGTCTTTGACGCCAAGTTGTTTGCCCGCTTTTGAAAACGGAGGGCAAGGCAGCCCGCCTGAGATGATGTCCACGCCACGGAACTCGGAACCGGAGAATGTCTCCAAATCCTGCTCGGCGACTTGCCAATCCGGGCGATTCAGCCGGAGCGTTGCGCAGGCGTGTTTGTCGATTTCAACCAACGCAGCATGGCCGATCCCAGCCTGTTCGTAGCCGAGCGCCTGCCCTCCGGCTCCAGCGCAGAGCTCAAGCGTGGTGAGGCCGCTCGCACGGCGCGAGCGATTCGGGCCAAGCCTACCGTGTCCGGTCAACCAGGGATTCTCGCTGAATTCAGGGAAGGTCAAGCGTACGTTTTCGGCGCGGCGGCGTTTCGTCACACCTGGACCTATCGGTCGGTCCGCCGTCTTCTTGCCTGCCATGCTTTCCTATCTAGCTTACCAATGCGTCGGCGATCCACCGGCGGGCCTTGATACCCTATTGGTTGTGGCGCGACTGTCGCAAATCGGAGAGCTCTGGCAGGACCAATATATTGGCGAACTGCTCGCGCCATTGAGCGGGCGCCGTGCGACGCCGCGAGAGTTCGACGTTGCCTACATAGCGGGTTTGATCGACGGGGACTCCGGCGTGGAGGCTCACTTCCGGGGCTATTTTAAAAGTCTGCTTGAGATTCGCCTACGTTCCATCGTTGAAGGATGATGCACTCCGCGAGGATCTCATTCAAGAAACTTTTCTTCGGACCATGTCTAACCTCCAGAGGACGGGCCTGAAAAATCCATCTGGTCTGAGACCGTTTATTCTGTCCATTTCCGATCATGTTGTGCGAGAGCACTTGAGTGCGGCTGGCCAAGCGATGGACCTGGCCAACCCATCGGAGAGCGCGGAGGCTGAGCTTGTAACAGCTGAGCGCTTTAGGATGCTGGCCGAAGTTGTGGCTGGATTGCCAGAACGAGAACGCCGGATCATGCACCAGTTTTACTACGAGGGTCGAGACCGGGACGCGGTTTGCCTGGAATTCGGACTGAGTCGAACCGATCTGGAAATCCTGCTGCAAGTACTCAAGATGCGCTTTCGGCAGCAGTTGCTCACGCGCCGAAGTCCCAAAGACCAACTCCTCGAAGAGCGCGCCCCCTTGCTCAAGGCCAAGTACAAGGGCTGCCTGACGGAAGATCAGAGCACCCGCTTCGCAGAGGTGGAGACTCGGTTGCGAGAAATTGAAATTGCCGAGGCGGACGAGTTAGACAAGGGCTACCGGCAAAGTTCGATGGGCCGAATCGAAGCGGCATTGGAGCGGCTGGAAGCTTCGCTTCAATTGCCGCGTCCGGGCCACCGCCTAATTCCCTGATGCCGCTCTTTACGCGCTCGGCCGATGTGCCACGGTTCCGAGTCGCGGGGCGATTCAAGCCGTTTCTTAGACGCGACTTTCGCTACCAATGTGCCTATTGCGGAATCACTGAAGTCTACCGCCGCGGAATCGACACCTTCGGTGCCGACCATTTCCGGCCGAGGAGTATCTTCCCGGATCTTGAATTTGAATATCCAAACCTCTATTACTGCTGCAACCAATGCAACCGGTACAAGGGCGCAACCTGGCCGGATGACGACGAAGTGGCTGGGGGCTTCCAGTTCGCCGACCCCTGCGTTTGCGACCCTTTCATCCAACATTTCATCAAGCAAAAGGCCGGTACCCTGAGCGCGGTGACGCCGGCCGGCGAATACACGCTCGATAATCTTCGTCTCAACTGCGAAGAGTTGGTCCGGTTTCGCACCCGGCGCGCACGGATTCAAGGGCTCATCGAGCGATGCCTCGGCAAGCTGCGCGATCCCGAATTGCCGCTCGACCACTAGGATCGCCGGATCATGGAAGCGGCTCTCTCCGATCTCGATCAAGAGTGGAAAGCCTCGCAAATCGGCATACCATGGGATCCGGCGATTTAACCCGGCGCTACCAATGCGTCAGCGAGCCATCCTTGCGGAAGTAGTAGAGCTTGTTGCCTTCCGCTGTCACCTCGCCAATTTGTGTCAATTGGCTCATCTCTAGCGTGACCCCCAAGCCAGGCCGGTCATTGGGCCAGCACTTGCCGGCCTTGAAATCCAAGCCTTCCTTAATGTGGCTCGGCAGCTTGGTATTGGACCCAATCTCGACGATCACAGGCCCAGAGAAGGGCCCCAGCGTGTGAACGATCGCCGCCGTAGCAATGGGCCCGGTGAAGTGTGGGGCGATGCCCACGGCGTGGGTCTGGCACAGCGCGGCGATCTTGGTCATTTCCGTGATGCCGCCGACGTTGGGCAGCGTCGCGCGGATATAGTCGATATCCTTCTTCTCCACCAACGGGAAGAAGTCCCAGCGCTGGCCCCACTCCTCGCCGTGTGTGAGCGGCACGGTCGTCATCAGCCGCAGTTTGGGGATTTCCGAAAGCGCCTGAGCGTCGGCCACCGGGTCTTCCACGAAATACGGCTCGTATTCCTCCAGCAGTTTGCAGGCGCGTACGGCGTCCGAGAAATCGAAGCGCTGATGAAAATCGATCAGCCAATCGCCGTCGGGGCCGACGCCCTCGCGGATCTCTTTGCAGGCTTTCGCCGTGGCGCGAACCTGATTGTGGGTTTCGAATACGGCCCCGGCCCGTGGGTCGCCTCCCCCCGCAGCGGTGCGAAAGGCGCGGAAGCCCGATTCGATGGTCGCCCTTGCGCGCTCGCCCAGCGACAAACGCTGTGCAGGCGCGCTCAGCGGGCCAGTGCCATAACACTCCAGGTGATCGCGAATCATGCCGCCCAGCAGTTGATGCACGGGCACGCCGAGCGCTTTGCCCTTAATGTCCCATAACGCCAAATCGAGCGCCCCCAAGGCGTGGATTTTCTCGCGGCCCGGCGGATAGAACCAGGCCTTGTACATGTCGTGCCAGATGCGCTCGATCAGGAACGGGTCTTTGCCGATGAGGCTCCCGGCGCATTGTTCGAGCAGATCCTTAGTCCCGCCTTCACCGACGCCAATCAACCCCGCGTCCGTCTCCACCGTCACGACCATGTTGCTTTGGTTGAAGGTCGGGTTAAACTGGGTTGGCTTGTAGATCCGCACCCGCGTGATCTTGATCTTGGGCAGAGCGGCGTGGCTCAGGGTCGCGGTGGCCGCCCCGAGGGCCGCCTGTTTCAGGAAGGAACGTCGTTGCATCTGTCTAGGGTATTCGGTTGGCAGGTGAATTGCACGTAACCGGTTTAGGGGCTTGTTTTCCCCGCGCTTCTATGGGAACTGGAAGAAACGCTCTCGTCTAGCGGCTTCTGGCTCCACGAATACGTAGCCGAATCAAACGGAGAGAAAATATAATTAATGTCTAGAAACAAGATCCTGCTGGCAGCGATGCTGTGCTTGAGCGCTAGTTTGGCGCCCGCGCAGACGATCACCGCTTCCATTACCGGTACTGTGAACGATCCGACGGGCGCAACGATTCCCGACGGCACGGTCACAGCGACCAATACAGAAACCAACGTCCGCACGACGGCCACTACGAACGCGGCGGGGAACTATACGTTCTCGTTCCTGCGCGTGGGCAACTATACGATTACCGTTGAATCCAAGGGCTTCAAGAAGTCGGTCATCGGGCCGTTCAAAATGGAAGCCAATCAGGTTGGGCGTATCGATGTGAAGCTGGAACTTGGCGACACGACGCAGACCGTGGAAGTCACGGATGTCGGTCCGTTGCTCCAGACAGAGACGCAGGCTACCGGCGACACGCTGTCGTCGTCTAAGCTGACCAGTATCCCTCTCAACGGCCGCAACTTCGCCGCCTTGACTTTGCTGATCCCCGGCGCGGTTTCGACGGCGCCCAACGCGATGAATACCGTGGCCCGTTTTCAAGGCTCCGGTTCGCGCCCGCAGGTGAATGGCAACCGCGAACAGACGAACAACTTCATCCTTGATGGCGTCGACATCAACCAGAGCGTGGACAACCAGATCGGTTACCAGCCGAGCGTGGACGCACTTGAAGAGGTGAAGGTTGTGACGGGCAACGCCGGCGCCGAATTCGGCAATGTCGGCGGCGCGAGCGTGGTGATGTCGATCAAGAGCGGCACCAATCAATTCCACGGCAATGTCTTTGAGTTTCTGAGGAACGATAAGCTCGACGCGAATGGCTTTTTCAACAACCGCAACAATGTCAAGAAGCAGGCGCTTCGCCAGAATATTTTCGGCGGCACTTTGGGTGGCCCGATTCAACGCAACCGGACGTTTTTCTTTGTGGACTACGAGCAGAGCGAGCGGCGCATTGCCGGTCCGGCTACGGCTAGCGTCGCACCTGCAGCTTGGCGCAATGGCGATTTGAGCCAGTTCCTTACGGTGAACAATCAGATTGTTCGCGATCCAACCACGGGTACGACCATTGCCGCGCGGACCCCGTTCCCGAACAATCAGATCCCGGTGTCGCGCTTTAGCCCCACCGCCCGTTTCCTGTTTAGCAACCCTGCCCTTTATCCGCTGCCGAACAACATTGGAACTGGCAATTTGGGCGTGGGCGGCAACTATATCGGCGCCACGCGGAATTACCTAAGCAACAAACAGGGTGACGCCAAGCTGGACTATCGCCTCAACGACAAGGACAACCTGATGTTCCGGTTCTCTAAAGGCATGTATGAGACGTTTGGCTCTTCGGCCGCCCTGCCCATCTTTATGACGGGTGGCAACAACGGTCCGACGTGGTCCGCGGTCACCAACTGGACACGCACCTGGAGCGCCAGCATGGTTTCCGACAACCGTTTCTCGTATAGCTTGGTTGGCATCGACGATAAAGTGATCGATTGGTCCGGTCAACTCGGGGCCGATGGCAATTCCAAATTCGGCATCCCCGGCGGCCAGTTCATCGCCGGTCTCTCGGCTTTCAATTTGGGTGGCAGTTTGTCCGGCGCCGGATCGGCGGCGACTATCGCCAACACGCGCGACAACAAGTTTCAATTTCAGTCGAACAACACCTACCAGACAGGCTCACACGTCATGAAGTTTGGCGTGAACCTGCTCCGTATGCGTCAGAACCGCTACTACGCAGGCAACAATGGCGCGCTCGGATCGTTCAGTTACAACGGAGCTTACTCGGGCATCGACATCGGAGACTTCCTGCTCGATACGCTGGCCAGCAAGGGCCGCGGCGCGGTAAGCGGGCCTTGGGGCCATCGCCAATGGCGCAATATTATTTTCGTGCAGGATAGCTGGAAGGTCCGCCGCAATCTCACGTTCAACTACGGCGTTAGCTGGGAATACATGTCCCCGATCTATGAGGTTGCCGACCGTCAAGTGAACATCAATACCTACACCGGCGCTCTGATCCTGCCCGGTTCCGGTGAGTTTGGCCGCGCTCTCTATAAGGCCTACAAAAAGCAGTTTAATCCGAACCTGGGCATTGCCTACACGCTGAACCAAAAGACCGTCGTCCGCGCCGCTTATCGCCTCTCGAACTTCCTCGAAGGCACGGGCGCAAATCTTCGGCTGACGTTGAACCCTCCGTTCTTTACCGAGTCGAACGTCACCTACGACAGCACGCTGCCGGGCAAGATCGCGACGGGCTTCACCGATGTCGTCGCCCGCGGCGATTTGACCAGCCCGCGCAGCAGTCCGACGGCCGCCCCTTTCTATCAGGGCCGCGCTTGGGATCTGGACTTGCGTCCGCAGATGACCAATCAGTTTAACTTCGCCATTGAACGCGAGATCGACAAAGCGACCAGCGTGACTGTCGCGTATGTCGGGCAACGCGGCACGCACCTTGTGATTCCTCACGAAGGCAACAACCCGCTCCCCGGCACCGGCCCCTACTCGACGTGGGCTCCGATCAACGACCGCCGGCCTCTGGCCCGGGTGTTGCCGAACGTCGGCAACATCGCGCTCACCGAATCGAGCGGCACCAGTTGGTATAACGCGCTACAACTCAGCGGCCGGCGCCGCATGACCGGTGGTCTTGAGATGCTGTTCCAATACACCTTCTCGAAGACCAACACCGATGGCCTCGGCTACTACGGCTGCGGTGGTGTTAACGCCGAAGGCGCTTATTGGCAGGATGCCAATAATCGCCGCGGCAACTACGGCCCGGCCTGCTTCGACGTTCGCCACAACTTCACCACTGCCGGGTTGTTCAATCTTCCTTTCGGCAAGGGACAGAAGTTCGGCGCCAGCAGCAACAAAGCAGTTGACATGATCTTTGGCGGCTGGAATCTTAACTACAATATGTCGGTTCGTGGCGGCTTCCCCGTCACTATTTGGGCGACCACGCAGAACACCAACTCTGGCCGCAGTCCGCGAGGCAATGCCCGCGCCAATTACTATCGCGTGCAATCGGCTCCCACCACACGCACGGTGGACCGTTGGTTTGGCGACGTGACTGCCGCTTCATTCTGTAGCGCTGGCACCGACAACGGCACTTGCGCTTATGGCATTCCCGCTCCAGGCGAATTCGGCAGCGCGGGCGTCGGCACCGAGCGCGCGCCCGGGTTCTTTAACCTGGATAGCTCGATCGGCAAGCGCTTTGCGGTCACCGAGAATCACCGCATCGATTTCCGCGTCGAGATGTTCAACATTTTGAACTCGGTTAGCTGGGGCGCTCCGGGCCGTGACATCACGACCCCGGCGGCGTTTGGCTCCATTGGTGGCCAGATCAACGCGCCACGCACGATTCAGTTTGGCTTGAAGTACGCCTTTTAGTCGAACCTGAGAGGAAGACACAGCAGGGGCCGGTGCGCTGTTCCAGGCGGCCGGCCCTTCGTGTGTCTGGACGTACCACGATGGGTTTCATGCACCCCTTTGTGTTGTTGTTGGCCGACGCGGTCGCCCAGGCTCTCGGCTATCTGGAAACCAATCACAACGCCCACCTCGACAAGCAGGTGCAGATCGCCGAAATCCCGGCACCCACCTTCCATGAGGCTGAGCGCGCGAAGTTCATGGCGCAGGAATTCCGCCGCGTTGGGCTGAAGGATGTCGAAATCGATACGCAAGGCAATGTCCTGGGGTGGCGTCCGGGCGCCGCGGTGGACGACGTACTGGTGTTGGCCGCGCATCTCGATATTTCCTTCGAACCCGGCGTCAACACCAAAGTGCGTAAGGAAGGTAAACGGTGGTTTGCTCCGGGCCTAGCGGACGATTCGCGCGGACTCGCCTGTATTCTCGCGGTCGCCGAAGCGCTGAATCATGCGCGCATTGAGACGCGGCGCACGCTGCTGTTCGTGGCCAATGTCGGAGAAGAGGGTCTCGGCGATTTGAACGGCGTCAAATACCTCTTCCAGCAAAGCCGCCACAAGGGGCGGTTGAAGGCGTTCATTTCCGTGGACGGCGCCGATCCGGCCCGCATCGTCAACGGCGGAAATGGTGTGAAGCGCTATAAGGTGACGGCGCATGGTCCGGGCGGGCATAGCTACGGAAACTTCGGTCGCCCCAACGCGGCGCACGCGATCGGACGGATGATCGCGCGGCTCGCGTCGCTGGAGGTTCCCGGTAGCCCGAAGACTACTTACAACGTGGGTCGAATCGGCGGCGGGACCGCGGTGAACGCGATTGCCGAGGAAGCCTGGATGGAAGTGGATCTGCGCTCGGAGGCACCGGCGGAGCTTGACCGGCTTGAGTTGAAAATGATGGAAACGATGCGGCTGGGAGCCGAAGAGGAAAATAAGTTTCGCGAACCGTCGGGGCAGAAGGTGAAGGCTGAGGCCAATCTGATTGGCAACCGTCCGGCGGGCGTGACGGCGGAATCGAACGCGCTGGTGCAAGCGGCACTCACCGCTTCGCGCCGCACCGGGCATCTGCCGAAGCTATTCTCTTCCAGCACCGACTCCAATTTGCCGATCAGCCTCGGTATTCCAGCCGTCACGTTGGGCGGGGGCGGACGCGCCGACAACGCCCATTCGCTTGATGAATGGTTTGAACCCGAAGGCGCATGGCGCGGGCCGCAGACGGTGCTGCTCACGATCTTGAACTACGATGCGGCGGCTGATCGCTAGTAAGAAAAGGGCAACCCGTTGCGACCCCGGGCCGCCCTGTGCCTCTACTACTTCGCCGGCTCGATCGCCAAGCCCGAGATCTGCTCGAAGATCCCGAGTTCGCCGAGCGGGTTATAGTCGCCCGTCGCTAAGTGTATTTCGTACACCATGGCTTTCGCCGAATTTGCCAAACGCGCTGCCATATAACCGCGCCCGGACACGGGCGAGATATCGAAGCCCGCCAGCATGGTGAGATCAAGGTCCGCCAGCGCACCCACCACATTCAACTTGCCGTCGTTCGGCGGGACCTGCGTGACCAGGGCCTTCCGACGCGAGTCGATGCCATACAACGTCGTCGCCGTCGCGCCCACTACGCTATTCGTATAGGCCGACGCCACGATGCCCTCGGCCGAGACGCCATCGTAGTTGAGCGGCAAATCGGTCGCCGCCACCATGCCCGTGTCTGGGTGCAACCGCAGATTTTGCCCCTTGTTGCTGACGACACGAATGCGGTCGACAGTCGGATTGAAATCGAAGCCGAATTCGGAGCCGTCGAGCGCTGGCGTGAAAGGCCCGTCGCCCACGGCAGTAGCTATGCCGGTATCGGTGTCGATTACATAAACGCGGCTTGAACTGCCCAATCCATATAGCTTCTTGTTGGCGGGGCGGAAGTCGATCGCCAAAATTCCTTCGCCCGGTTGCAGTCCTTGCAGCAGGCGCAGCGAGCGCACGAAGGCCGGGAAATTCGTATCGAAGCTAACCAGCAAGCTGCGGGAGTCGACGGCCCACGCCGTCTCCGCTTTCGCAGAGGTAGCATACGAGAAGAGCGCCAAAGTGAGAGCAAGTAGGATTTTCATGGTAGTAGGTCCTTAGTTCGACATCTCGACCGTGTCGATGACGTGAATCACGCCATTCGACTGAAAGACGTTGGCCTGCGTGATTTTCGACATCCCGCCCTTTTCATCCTTGAGCACGATGTCTTTGCCGTCCATTCTGGCCCAGAGTTTGCCGCCGCTGACGGTCTTCAGTTCAGCCGTACCTTTGCCCTTCTTGATCCATTTAGCGAGGTCCATCGAAGAGACCCGGCCGCTGACCACGTGATACGTCAGCACCTTGGCCAACATCGCCTTATTCTCGGGTTGCAACAGCATCGGCACGGCGCCGGCGGGTAACTTCTCAAACGCTGCATTCACAGGGGCGAACACCGTGAATGGCCCCGACCCTTGCAGCGTTTCAACCAGTCCGGCCGCCTTGACCGCAGCCACCAGCGTTGTATGGTCGGCCGAGTTCGTGGCGTTCTCAATAATGTTCTTGGAGGGAAGCGTCTCCTGGCCGCCCACCAAGGGATTCTTGGCGGCATATCCGGCCGCTACCCACAGGCCGGCCGTGATCATGATGCGAAAAGACACACGTCGAGTCATCGGAATTTCTCCTTCAACATTGAAAAGCTTTCGGCTGCGAATCCGTGGCGGTCGCGCCGTTCACAGAGGGGTACGCGCGGCGGGGGCGTTTGGATTTATGATAGTGACCATGCCACGTTTTACCGTTCTTTTTGCTTTCACTGCTGCCGCCGGATTAGCCGCTCCGGTTCCACCCGCTGCCGAACAGATTGCCGCCGCAGTACAAGCGGCGCCGAAGGATCGCCGCGAAGGCGCCGCCGTCCTTGGCTATAGTGCCGAGGGTAAACTCGTCACGCTCCGCGCGGGGACGAACGACATGATCTGCCTGGGTGACGATCCGAAAGTCGACGGCCTCAACATCGCCTGTTATCACAAGGATCTCGATCCGTTTATGGCGCGCGGCCGTGAGCTCGACGCGGAGGGCTCCAAGGGGCAGGACCGGCACAAGCAGCGCTGGAAGGAAGTGGACGACGGCAAAGTGAAGATGCCGCGCGAGGCGCGCATGTTGTACGTGCTGACGGGCAAGAGCTTCGACGCCGCCACGGGCGTGATCGTCGCATCCTACCTGCGATGGGTTATCTACTCGCCCTACGCGACGCCTGAATCGACAGGGCTGACGACGAAGTCCGGCACCGAGCCGTGGCTGATGTATCCGGGCACCGCCGGCGCGCACATCATGATCAGCCCGCCAAAAAAATAGGCGGGGCGAATCGCCTATTCTTACCGTGGCGGCGTCTTATCGCCGTGGCCCACAAAATCGGTAAATATTCGATCGGACCCGTCGGGGCGATCTCTTTGATTTTGATCGGGGCGCCTTCGGTGGGCGAGCAGGAACGCTTGCAGTCTTTCGTTCGATTCCCGAGCCATGCTGTCGAAGTGACGGTGAGCGACTACTATCGAGGACTTCTCGCGTTGGATGCCCGGCTGGAGCCAAGGATTGGCTGACGAGTGACGTACGCTATTTTTGGACGAACGAGCTGAGCAGACTGGTCGTGCTGGTTTGCAACGCCTACGGGCGGCCGGTAACGCTGGCGTACGACATCAGAGCGCCACAGTTGATCGACAAGCCGGATTTGGAAAGGTTCGCGCCCAATTACTGAGATCCTATGCGGTCAGCCGCCCTCGGACTGCGAGCCCGCGCGGACATGCTCCAAGCAGTTGAAGCGTAGGCTCTTAACTTAGGCCGGATTCGGGTCGCGTGCGGCTTGGCTAAAACGCCGCTGCCGCCATTCCTGAGCGCGTGGCTAGGGCTTGGAGGCTTTTGAGTTTGGCGGTCAGCGTTGTGCGTTTCAGACGCAGGAGATCGGCAGCGGCCTTCTTGTTGCCCGAAGTCTTTCGCAAGGCCTGTTCCAGCAGCCGCATTTCGATGGCGCCGACGATCTGCTCGAAGTCCAAGCCCTCGTCAGGCACTCCCAATTGGGTGACCATGCCGACGGGCGCCGCTTTCTCAGACACCAGGGACGGAAGCGGGAAATCACTCGGGAAGAGAGAGTCCCGAACGCCACTCAGCGCCACCGCCATTTCGACGGCGTTCTCGAGCTGCCGTACATTGCCGGGCCAACCATGGCGCATCAGGCGGCCTAGAGTCTCCGTTGTTACACGTTTTACGGGGACATCCTCCTGCGCACACACTTTGTCCAGAAAATGGGCCACCAGTACGGGGATATCGCGCGCACGTTCGCGCAGCGCCGGCATGCGAATTGGAACGACATTGAGGCGATAGAACAGATCTTCGCGAAATTTTCCGCGCCGGACCCGCTCTTCAAGATCTACATTGCAAGCGGCGATCACGCGAACGTCGATCTTGACGGTGTCTGAGCTGCCCAGCCGTTGGAATTCGCGTTCTTGCAGCACACGGAGAAGCTTGGCCTGGAGATCGAGCGGCATCTCCGCGATTTCGTCTAGAAAGATCGTTCCCCGGTCAGCCTGTTCAAAACGGCCTACGCGGCTTTGGACAGCACCGGTGAAAGCGCCACGGACATGGCCGAAAAGCTCAGCCTCCAGAAGGTTGTCCGGGAGAGCGCTGCAATTGACAGCCACCATTGGCAGGTGACCCCGGGTGGATGCGGCGTGAACGGCGCGTGCGGCAATTTCTTTGCCTGTGCCAGTCTCTCCGGTAATCAGCACCGTCGAACGGCGAGGGCCAACCAGGCGGATAGTATCGGTCACCTGGCGCATGGCCGAAGTATCACCGACCAGGAATCTGCGCCATGGTTCTTCGAGATTGACGGGGCGGCGCAGGGCCAAACGATCGGCGAAAGCGGCTTCGAGTCCGCCGATGCGGTCAGCCGGCGAAGCAGCGGACGGGAACCATGCAAAGGCGCCGAGCTTGGACAGCCTGACGGCCTGTATCCAGTCCTCACCAGGAGCGCCCTGGATCAAGCAGGGCGACGCAGGCGCGGCGCGCCGGACCTCCTCAAGGAGTTCTTCACCGCTCCAGCCGTCGATGGGCAACTGAATCAGGACGGCGTCCCATTCAGAATTGCGCAGGGCCTGAAGCGCTTCGAAGACGTTTGCATGCGCAACCGCGTCGTAGCTTTCGCCGATGCCTCCCGGTATTCCCGGGGCGACTGGGGCTTCGGCGATGATCATCAGGCGTTGAGAGGGGTGGAATCCGGTCACAGACTTCCATCGGGTTTGTGGGATTAAATCTGAGGTGAAGTTGAAGGTAAATTGTTACGTATGCCTGGGGCACAGAGCGGGTAAGTGAGAGGCTATTCCAGGGTAAAGATTCGATCCGTTATGCAAATAGTTGACAGTCCGTCAAGGCCGCTTGCGAACCCAGATCGGAGAGCTCCAAACCAACTGGCCGTCGGCTTGGCGGGCGCGGACATAGTAGTAAGATTCGCCTTCCCCAAAGGCAGTATCAATGTAAGTGAGAGTCACTTCACGCTGATCGGGCTTGAGCTGATGAACATAAGTATTGTTCTTGACGATATCGACTTGAGCGATGGGCGCGGTGCCCAGAATCCTGATCTCAAGCCGGGGCGGGGAGTCGCTGGAAATCGCATCGCCCATCAGCGCGGTGGCGCCGCCGGCGATCAAACGGTAGTCGAGGACGATGGCGTCGGTAGCGGCGTAAGTGTGCCGCCGCCGAATCGCATCGGCAAGGCCCTGGCGGCTGAAATCTTCCACCAGCGCGAAAGCAAACGAGACGTGGGTGGAGACGTGATCGGAGCCGGCGATCACTCCAATCTTGTGCCCGCGCGCCCAGGCATTCCACAAATAGCCGGCGCGGTTCACGGCGCCATGCACGATTTTGTCCCCCTGTCGCCAGGCTCGCGGTGCGCCGGGATTTTCATAGCTGGCATCGAAGCCCTGATAGATTTCGGAGGCGGGTTCGAAGGCGGAATCGCGCTCGGCCCAGTCTGTGCCGTCGCCGGTGGCTGTGGCTTGGGAGTAGGCAATGCCGTTGGTGCGGCCGAGATAAGGATAGAGAATCGGGCCGGTGTTTTCGGCGCCCCTCGCTTCTTTGGGACCCACCTTGAGGACCGGCCGCCCGCGCTCGGTCCAGGTGATCGTGCGGTGGCCGTTGGGAAACGCCGCACGCCGCTCATAGCCGTAGAGGGTGAGAAAGCGTAGCGGCATGAAGTACATGTCGGTCGACTTCTGCGTGAGCCACCAGTTGTACTCTTCGTCGTTACCCATCTGATGGTCGGACACCTGCGCGAAATCCAACTGAGCTGCATCCATCGCGTAGCGGAAAAGATCGTCGATCGAACCGTCGCCCGCACCATCGAGCGAGAGTTCGCTGTGCCGGTGCAGGTCTCCGCGCGCAATCCGGTATTCCTTGCCGTTGACGGCCATCCGGTGGGCGCGCAGGCGGGCTACGTCGGCATCTTCGTCGGGTTGCGGGTTTTCGGCTGCTTCGGCCGGTTGCGACGCTTCAGTCGACAAGGTGGACGGTGCGCCTCCGGCGGAAATCTGCATGGTCAAAATGTCGAGGTCGGCATAACGGCCTTCGGGAAATGAGCGGCGATCGGTGGGCCAGGCGGCGGCGATCCAACTGCCGTTGACGGCCACCGCCGATCTCATTCCATTGCGGCCCTCACTCTCCGGCATCAGAATGGCCGGAGTCCAACTTTGCCCTTCGCGGCGCGTTAGGAAGGTTTCCCAGCGGCCGCCGGTGGCCCAGTTGTCGACCCGGGCGGTGGTTGCGAAGGTGCGGCAGCGGAACAGCAGATGCAGCCGCCCGGACGAGTCAAACGCAATACGCGGCTGCTGCACATAACGGCGGAGTTCGGGCGGGAGCGATTCGGCTGGGTCGCCCGTCAAGGCTTTCCACATTCCTCCGGCATCCCGGACGGCCAGGCGCACGCGCCGGTTCTTGTAGAGCGGCGTGCCGCGGCGATCTGCCGCGTACGAAAAATCCTTGCCCCACAGCGGGTCCGATTCTTCCCACGCGATTACCACTTTGCCATCCGGCGCGGCGGCAATCGAGGGGCGGACCGAGAAGTTACGGCTGAGCGTGACCGGTTCGGGAGCCTTTGGCCATTCGCGAAACCAGACCTGATACGCGCCGGTCGAGTAAGAATCCCACGCGAACATCGATCGCTTGGCGGCGACCAGCGCCGTGGGCGCCCAGGCGTTGCCACTATCCTGATTGACGGGTTCTTCCACGCCCCAATTGCGTCCATCGAATTGCCGCATCCGGATAGCCGATCGGCCTTCGCGTAACGACTGCCAGACCAGCACGCAATTCCCGCCGGAATCCGCGGAAAGCTGGGGCCAGATGTGAGAGCCGCTCAACGTGGACATACGGCGGCCCGCGCTCCAACGACCCGCTACGCGGAAGGAAGTATAGACGTGAAACTCCTGGCCTTCGCGTTGTGACCACGCGGCCAACACAAATCCGTTGGGGAGCACGGCGAGCGTGGGGCTTTGATGATCGCCTTTGTCGGTGATGCGCGTGGAGACCTGGCCGTCGCTGACCACAACCCAATCGCCGGCGTCCTGATAAGAAAGCCACGCGGTCCAGGTCCCGCCGTCAGGAGCGATCGCGAGGGCTGGCTGATCGTCCTGCATGCCATTTTCGCTAACGAGCGACTCTACCGGTAAGCGCTCTATTCTGGCGTTGCCTGCAAGCGCGGTGAGGGGTTTGGCATACGATAACTCCCCCACGGCGAAGGCGATGGTTTGATCTCCGCCGAGCGAAACAGAAACTCGCGCGGTCTCTGAGCCGCGCACGCGGACGGTGAGCCCAACGGGAATGAGACGCTCGCCCGCCACGGCCCCGCTGTCCCAATCGGTCTGGCCGTAAGGGGCGCCGGGATTCAGTTGATTTTCGGCGGGACCCAGCCGGGTTTTGAAGCGGAACTGCGCGTCATTTGAGACACGGTCTTCGCCGCTTGTGAAGCGCCAACCGCGAATCCCAGCCAGTTCACCGCCTGCAGAGACCGTTACGCGGCCTGACCAATCGCGCGGCGAGACGTCAGTGAGGCCGACCACGAGGCGGAATTGACGAACATTGATATCCGCCGCCGCCGCGAGGCTCTGGGCCGTCGCCGTGATGGGAGAAGGACGCCAAAATAGCCAAGCCACTAGGGCTAAGGCCGCCGCCGCCGGGGCGATGCTCTTCCGCATTCAGGCCCGCCGCTACGGCGTGAAGATGACCTTCATCAGTTCCTGATCGTGCGCATAGAGGCGCTCGAAGAACTTCGGTCCGTCTTCAAGCGGAATGCGAGCGGAGATGATCGGCGCCACTTGGATTTTGCCGGCCGCCATCAATGAGATGCACTCGGGGTACTCGCCGTTGGACGCGCAGGAGCCGTACATTGTGATCTCACGCGAGACGACGACTTGCAGCGGCAATTCGATTTTCGGCGTCACGTTGCCGATCAGGGTGACATGGCCGCCCTTGCGCACGACGTTGAGGCACGTCTGAATCGGAGCCGTCGCCCCTACGCAATCGATGGCGGAGTCCGCGCCAATGCCGTTGGTCACTTCCTTGATCTTGGCCACCACGTCGTCCGTCTTCGGGTTGAACGTGTAGTTGGCGCCGAAGCTGCGCGCCATGTCGAGCTTGCGATCCTCGACGTCGATCGCAATCACGTTGGCGCAGCCGCCGAGACGCGCCGCCTGAATCGTGAGAGAACCGATCATCCCCGCGCCGACGACGACGCAGGTGTCGCCCAGCCGCATCGGCGTACGGTTGACGCCATGAACGGCGATGGAAACGGCCTCGATCAGCGCGGCATGTTCGAAGCTAAGGGTGTCGGGCAGCTTGTAGGTGATGCGGCGAGGCACGGTGACGTACTCGGCAAAGGCGCCGTGGCGTTTGAACTCGGGCGTCGATACGCCCAGCACCTGGCGGTTATCGCAGAGATTGATCTGACCGCGCGAGCAGAAGAAGCACGCGCCGCAGGAGACGGTTGAGTCGAACGTAACGCGGTCGCCGGGCTGAATGTCCTTGACGTTGGCGCCGACGGCTTCGACGAGGCCGGCCGCTTCGTGGCCCATGACGATGGGAGGCAGGCGGCGTCCGGTTGAGCCATCATAGCCATGGACATCGCTGCCGCAGATGCCGCAGGCCTTGACCTTTACGAGCAGATCGTCGGGGCCGAAGTCGGGCATCGGCATATCGATCAGCTTGAGAACCTTGTATTGCTCGAGTACGAGTGCTTTCATGATGATTTAACCAGCATATCGCGGCGGGGGCGGGGCTGGCCGCTGGGTTGAGTTTTTGTTGGGTGTAGCGGGCGAAAACAAAAGGGGAGATCACTTAAGCGCAGCAATGCCATCCTCAGAGGGCTCAGGCATCGAACGGCTGATCGCGCGCCGGTTTCGCGCTTCAATGAGGCCGCAGCGTCATCGCTGCGGAAATGTGGTGATCGTACTGGGCGGCGCCATGCGCCTGCCGCTTCAATGAGGCCGCAGCGTCATCGCTGCGGAAATCATGAAATAGGCGGTATGCTTCGCGGCGATTTCACGGCTTCAATGAGGCCGCAGCGTCATCGCTGCGGAAATCTCAGCGGGTGATCGAGGCTCACGGCCCCGGTACCCGCTTCAATGAGGCCGCAGCGTCATCGCTGCGGAAATAATCAAGCAACGCGCCTGGAGTAGTCGCATTGGTCCGCTTCAATGAGGCCGCAGCGTCATCGCTGCGGAAATAGGGGCGGCGCCGTCCGCTCGATGTGCGACCCGGTGCTTCAATGAGGCCGCAGCGTCATCGCTGCGGAAATCGGGGGCGGGGCGCCGTGCCCGATCTTCCCGCCGCGCTTCAATGAGGCCGCAGCGTCATCGCTGCGGAAATCGGCGCTACACCGAGGTGTGCGAGTGGATGGTTAGACGCTTCAATGAGGCCGCAGCGTCATCGCTGCGGAAATATGACCCTAGACGAAGCTACTAAGTTCTTTGTTTCGCTTCAATGAGGCCGCAGCGTCATCGCTGCGGAAATATAGCCTCCTTGATCTCCTTCGAGGAGGCGTGCAGGCTTCAATGAGGCCGCAGCGTCATCGCTGCGGAAATTGAACTACGTGCGGGGAGGATGAGGAAGGTACATCCGCTTCAATGAGGCCGCAGCGTCATCGCTGCGGAAATGTGGTTCCAAGCGCATTCTCTATCCAAATCGGCGATGCTTCAATGAGGCCGCAGCGTCATCGCTGCGGAAATCCATGCAAAGTCGAAGCGCCAGAGACGCGACGAGTGGCTTCAATGAGGCCGCAGCGTCATCGCTGCGGAAATGCGGTCCGCATGTTCCACGCGCAGACCTACCCAGCGCTTCAATGAGGCCGCAGCGTCATCGCTGCGGAAATAAAGCAGTACGCGGTATCCGTGCCGCCGCCAATCGAGCTTCAATGAGGCCGCAGCGTCATCGCTGCGGAAATCGATAACCCTGAGGCGGAACGCCTTCGCATCGCTTCGCTTCAATGAGGCCGCAGCGTCATCGCTGCGGAAATGATAGTTTCGTCGCCATCGGGCCGATTTGCCAGCGTGCTTCAATGAGGCCGCAGCGTCATCGCTGCGGAAATGAGCATCCTACCGCTTCGCGCGTGCGTCTCTCACGTGCTTCAATGAGGCCGCAGCGTCATCGCTGCGGAAATTGGCGAGTTCGGCAGAAAGATGAGGCTCAATTGAGTGCTTCAATGAGGCCGCAGCGTCATCGCTGCGGAAATCAATGCGGCGTTCACGGCTGGAACCACGTCAATCGGGCTTCAATGAGGCCGCAGCGTCATCGCTGCGGAAATCGAGCACGCAAGCTGTGTTGTCAAATTTGGTGTGCTTGCTTCAATGAGGCCGCAGCGTCATCGCTGCGGAAATTGACCCCGACGACCCGACGACGGTGGGGGCCGCGCGGCTTCAATGAGGCCGCAGCGTCATCGCTGCGGAAATGCTCTTTGCGTTTGGGCGCGGATCGCGACTCGGCATGCTTCAATGAGGCCGCAGCGTCATCGCTGCGGAAATGGGGAGGATGCCAGCCTTATCGATGGCTTGGTCAACCGGCTTCAATGAGGCCGCAGCGTCATCGCTGCGGAAATATCCGTTTTGCTTCCTGCACACAGCGAGCCCATGAGGCTTCAATGAGGCCGCAGCGTCATCGCTGCGGAAATATGGTTAGCGCGCACATCGCGCTCGCAGCTCAAGCAGCTTCAATGAGGCCGCAGCGTCATCGCTGCGGAAATAGGTCAGCGCAGTAACCGAAGCCATTATCAGCGGCCAGGCTTCAATGAGGCCGCAGCGTCATCGCTGCGGAAATGCCGCGGCGCCTACTGACGAAGAGACCAAGCTTGCAGAGGCTTCAATGAGGCCGCAGCGTCATCGCTGCGGAAATTTTAAGAATCGTAATAGGCCGAGTTATTGTATAGAGCTTCAATGAGGCCGCAGCGTCATCGCTGCGGAAATCCGCGACACCCACGCGCGCGGCAGTCTTGCTCATCGCTTCAATGAGGCCGCAGCGTCATCGCTGCGGAAATGTCTCGATAGGCAGAGCGGAAGGCACTGTTTTGCAGAGCTTCAATGAGGCCGCAGCGTCATCGCTGCGGAAATACCGGCCATCTTAACCACTTCTATTATCAATGATCTCCAGACCAATTCGCGAGCGGTCCCAATTCCGCACCACTTACACCACGGCCCGCCTCTCGTAGTCTACCCCAAATCCTTGTACGATCATAGACTTGCCTCCTCGCGAGCGGGTCCCCTTAATCCAGAGCCATCCCGCCGCTCGCGCGCTTCTCAGCGCGTCAAAAACACCGGGTACGACCCGATCTCCCCCTCCAGATACCGCGCCAACAATCGTACCTGGATCTCCAACACCCTCCGATACGAAACCCGGTAATCGAACTGCGGATGCGTCACCAACGTATCCATCCGCATTTCATACGCACGGAAAAACCCCTTCCGCCCGCCCGGCGTCAACGCCACTGCCGGCCCTGCCTGCACGAAATCCTTACGCGTAACCATTCGAGTGTTCACCGCGCTCAACACCGCCGAATCCGCGATCAACGGCCGGAACGGCTCCATCAAATCCAATGCCAAAGCCGGCCGCCCGAATCGAGGCTGGTGCAAGAACCCCAGCATCGGGTCCAACCCCACCGAGGCGCACGCCACCGTCAGATCCTTCGCCAGCATGCTGTAGCCCAGCGAAAGCAACGCGTTCACCGGATCGCGCGGCGGCCTCCGGTTGCGCCGCTCAAAGTCGAACGCCATGTCGGAAGCCTCGTCTCCCGCTTCACCCGCCTTAAGCATCTGGCCGAACTCCCCAAAATAAAATCTCGCCGCCGACCCCTCCAATCCCAACAACTCTTCCAGTGATCCCGCCTGCTCGGCATCCTCCGCCAATTCCTTCATCCGCCGCAACGCCAGCGCCGGCGGCTCCACATGATTCCGTTGCAGCAACGTCCTCTGATTGCGAATCTTGCCCGCGATCACCTGCCGCGCCAAACGGATGCAAAACCCCTCTTGGTCCGCCAACCGGAACTGTGTCCGCCGCAGAAAGATGTTCTTCGTCGTCAGACCCGTCGCGATGCCATAAAACCACCCGCCCTGCGAAAAATAGCAGACCGGCACTTCGCTTTCGAATAGTTCCTGCATCGCCTGCGTCGAGATCTGCACGTTCCCCATCAGGTTCACTTGGTTGATCTCGCGGATGCGCGCCTCTTGCACCACCGTCTCCTTCTCGCGCATCTGCAACACCTCGCCGCTCTTGCCCACCCGCAGCCCTTGCGTGTTCAAATAGACCGGTTTTTTGTCGCCCCGTGGAGCCACCATCGCCCGCGTGGCCGCCGCTCCGCTTGCCGTCGACGATGCCGGTTTCCTCGGCGTGTCGCCGTCGTTCAAGATATCGAAGAGCGAAAGCTGTTGCGCGGCTTCCGCCCCGTCGGAATTTCTCGCCAGCCGGTTCGTTTCATCGGGCAGGCACACTCCCACCAGCGAACAGCGCGGACACTTCGGCGAATCCTCCAGCGGCTGCGGCCTTCGGCCCTCCCGCGCCAGTTGCCACGCCTCCTCGGCCGCGCGCAACGCTTCGGCGATTGCGGCGTCGTCGAACGTCACCCGCACCCGTTGCTTCGTGGCCGCGTAGAACAGGATGCCTTCATTCACCGTGAAACCGTTCTCGCGCAGCACGATCGCTTGGACCGCGAGTTGGACCCGATCGGCCGGCCATGCGATCAACTCGCCGGACTCGCTCTCGCGCGGTCGCCCGCGTTTGTAGTCCACCGGCGTCGCTTCGCCCTCGGCGATCTCGAGCAGATCCAACTTCGCGATCAGCCGGTGCCGGTCGCTCGCCAATGTCACCGCGCGAGTGGTCAACTTATCTTCCGGCGCCAACTCTTCGGCGACCGGGAGCGCGGCGCGCCCCGGCTTGTCGACTCGTTTGTGCTGGTGCGAGCCTTCCACCGTATCGGACGACTCGACAAACACTCCGTCCACCCATTCATAGAAGAACAGGCGCGGGCAATAGACATACTCGTTCACCATGCGCGCGGGCAGATACTCCGGCAACGGGGCGCGTTCAATATCCTGGTTCTGCGCCAGGATCGGTATTGGCTGCGTGGCCATTTTTGTCTCCTCCTCCTTGTAACATGTTGTTGTCGTTTTGTTTTAAACAATAATGCACGGACTGTCGAACTTCGAATACGGCTTACCGAGGGCGCTGATGACTCGCTCGCCCCGTCCATCCGATGGACCCAGATTGACAAACAGAATCTGGTCTTCATTGTGTTGAATGATGCCGGCCAGCTCGGCCCGGCAGCACGCCAGATCGGTCGCCGTAAGTTGACACTCGAAAACCGAGTATTGTAGATGATCGCCATAGCCGCGCATTGTCTTGAAGACAAGCCGTAGCCGCTTGTCGTCGCATATGTCGTAACAAATGAGATAAGTTGTTCGCACGGCACTAACAGCCTATCACCGTCCAATCCACATTGTTGCAGCTCGGTTCCGACACGTCATGCACCTCGGTTCCGAGCCGCCATGCGCAGCACGTAGCTGCACGAGCCTACCTGTGGATCATTCACACGTCATGCACCTCGGTTCCGAGCCGCCATGCGCAAGCATGCGGTCTGCGCCGCAGAGTCAAGACTCGTCCAGTCAGCCTAAACCGCGGTGCCAGCGAACTTATTATTTCGAATCGCCGAAAGCGCTCCACCAATCGCCGGGACCAAAGCGACTCACTTCATTTCAATGAAGCTCGGCTGCAATCGAGGGAAGCGTAGCATCGGGTCACTTGAACCTGCAAAGAGAGCCCCATATCGGATATTCTGGAAAGCGAAGGGGGTTCGGCCATGAACGTCACAATCGAAATCCCGGATGACCGCGCCGCCCGGTTTCAGAGGCAGGCGCAAGCCCGCGGGCTAACCCTTGACCGCTGGCTCCTTGAGCTTGGCGAACAGAACGCGCCGCCTTTGGCCACCGATAGGCCGAGGCGCACGTTCGCTGCCATATGCACCAAGGTGAGGGGCCTGGCTGATGACCTGGATTTCAGCCGTGATCCTTCCCCGTCTCCCGGACGGCCAAGAAAAGGCATGGCAGGACCTGACCGCTTTCACCTTACAGGGTCCGCCGAGACCGACCTCGAAGAAATCGCCGAATATCGACCACGGCAGTCGCGACGGCCCTGCACCTGGCCTGACGAGTTAGTCGCCGGACACTGCGAAGACGCCGAAGCCGCAATGACGGCCTGATCCGATGACCATTGGCCCAGCCACCGGTTGCTCGAATGTGATCCGCATATGAACAGCAGTCAGATTGTCCAGGTACCGAGGTTTGAAATACCCGGATCGCCGACCCTGATGATCGTACTTGTGCGCAGTGAGACAATGGGCGAAGTTGGGCAGCGAGCTCCAAGTAAACCGGCAAGTCTGCTCAACTCCGCTCTGAGTCAACGCCCGTTCGATCAGCTTAATCGTTTTCTCCGGCCTGTGATCGTCGTGACCGGGAAGGATTACCGGGCTGACACTGGCCCAAACCCTCGATGGACCAAGATATTGGCGAGTGACGCTATCTGAGCGTAGCCGATCCAGCACCGGCCCCACTCCGCCCATTTCAGGCTTCAGTTGCTCGCCATCCAGTTGACCCGCCAGATGTAGAAGCTCAGCTTCGCAGCCAAACGGGGCGACGATCATGACGCGGCGGATGGCGGCGTCTGAATGCTCATGACCAATGGACGGGAGAGGCACGTAGGAAAATTGTTTGTGTTCGACTTGGCGGTCCGTCCGATGCCCCGCGACAAATGACTTAACCCACTCGTCGGCGCCATTAATCCCCGCAGGCGGGAATCCCTTCATGGCCTTTATCGATGCGCACCGCGTCATGCCCGCGATGTGCATCAATTTCGCGTGCGGATATGGATCGAATTCGTCGTTACGAGTGCGTAGGGCAAAAACCTCGCAAGGGGGGCCGATGGCATGGTCGGCATTTGCGTAAAATACGTGGTCGAACACTTGCGGCTTCTTCACTGGACGGAGCGGTTCGCCATGTTCAATTCGATTGAGGGCCGACTTGTACGAATTTACGAGATCTAACATCGAACCTCCTATCGGAACGCGCAACATACCACCTTCACGAAACATTTTTGGCTTCGGTAACCAGCGAATGCCTTCCAGTTTGCTGACTTCCTCGCTGTCGAGTATTCGTGCATCGCCGTAGGCCATGTCGATACCCCAACCAAAGCAAGTTAGGCAACGCGCGGCTTCCGTTGTGGTTGATGTCTCTGGAGGATCTCCTATAATCGGCCATAAGTAGTGAATCTCAGGGGAACTCAACAAGATGGTCGGATGCGATGTCTTCCCCGTCAACCGTTTTTGCCGGTCTGGCTCCTTGTCTCCGTCGTTATTAGGCACGTAACGTGTGACAGCGATACCCTGGCAGGAACGCGGGGCAATGATAAGCGGCGCCTCAGGAAGCGATTCAAGCCACTCCAAGGCCGTTCCGGCGGCGGTCTCCAGCCTCCCGCTTCTTGCCACACCCGCGACCAGAGCCTGAAACAATCGAAACGGCGACGGAGGCCACTCTGGTGCGCCACCGCGGCTGAGCAAGCCGTGGTAACGGTCGTCGAGCCAATGAACGGTGATGCAAAGGTAACTCATTCGCCTGACTTATTCCTTGACATCACCCGATTCGATTTTGATTGCTTCCTTTTGAAGTTTCTTGAATGCCTTGATCCTACCCTCGATTTGTCCGAGGGTTTCGTGTGAGTTTCTATCGTTGTTTCCGATTGCAGTCAATTCCAGCGCGACTGCCCTTGCGTCTTCCGGAAGAACGAGATTCTCCGAAAATGCGGCGAGTACATCGAGTACGGGACGTAAAGCTGTCGGATTCTGCGCCGGTTCACCTTTCTTGCGCTTTCCAAGCGCCTTCTTGGCCGCTTGGACCGCTTCCATTAAGGGCTTCCACGGATCGTTGCTCAGTTCACGGAACCGCCTCAGCGTAGCGGCAGTAATAGGCCCCATCTTTCGCACTTTATCCCGGTCGTCTCCCATTGCGAGAAACTCTTCGGCTACACCGGATTCAAAAACTGCATCGGGATAGTCTTTGTTTTCGAAGGGGATACCGGCGGCATGGAAGAACGCTTTTGCCGCCGTCGTCGCAAAGCCCCGGATGACCTGCGAATCGAAGGTGACCGGCTCCGGCCCCCCTCGTCTGAGAATCAAGCGAGTGGAATCCAGTTGGTCTATAAACCGGAGATGGCAACCTTCTCGCAAATTCAGGTCCGGGTCAACCGTTGCGGCGATTAAGGCGAGGCTAAGGATATATTGCCGTAGGGCATCGGTGCGCTCAGCGGAGTCCGTTCCAAGCGCCCGAATCGCGACAAGATTGACGGTCACTGTTCTTGTCAAGCTGCTCTTGGGTGTCAGCATCACACCCCCCACTTTCTGCACGGCCAATGCGTGTTTCATGCCTTCACTAGAAAGCGGATTCTGGTCGCCTTCGTCCTTGTCAAGTGCAGCGTCCACTGCGCGCGTCGCGACATAGTCGGCAGCGGGTGTGAACTGCGCTGACCGGGTGCATTCGCGAACGTTGCTCACTCGGATGGAAGCTCGCAGAATTCGCTGCAGCTTCACCTGAGTTGAACGCGAATCCCAGACCCCAAACAGTAGTGACGTTGGGGCGAGTGTCGCGAGGGTAAAGTGGTTGCACTGCTTGGCGTCTAAAAACGCCGAGTGGAATTTGTCGGCCAAGGAAGACAACCTTACGACGGCATCGGCTGCGCGGTGTCCTGCATCAAGGAGGTTAACGCTGGCGCTGGTCCCGAGTTCACTGCCGAGCTTAATTTGAATCTGGGGAACTAGCTCCTGGTAATCTCTTAAGTTGAACAGAGGTTCGATACGGTTAGCCTGCGATTGCGGGCTATCGATTTCACAAGAGTTGGTGCCGTCTGGGAACCTATCAATGTTATAGCCGGATGTCTGCTCACTATCCTTTTTCTGTTTCTCGGTCTTTCCCGTCGCGGTCGCGGGTAGTTCCACCGATACTCGATAGTCCCCGTCCAATACCGTGTGGACTCGTCCTTTAAATCTTGTCATCGGATAGCTTGGCGGGAAGATTATTAGGTCGTCTTCGTTGACTGGAGCCAGCGATTGTTTGATAGCGATGGCCACAGGCCCGTCCGGTTCCAGCAAACGAGAAAAGTCGAGAAATGAGGCTTCAGACATTCTTGCTCCTTATGGCGCTTGCGCGCGAATAACTCTTGTGTTTCTTTTGGTCTGTTCGAAACAAATTGTCGAAAGTAAAGCTGACCGACGCAGGGACGTCGACTAGGCCGCAGACTATCGGCCCGATGGCGTTGACAGGTAGGCTCTTTCCCCAAGCTGTGTACACCGACCGATTCGGCGTATCTGTCGGCGCGGGTCGGCATCGCTGCAAGCCGATGAAACACATTGCTTCGACGACAGGGAAGCAGATCGATGCCCAGTGATGTACGTCCGGAGAGAAACCCGAATCGAGCGGATGGGCGTTGGAACCACGGCGGCAGTCGAAATAGAAAGGCTCGCGCTTCTTTGGCTTCTTCGCCCCCTTGCCCGTCTCGGCGGGAGTCGGTGGGTCAGTTACTGCCTTTGCGTCATTCATCGGATCTGGGTTCGCCGAATCGATTTCTCTCAACATTGCATTGAGAATGAGGCGTTCTTTCATAGAGCCCGCCCACGGCTTGAGAGATTTATCGGACCACCAATCAAGAACGAGTTGAAAGGGTGACGTGACGACGATAGGGCTGAGACGCGATGATTCATCTTCTGAGTCGTCACCCTCCTTCCCGTCTTCCTTTGTGCTCCCGACATCGAAACGAATTGATGCCGCACTGCAAAGGGTCATTCGCAAGCACGCTGCATCGCCCTCATTGTTTCTCCGTTTGCGTGACTCTTGCGTTGATGCTGAGATATGAAAAATCGAACTTGGCCCCGCTATTTCGAACCACCCTTCGGCCCCAGGCCACAGTCGATCGGCAAGTTCAAACAGTCCACAACAGGCGAAGAACTGGCCAGGATTTGTCAGGTCCACCGGGATACTGATACTCGTAGTCGCAGCGCTCACGTCTTCTTCCCTTTTTCCGCTGAGGCCATCGCGTCTGCGCAGCGCAGCAGATTTTCCAACCAAGCCAATTGCCAATAGCCATATCGCCGCTGGAGACGCGCGAAACGGCGAATGACATCGAGCGCCAAGCGGGGGGACTCAGCGGGCGCTTCAGGATCGAATCCGCCCTTGGGAAAGTGCGGTCTCCCTCTTCCATGGTGCGCGGCGATCAAATGCATCGCCAGATCGAAGACCTCGTCGGCGATCTGGCCCTCGTATTCGTTTCCGAACTTACGTATTGAACCGAACTCGTGCCGATATCCCCTAGCGATACGTTTCATCGAGCCCCCCGATTTGCCGACCAGTTCTTCGTCGCCGATACGGCCGGCAGCTTGTTGCCAGATCTCGCGGGCTTTGCCGTCGTCATGCCAATGCGCAGCGAGTGTAACAGCCTCCCGAACGTCGTTGGACAGGATCAATCGGCCAGAAATTTCCGCTGCATAATGCTTAACCAATCCCACATGCTCATTCAAGGTCTGTTTCGTCGTCCCAAATTCGGGCCGCTGCGTCTTAGGGACGAGGCTGACAAGTTGCTTGACGGTATCTCCGGCGCTGGCCAAATCCAGAGTGAATCGAGACAAGCCCTTGCGGTCCCGAGGAAGTTCGCAACCAAGTGAATCTTCCACCTCGGTGCCAGTGCCTATGGTGCGCACGAAGCGGTACCTTTTTTGTCGGCCATCGACGTTTGCATCAGCCACGTCCGGCGCCATGAGCGAACCATCTTCAGTCTGGTCCGCCGCAGGCGAATCCCTGTCGAGAAGAAGTCCTTCCCCTCGTTCGATGCCGCCGAAGGACGCTGGCAGGATAATATCGGCACTCGCAATGGGGGTGGTACGCTCATTCAACTTGTCCACTAATACCTTGATGTTGAGCGCCTGTAGTCCCGATCGCTCAACCAGACAGTACTTAAGTGACAAATTGTCTTGCAACGCCTCCGGCAGGGCCTTCCATCGGTCCAACAACCAGTCCCGCGCTTTGCTCACGGGGACCGAGAGTGTCTCGTGAGGCTGGATGGAATGCGCGTCGAACCATTCTTCGAGATCGGATGGATCCAGTTGGCCAAATCCGTCCAAGTCGAGTTCCTTCCGCCACGTGACCGTCGTCTGCGGTTCTTCTTCCGAAACGCCCCTAAGCCAAGGGGCGACCGGAGGACGGCCC
>JAYUSQ010000294.1:0-73937 GCA_043755595.1 Acidobacteriota bacterium | reverse complement strand
AAAACCCTTCGTATCGCTGGTCCCCGGAGCGGGCTGGCCAGGAATCGTAACCGGCGTGGAAGTTGGACTGCCCTTGCTGACATCCGGCGCCTTCGCCGGAGCTTTCTTCGTAGCCCCCGTGCTATCCAGGACCGTCGCCGCGCTACCCTGGTTCCGCGTAGCCATCACCGACAGCGTCAGCGACGTAACCATGAATAAAGCCGCCGCTAACGTTGTCGCACGCGAAAGGGCCGTTGCCGATCCGCGAGGACCAAATGCAGTCTGCGACCCCATGCCGCCGAACGCACCTGCCAGATCGGCCGCTTTGCCGCTTTGCAGCAGCACCACCGCAATCAGAAAAAGGCACACAATCACGTGAATGAAAGTCAACAGGTAAATCATCTAAGCGAGACCCCAGGGGATGGCATGCTTGGCACGCCAGCCAATAGGGTACCACATGGGCGCCGGCTTACTCCACCATCTTCTGCCGCAATTGATCGATCCGGAACTCCGGACTCTTTACCCAACCCATCAGCCGCTTTTCGCGCCCGCGCACCGCGTCGACCTTCGCCGGCAGAGTCGACTCAACTCCTCCCGGCGCCTTCACCAGGCAGGCCGCCTGATTGAAAGTCCACCCACCTGCACCGGCATACCTGAGCGGAAGATGCGGAACCAGCCATGTGACACAGCCGCTCCTCGTGCGAAGTATTGGAAGCCGATCGCCCGCATGGGACGCGTAGTTGCCGGGCGGCCCATCTGCTGCAGCGCCATGCCGGCGGGCGTCGGCGCTTGGCTGCGTCATCGTCTCCACCTGAGCCGTCACCCCATAACCCGCCATCCGTCCAAACGCCGTCCCCGCACTTCGAGCAATTCGATAGCTTGTATCGCAGCGTCGTCAGGTAAGATAGCGAAGTGGCCAAGCTTTACGCCGGCACCTCGGGCTTCTCATATCCAACCTGGAAACCAGACTTCTATCCGCAAAAGTTGCCCTCAAAGAAATTCCTGAATCACTACGCGACTCGGCTCAACGCGGTCGAAATCAACTACACCTTCCGGCAGCTCCCCAAGTTATCCACCCTCGAAGGCTGGCTCGAAGAAACACCCCCCGGCTTCTGCTTCGTCTGCAAGGCTCATCAGCGCATCACGCACATCCAACGCCTCGCCACCGGCGAGTTCACGCAGCTTTTCTTCAAAGCGGTCGACCCGCTCCGCATCAAGGGCCGTCTCGGGCCGATCCTGTTTCAACTCCCGCCAAATCTCAAACTCGACGCCCCGCGCCTCGCCGCTTTGCTCGCCGAAATTCCCACGGATATGCGCGCCGCGTTCGAATTCCGCAATCAGTCGTGGTTGACGGACGAGGTGTACGATCTCCTCGCCAAACACAACGTCGCGCTCTGCCTCGCCGAATCGGATACGCTCGTGATCCCGCACCGCCTCACCGCGGACTTCACCTATTTCCGCCTGCGCAAAGCCGACTACGCGCCAGAAGCGCGTGTACAAATTAAGAAGCAAACGACCGATCTCCTCGCGCAGGGCAAAGACGTCTACGTGTTCTTCAAGCATGAAGACGACCCCGCCGGAGCCGTTTACGCGGAAGAGTTACTACGCGCGGACTGAATGCTGCCAACTCAGGAATCGGTGGTGCGGAGTTCGGCTTGTGCCCTCTTCCGCACTCGATGCCGAACAGTAGTCGAGAGGTATAAAGTCGCAAGACTTCCGGTCCGAAGTGTATGGTTATGAGTCTATTGTTTCGCCTGCTACCGTTGACCGGCCTCCTCCCGCTTTTCGCCCAAACGTATTCCTTTTCCGATGGTGGAACCCGTCTCAAGGTGGATTTCGCGCCCAATGAAGTCTACGCCACCGTCAAACGAGGAATGAAGCCGCGCGAGGCCGCTACCCGGGTCAAAACCGCTTTCTCCATGCACGTACAAAATACGATTGAGATGAGGAACGGAGGCCTATTAATAACGTTGGCAGAACCTGCCGGCCGAAACTCGTTCCGCCAGCCGAAAGCCGCCAGCGAGCAGCCGCAGTTCGATGGCTTGACGGCGACCGCCCCGGTATTCTACGTCCCCGGGCAGCGAGGCGAAGCTGCGATGCGGCTGATGACCAATCGGCTCCTGGTCCGTTTCGAGCAGTCCGCGCGAGAGGCGCAATGGGAGGCGTTGAAAACCAAATCCGGGGCCGTGAGCCGAAAAGACAGCCTGCTCGGCGCCCCGTGGATGATCGTGGAATTCTCCAGCGCTTACGACGCACTCGACGCGGCGCTGGCGATGGTGAAGGATGGCGGCTGGGAATTCACTCCGGTCTTCGCGCGGCAGTTCAACGGCCGGCAAGCCAAAGCCGCAGGCCCCTTGCAGCGCTCGGTGAATGACCCGCTCTTTCCCAATCAATGGCATCTCGCCAATACGGGTCCCTCGGGAATCCGGATGCAGGCAGCGTGGGATTCGGTCACGGGCCGTGGGATCAACATAGCTGTCATCGATGACGGCGTCGACATCGGACATGAGGATCTTTCCAGCAACGCCTACCCGCTGGCCAGTGGCTACCATCGCAACTTCAACGAAGGAGACCCGGCGAATCCGTCTCCCGATGCTCCGGGCCAGAATCACGGCACCAACTGCGCGGGTCTGATTGCGGCCCAAGGCTTTAACAATATCGGCGTCATCGGGGTCGCACCTGAAGCGCGGTTGATGGGCTTGCGCCTTATCGCGGGACCGGCTGGAGACGATGCAACCGGCGAAGCGCTCGCCTGGCAGCCCAGCGACATACTTACGCACGTGTCGAGCAATAGCTGGGGCCCTGCCGACGATGGTAAAGACCTTGGACGCACCGGCTCCTTGCAGCGCGCCGGGCTTGTTCGCGCCGCCACTACGAACCGTGATGGACTAGGCACTGTCTTTGCGGTCTCGGCCGGCAACGGGCGAAGCGCCGGCGACGATTCCAGCTATGACGCATTTGCTTCGTCGCGATTCGTGATTGGCGTGGGCGCGGTGAATCGCGATGGCAAGCCCAGTTCGTTCAGCGAGCAAGGGATCAACGTAGCGATCTCGGCCTTGGGCGGCGAGTTCGACCCGCCGGGGGTGATCTGGACCACCAACAACGCCGGGCCTGCCGCGCTAGCCGCGCTCCGCGAAAAATTTGAAGGTTCGCAAGCGCCCGAGAACTATAGCGACGCCTTCAACGGCACCTCAGCCGCCGCGCCGCAGGTGTCCGGGGCGGCCGCCCTGTTGCTGCAGCACAACCCGAAGCTTGGTTACCGCGACGTCAAAGAAATCCTGATGCGCACAGCCACCCGCGCCGGGCTGACGGAAGGCGACGCCTTCGTACAGAATGGCGGCGGATTGTTCTTCAGCCACTCCTTTGGCGCAGGCTTGCTTAACGTCGCCGCCGCTGTCGATCTGGCTCGGGGCTGGACCAACCTTGGTCCGCTGACGAGTGTCTCCCAGAATTCCGGCGATTTTGTACAGCGCATTCCCGACGCCTCTTTGGATGGCGCGGCTTTGGAATTCGATTTCTTCGGGGAACGCAAACTCCGCGTGGAATCGGTCGAAGTGACGGTGAACGTCGAGCACGCCCGCCGCGGCGATCTCGGCTTCATCATCGCTTCGCCATCCGGCATGGTGAGTGTTGTCGATCCGCGCTCACCGGACGAAGGAGCCGATTTCGAAGATTACACGTTCACTTCGGTGCGTCACTGGGGCGAAAGTTCCGCCGGCAAATGGACGGTCAAAGTGGTCGACGCCAAGAGCGGTGTGAGCGGTCGCGCCGGGGCGATCACCGTACGGTTGCACGGGGTCGCCCAGTAGCGCGTTCCGCCTCTCATCGACCGCCAACTTCCTACGCCGATGTTTGACGAACCGCCTGCCTATCCGCTACTCTGAGATTTACTCCGGTTAGAGGTGCGGCGGCCATAAGTCGCCGGATGCGTGGTATCGGGTCATCCCGAAGCGTCCGGTAAAAGGGGCCGGCTTCGATAAGCGATAGCGACTCGAAGCTTTCCGCCGAAACTGGCGTCGCGTGATGGACCGCGGGCCTGTTGGGGAGCGTTGGTTAAGACCCGCTCACTGTCATTCGAGTCTGGCGAGATTCGGGTGGAGCGCTAAACGAAGAGTGGACCCGCAGCCCTGCCGCTGCCCTGCTCTTCATGTGTAGGCGCCCTTCCTTCTCGTCCTCGAACCTCCCCCGGATCGCGATTGTGAGCAACGCTATGCGTGTATTTGAACTAACGCGGCAACTGATCGATATTGACTCCGTCACGCCTAATGAGTATGAGGTGGGCGAGTTTCTCTTCGCCTATCTGAGCCAGCTCGCCGAAAAGTTTCAGGGCTCGGTCGAGCGCATGCCCGTGGCGGAGCGGCGCTTCAACGTGCTGGCAACTTTCGGGGAACCGCGCGTCACGCTCTCGACGCATCAGGATACGGTCCCGCCGTTCATCGCTTCGAGCGAGGATGACGAAAACATCTGGGGCCGCGGCGCGTGCGACGTCAAAGGCATCATCGCTTCCATGCTGCTCGCCGCCGAGCAATTGCTGGAGCAGGGCACACGCAACTTCGGGTTGTTGTTCGTCGTCGGTGAAGAGCGGAACTCCGCCGGCGCCTACGAAGCGGCACGCCATCCGCGCGGCTCGCGCTTCATCATCAACGGTGAGCCGACGTCGAATCGTTTGGCCCTTGGCAGCAAAGGCGCACTGCGTTACGAGATCGTCGCCCATGGCCGCATGGCGCATTCGGCCTACCCTGAGTTGGGCGAGTCGGCCATTGAGAAACTCCTCGATGCCTTGGCCGCGTTGCGCGCCATCAAGCTGCCCACGGATCTGACGCTTGGCCACAGCACCATGAACATCGGAATCATCGGCGGAGGCCGTGCGCCCAATGTGATTCCGGACCACGCCAAGGCGGAAATCATGATCCGTCTGGTGAACGATCCGGCGTCCACGAAAGCTGCGGTCGTCGCGGCTTGTGAAGGTCTGGCCGATGCCAACGAAGTCCTTTGCATCCCCGCGATTCACCTGGAATCGGTTCCGGGTATCCCGACCACAGTCGTCGCCTACACCACCGACATTCCCGCCTTTGACGGGAAATGGGGCAAACCGTTGCTCCTCGGGCCGGGCACGATTCATGTCGCCCACACCTCCGAAGAGCGCGTTCCCAAGCGGGAATTAGTGGACGCCATCGCGCTGTACCAACATCTAGTGAAAAGCCTCCTTGCGGGCTAGCGAGAGAAATTTATGTCATCGAAGATTGCAGTCGGAGTTCTCGGGGCCACCGGCATGGTGGGCCAGCATTTTGTCCGTTTCCTGGCCGATCACCCTTGGTTTGAAATCAAGTGGGTCGGCGCCAGTGACCGGTCGGCCGGCAAGAAGTATCGCGATGCCACCGCGTGGCGTCTTGAAGGCGCGATGCCCGAATCCGTCGCGGACCTGATGGTCACCGAATGCAAGCCGGGCAATGCGCCGAAGCTTGTTTTCTCCGCGACCGATTCTTCTGTCGCCACCGAAATCGAGCAAGCCTTCGCCAATGCGGGCCATGTCGTTGTGTCCAACTCGCGCAACCATCGCATGGAAGCCGACGTGCCGCTGCTGGTGCCGGAGATCAATCCCGATCACCTTGGCGTCATCGCTCACCAGCGTAAGGTGCGTGGCTGGTCCGGACAGATCGCGACCAATCCCAACTGCTCCACCATTGTGCTGACGCTGGGCCTCGCGCCGCTCTGCCAATTCGGACTGGTTCGCACCGTGGTCACGACGATGCAAGCCATCTCGGGTGCAGGATATCCGGGCGTCCCTTCGATGGACATCACGGCCAACGTCGTCCCCTACATCGGCAGCGAAGAAGAGAAGATGGAGACCGAGACCCAAAAAATTCTGGGCGGCTTCATGAACGGCGCCTTCACGCCGCATCCGGTCAAAGTGAGCGCTCACTGCAATCGCGTGCCGGTCGTCGATGGCCACACCGTCACAGTGTCGGCCGAATTTTCTTCGAAGCCCTCGGAGAAGGATATCCTGGCCGCGTTCGCCGCTTATCGCGGCATTCCGCAGGAACGCAATCTCCCAAGCGCCCCGAAATATCCGGTTATCTACATGCCGCAGAATGATCGCCCACAACCTCGCCGCGATGCGGAACGGGAACGCGGCATGGCTGTCTTTGTCGGCCGCCTTCGCCCCTGCCCGGTCTTCGACTACAAGTTCATCGCGCTCGGCCACAACACCATTCGAGGCGCGGCGGGCGCGGCCGTTCTCAATGCTGAACTGATGCGCACCGAAGGGATGCTGGACTAATGTGGGGCAAGCTTCAGCTTGCGCGGGACTTCAGTCCCGCCGGCCGTCCGGGAACGAACCCATGATCGTCATGAAGTTCGGCGGCTCATCCGTCGAATCTGCTACTGCGATAGACCGCGTCGCGGCAATCGTTCGATCACGCCTCGCGCGCAATCCCATGGTGGTTGTGTCGGCCATGGGCAAGACCACCAATCGCCTGCTCGCGATCGCTCAAAGCGCCGTCAGCGGTGACCGTGCGAGCGCCCTCCAGCAACTCGCCGAACTCAAAGCCTACACGCTCAACGAAGGCGGTCCCGTCGGAGGCGTGATCGAAACGCACTTCCATGAACTCGCTGAACTCGTTCAGGGCCTCGCGATTTTGGGTGAACTGACGCCCCGCTCCGTCGACGCCATCTCGGCCTACGGCGAACGCCTGTCCAGCTTGATCGTCGCCGAACGCTTTCGCGCCAATGGGCTCGACGCCGTGCAGGCGGACTCGCGAGACTACGTGGTGACCGATGGCCGCCACACCCAAGCCGCGCCGCTCTACCCGGAGACCTTCGAGCGCCTCCAATCCGGGCTAGCGCCCATCGCGCGGCAACAGGTCGTCGTCATGGGCGGCTTCATCGGTTCCACTGCCGCCGGCGTCACTACGACGCTGGGCCGTGGAGGCTCGGACTTTTCGGCCTCGATCATCGGCGCCGGCCTCGAAGCCGAAGAAATTCAAATCTGGACCGACGTCGACGGGATGCTCACCTGTGACCCGCGCATTGCCGACATCGGCCATCGCCTCAAGGCCATCTCGTTCGGCGAAGCCGCTGAACTCGCCTACTTCGGCGCCAAGGTTTTGCATCCATCCACGGTGCTTCCCGCGGTCGAAAAGAACATCCCGGTACTCATCCTCAACTCCCGCCGCCCGGAATCGGAGGGCACACGCATCGTCGCCGAAACAGTCCCGTGCGCGAACACGTTCAAAGCGATCGCGTGCAAACAGGGCATCGTCTCCGTTCACATCCGGTCCACTCGTATGCTGATGGCGCACGGCTTTCTACGCCGTATCTTCGAGGTGTTCGATCGCTACGAAACGCCAGTCGACATGGTTGCGACGAGCGAAATCAGCGTCTCCCTGACCATCGACAATCCGCAGCGCATCGACATGATTCTGGCTGAGCTGCGCGAGTTCGCCGAAGCTTCCGTTGAAACCGATCAAGCCATCATCTGCATGGTGGGCGACAACATCGGAGCCTCGCGCGGTGTCGCCGGGCGGGTGTTCACCGCGATGAATGGCGCGAAAATCCGAATGATTAGCCAGGGCGCGTCCAACCTGAACCTCAGCTTCGTGGTAGCCTCACGGGATCTCGTGTCGAGCGTCACGGCTCTCCACCGCGAATTTTTCACTGAGCCCGACCCGAAGGTATTTGAAAGGCGATCCGCTGCATGATGAACGTCGCCATTGTCGGCTACGGCAAGATGGGCCGCATGATCGAGAGCCTCGCGGCGCCCTACGAAGTCAACATCTCGCATCGGCTCGACATCGGCTGGACCGAAGCCGATCTCGCCACGCGCCCCGAGGCCGCCATCGAATTCTCGACACCCGAGGCCGTCGTGGAAAATCTGGAGCGCCTCGCCGCGCTCGCGATCCCAACGGTCTGTGGCACGACGGGCTGGTTTCCGCAACTTGATCGCGTGCGCGCGGCCTTCGAGCGTCATCACGCAGCGCTAGTCTATAGCGCCAACTATTCGATCGGCGTCAACGTCTTTCAGCGCCTGGCCGCCGAAGCCGCCGAGCTTCTCAAGGACGAAGCGATGTACGAAGCCTGGGCGTGGGAGATTCATCACAGCGCCAAGAAGGACGCGCCCAGCGGGACGCTATTGCAACTCACCGCCGCGATGCGAGCCGCCGGTTACGCGCGCCGCATCGACGAGAGCTCAAGCCGCGCCGGCGCGCACCCGGGCACACACGAAATTGGATTCGACTCGGCGGCTGACACGATCACGTTGCGCCATACCGCGCGGAGCCGCGAAGGCTTCGCCCGCGGCGCATTAAAGGCCGCAACCTGGATCAAAGGAAAACAAGGCGTCCATGCTTTCGCCGACGTCTTGTTCGGAACCGCTCAATAGATTCTTTGGAGGTGGTACATGTTCACCGGATGCGGAACAGCGCTCATCACGCCGTTCCGGCCCGATCAATCGCTCGACGAAGCCGCGCTGCGCCGTTTGGTGCGCCGGCAGATCGACGCTGGCATAGATTTTCTGGTGCCCTGCGGCACGACGGGTGAAAGCCCCACGCTTGACCACGCCGAGCATCTACGCGTCGTAGCCATCACGCTTGAAGAAGCCAAGCCGCGCAAAGTGCCGGTGCTGGCGGGAGCGGGCGGCTACAATACGCGCGAAGTGATCGCGCTCGCGCTGGCGCTCGAAGCGATGGGCGTCGATGGGCTTCTCTCGGTCACTCCTTACTACAACAAGCCAACGCAGGAAGGCCTCTACCAGCACTACCAAGCGTTGGCCGCCGCGGTGAAGTCTCCGATCGTCGTCTATAGCGTGCAAGGCCGCACCGGCGTGAATGTCGAACCGGCCACGCTGAAGCGCCTCGCCGCGATCGACAACATCGTGGGCGTGAAAGAAGCGTCGGGCAACATCGGCCAAATGGCCAACGTGATTCACCAGACGCCCGCCGATTTCATCGTGCTCTCCGGTGACGACTCGATCACCATCCCGCTGATTGCCCTCGGTGGACGTGGCATCATCAGCGTAGCTTCGAATGAGATCCCCGCCGAAATGACCGCGATGGCGCGCCATGCCAACGCAGGCGACTTCGCCGAGGCCCGCGCCATCCAACGCAAGTTCCTACCGTTAATGGATATCAACTTCGTCGAATCCAACCCTGGCCCCGTCAAAGCCGCGATGGCGATGATGGGCTTCTGCGAACCCGTCTGGCGCTTGCCGCTGGTGCCGCCCACCGAGGCGAGCGCCGCCAAGATCAGAGCCGTCCTGCAGGACTCAGGACTCCTGCCAGCCCAACAAACCCGGAGTGCGAATGCTGCAGACTGACATCGAACGACTCTTCGACGCCGCGCCCCCAGGCGGCTACACCGAAGATCATCAGCGCCTTTTCCTGGAATTTAAGGAGGCGCTCAACTCGGGCGCCATTCGCTCGGCCGAGCCCGATGCCTCCAGCGAAACAGGCTGGCGCGTCAATGCCTGGGTGAAAAAAGGGATCCTGCTTGGCTTCCGCATGGGCGGTATTGTCGACATGTCGATCGATGCGCAGCGCCAGCCTTTCTTCGACAAAGCCACGTACCCGGTGCGCCAGTTCACGGCCGCCAGCGGCGTCCGCATCGTGCCCGGCGGCTCCAGCATTCGCGACGGCTGCTTCATCGGCAAAGGCGTCACCTGCATGCCGCCGATGTACATCAACGTGGGCGCGTGGGTCGGCGACGGCACGATGGTCGACTCGCACGCGCTCGTCGGAAGCTGCGCGCAAATTGGCCAACGTTGCCACATCTCAGCGGCGGCGCAAATCGGCGGCGTGCTGGAACCGGTCGGCGCGATGCCCGTCGTGATCGAAGACGAAGTGCTGCTTGGCGGCAACACCGGCGTCTATGAAGGCACCATCGTGAAGAAGCGCGCGGTCCTGGGCACTGGCGTCATCCTGAACCGCTCGACGCCGGTCTACGATCTCGTGCGTGGCGCCGTCTACTCGGGCACGGACGAAACGCCGCTCATCATTCCATCCGAAGCAGTCGTCGTCGCAGGCTCACGTGCGATTACGCACGGCGCAGGCAAGGATTGGGGCCTCTCGTTGTACACTCCGGTCATCGTGAAGTACCGCGATGCGAAGACCGACGCCAAGGTCCGCCTCGAAGATTTCCTGAGGTAACGCCATGAGCGAAGAAGCCCCTCCGCAACGGGCGCTCCCCAGTTGGGACGTCTACTATCTCGACATATGCAAGGTGGTCGCCGCGCGCAGCAAGGACCCTAACACGCAGATCGGCTGCGTCGTCGTCGGGCCCGCTCATGAGATCCGCACCACCGGCTACAACTCGTTCCCGCGCGGCATTCGCGACGACATCCCGGAACGCCGCGTGCGGCCGGAAAAGTATCTCTGGATCGAGCACGCCGAGCGCAACGCCATCTACAACGCAGCCCGCTGCGGCACGGCGCTTGAGCACTGCACCATCTACGTGGAGATCATGCCCTGCATGGATTGCGCCCGCGCCATCGTGCAGGCCGGCATTCGCGAAGTAGTCGTAGCGGCCGAACGTATGAAGCAGTATTCAAGCGAGCACTACAACCGCCAGTTCGGCTTGACGGAAGTTCTATTCGCCGAAGCCGGAATCACAGTGCGGCAGGTCTAGCTAACGGCTTACTTTCCGATTCCAAACTGCCGCAGATGATGATCGAGGTGCTTGTGCATCAACACACCGAGATCGGAGCCCGATAGCCTGCCGAAGGCCGGATGCTCTTCAAACCGACCGCCTGAACTGCGAGCAGCCATAGCTTCGATCGAACGGCGCAAGGCTCGCACATCGTTATCCCAATTCCCGCCGTACGACGTCGTGATCAGCTCCGGCGCAGTCGGAACGCCTTTGGGCCAAGGCAAGACATGGATGATCAAGTACCGGAGCGGCGCAAAGCGGAGAGGCCCGCTCTTAGGTGCGACTTTAGCGACGCCGAGCATCATGTCGACCGCGATCGTGCAGTGCCGCAACATCTGAATCGCGCTCATCTTGCCCCAGGCCGCGTGGGTGGCAGGCGTGAGTCGCCCAAAGCGATCGTGTAGTTCCTGGCGTGTTTTCGGATCCCAGATCGTCGGCATGTCAGCATTCAGGATAAAGCAGAACCGGATACAATGCCGATTGAAGATGCCTACAACCGATCGCCGCCGTCTGATCCAAGCCCTCGCCACGGCTTGGCCGTTCTCGCGTTTTGCCGCTGCCGCACCGCCGCCGCCCTCGATCTACGCGTCGCTTGGGATCCGTCCGGTGATCAACTTCCAAGGCACGATGACGACGCTCGGCGCATCGAAGATGCCGCCCGAAGTTCACGCCGCCATGGCGGATGCCTCGCGCGAGTACGTGATGCTCGAAGAGGTAAAGGATAAGGTCGGCGAGCGCATCGCGAAGCTGGCGGGCACCGAGGCGGCGCTGGTTACTTCAGGCGCGGCGGGCGCGATCGCCCTGGCAACTTACGCCTCGCTCACCGGGACGGACCAAGCCAAGATCCGCCGCCTGCCTGACCTCAATGGCATGAAAAAGAAGGCCGTCATCCAGAAGGCGCATCGCAACGGCTACGATCATGCGGTGCGGAGCGCGGGCCTCCAGATCGTCGATGTCGAGACGAAGGACCAACTCGCCAACGCACTCGCGCCGGATTGCGCGGTCATGTATTTCCTCGGCGGCTCAAGTCACGATTGGGAGTACGAGACTCCCATCGCTCTCGCCGACTGCGTGCAACTCTGCAAGCGGGCCGGAGTGCCGCTGCTGGTGGATGCGGCCAACATGCTGCCGCCGTGGGGCAACGTGCCCAATCTCGCCGCAGCCGGCGTAGACTTGTTGGCCGTGAGTGGAGGCAAACACATTCGCGGGCCGCAGAGTTCCGGCATCCTCGCCGGCCGCCGCGATCTGATCGCCGCCGCGTGGCTCAACTCCAGCCCGCACTCGGACTCGCAAGGCCGCGCGATGAAGGTAAACCGTGAGGAAATGATCGGCCTGCTCGCCGCGCTTGAACGCTATGCCAAACTCGACTTCGACGCGCTTGACCGCGAGTGCGAGCGACAGGCCGGCTACTTGATCCGCGAATTCACTAAGCTCAAACTGAAGACCGAAAAACTCCCGTTTGACCGCACTCGCCGCGTCCATCGGGTCAAGGTGACATGGGACGAGAAGGCCCGCGGCATAACCACCGGGGACGTCGAAAAGCAACTGCGGGACGGAGAACCACGCATCGCCGTGCTCCGCGCGGCGGGCGGCCAGGGCTTGGAGTTCACGGTGTTCATGAACGAACCGGGCGACGAACAAATCGCCGCCGGACGCATGGGAGAGATCTTCACGCGGTCGGCTTGAAGGCTAGTCCGTGTGAAAAACCTCGTCCATCCGGGCCCACCATTCGCCCGGCTTGCGCGTAGGAATCGGATCCTGCATCGGCTCCATCAGGGCCCACCACTCTTGCATCTTTGGGCTGGCCGCCATCTTCTGCATGTCGGCGGCGTAGTCTGAGCCGTGGTACTCGAAGTAGGCGAACAGGAATCCATCCTTTAGATAGATCGAGTATTTAAGAATCTGGCATTCGCGGATGAGACCCAGCACCTCCGGCCAGACGGCGGCGTGATAGTCGATGTACTCTTTCTCGCGCTCGGGACGGACCCGCAACACCATGCCGTAACGTGTCATCGTGATAATTCTCCCGCAAACCGGAACTCCGGATAGTCGTCGTATTCAGGCTTGCCACTCGGCCAAGTCGCATTCCTGACCGGCGCCAGGATCGCTTGCACACCAGCCAGCAAATCCGGCGGCGTGGTTTCGCTCAGCGCCTTCAGGTTACCTTCCACCTGTTCCACCGTTCCCATCCCCGAAAGCACCGAGGCCGCATACGGATGCGACAGACAATAGCGTAGGGCCACCGAGCTCAAGCTCTCGCCCCGCTCGCGGCAATAGGCCGAAGCCTTGGCCGCCGCTGCAAAAACCTCGGGAGCGCCGGGATGCCAGGCCGGCGGTGGAGAGTCGGTGAGCACGCCGAGGTGAAGTGACGAACCCAGCATCAAACCGATCCCTGCCGTCTGCAGCGCAGGCGTGAGGTATCGATCCATATCGTCGACGAGCAGGTTGTATCTTGCGTAGCTGATCACCAGATCGGCCTCTTCCTGAACGGCGACGCGCGCCAGCAGCTTCAACGGCAGGCAACTGCACCCGATGAACCGAGCCTTGCCCTGCCGTTGAATCTCACGCAGCGCCGGGAAGGTTTCATTGACAACCTGTTCTTCATCCCCGAACTCAATGTCATGGGCCAGCAACACATCGACGTAGTCCGTCTGGAGGCGCGCCAGCGATTCGTCGATGCTGCCCATTATCCGGCCGTAGGAGAAATCGAAGCCCCGGTAGTCATAGCGCCCGGCCTTCGTGCAAAGAATCACGCGGTCGCGCTTGCCGCGTAAAGCCGAGCCCAAGCGCGTCTCAGACAACGTCCGGCCATAGTAGGGCGACGTATCGAAAAAGTTGATGCCGGCAGCGAGCGCCGCATGGACAGCGCGCGTGCCTTCGGCCGGGTCGAGCGTGAAATATTCATCGCCGAGCGTGGCGGCGCCGAAACCAATCTCAGAAACCTCAAGCCCTGTCTTCCCTAACGGGCGGCTACGCATTTGCTCTATTCAACCACAACACGGGCCGGGCATTTATCAACTAACACCTGTGCCGCTTGTCACGGTGGCGTCGAAGACAACAGACACACGATGTTCCCTCGGTGGCCGACTGCCTGGTCTGCCACTCCAAGGTCGAATCACTCTTCTCTCAGCCCGAAATGCGACCGGCCTCCCTGAGCAACTCAAGCCCGCCAGCCAAGTCGACTTCCACAGCAGCGGCAGGGGAAATCTGGACAAGCTATTCTGCGTCATCTGTCTCGGGCACGGAGTTCCAGTGCCTTGGTTGTCACATACTATAAGAACGGCAACAACAGCAGATTCAACGCGACGCATCCGAAGAGAACCGCCACGCCGCAGATGAAAAGTTCCGCGATGAGTCGAAAAGGCTCATGCAACTTCTGACTCCACCAAGCGCAAAGCCTATCTGAACGGGCTAGGGATCCCACCCATTTCCGCAAGAGCCAGACGGCTACCGCAAGCGATACACAAACCGCGACAAGGATCACAGGCAGTGCCAACTCATAGGCTGCCTCCCAATCGCCGGCGATCCCTTTGTCCAACCTGAATGTGAGATTTACGGCGAACAAGAGAAGAGCGCCGCCGCAAGTGACCGCAAGTCCGAACAGAACCCCGTTGGACAGCATAAGTCTGAGTATTGCAGCTCGTCTGCTGCCCACCAAGGCTCGGGCTGGGCCGCTGTCGTCGAATCTCAGTTGTCCAACGCAATCCCGTTGAAACCTGAGAGCCGGGACGCCCGTCAGACGGCTCAGGATGGACAGCAAGTTAACAATCATGAAGCGCAGAATGGCGGGCGTACTCACACTCTTTGTCGCAGCGGCCCCGGGAGCCTGGGCACAATTCAATCTCGGGCGGGGTGGCTATCAGAAGCACTCGTTCTCGGCCGGCGGCGGCGGCGGCGCGCCGCGGGGCGACTTGCAACCGCTACTCAGCACCAGCCCCGCCGTTCGCATCAATTATGGCTATCGGTTCATGAAAAACTTCCAGGCCGACATCGGCTTCGACACCATCTTCCACGCCGCCAGGATCAGAGATTTCTACGAGAGCAACTTCGGCGATCTCCGCATCAAGGACTATCAATACTTCATACCTGTCGGCGCGCGCACCGTGATCCCCGTGGCGCGGAACCGCGTCCAATTTCATGCCGGCGGCGGCGCGGCGTGGATGTCCTATCGCGAGCAGATCCGGCAGCCATTCAATAGCGATTCGGGATTCAGGATCGATTGTCCCGTCTGCAGCACGCGCAGCGGTTGGGGATACTACGCGCTGCTCGGCTCAAGCGTCGCACTCGACCGCATGCAGATGTTCCGTCTTGGCTTCAGCAGCAAACTCTATCGCGGCCGCACGTCCGGCGATGCGCTAGGGCCGATCCCCAACGTGCGGACGAACGACCAATGGCTGACCACGGCGGCAGAGTTCAGCGTGAACTTCTAAAGTCGGGCTGAAGCCCTCCGCAAGTTGAAACTTGCCCTACAATGCTGGGCCTTTCCCTCTCGCTCTAAAATAGAAGTTCATGCCTTTTTCGCCCGAAGCCGGCGTCCTCCTCATTCAGATTACCGGCCCGGATCGCCCGGGACTCACCCATGCGTTAACCAGCATCCTGGCCGAGCATGGCGTGCGAATTCTCGACATCGGCCAAGCGGTAATTCACAACGCGCTGGCGCTTGGGATTCTGATCGAACTCGACCAAGCCGCTCGTTCGTCGCCGATGCTCGCACAGTTGCTGTTGAAGGCGCACGAGCTCAACGTGCAAGTACATTTTTCGGCTTCGTCGCCGGAAGAATATTTGCACTGGGTGGCCAGCCAATCGAGAAGACGGTCGATTGTGACTGTGCTTGGACCGGCGATTCTGGGTGAGCATCTCGCCGCCGTATCGCGCGTGATTTCGGGGCAGGCGCTCAACATCGAACAGATCGAGCGCCTGTCGGGCCGGCCGGCGCTGGAAGTGCAAACCGGAAGCCGCGCCTGTATCGAATTCACAGTGAGCGGCGAGCCGAGCGACGAAGCGGGGATGCGCGCGGCCTTCATGGCGATCACGCATGAACATGAGATTGACATCGCGTTTCAACGGGACGATCTATACCGCCGCAACCGGCGTCTGGTGGTCTTCGATATGGACTCGACGTTGATCCCCGTCGAAGTGATCGACGAGTTGGCCAAGGAAGCGGGCGTCGGCGAGCGCGTCGCGAAGATCACCGCCGCAGCCATGCGCGGCGAACTCGACTTCCCGGCTGCTTTCCGCGAGCGTGTGCGGCTGCTGAAGGGCCTGCCGGTCGAAGCGCTCGAGCGCGTTGCCGCTCGCATCCCGCTGATGGACGGGGCCGAACGTTTGATCTCCACACTGCGTTCGCTCGGCTACAAGACCGCGATTCTGTCGGGCGGTTTCACTTACTTCGGCGAGCGGATCCGGCAACGGCTGGGGATCGATTATCTCTACGCCAATTCGCTGGAGATCGCCGATGGCCTGGTGACCGGCGAAGTCACCAGCGAAATTGTCGACGGCCAGGTGAAGGCGCGGCGGTTGCGCGAACTCGCCGAGCGCGAGGGCATCGGCCTGGAGCAATGTATCGCCGTCGGCGATGGTGCGAATGACTTGCCGATGATCGGGATCGCGGGGCTCGGGATCGCGTTCCACGCTAAGCCCGTTGTGCGGCAAAATGCGCGCCAATCGCTGTCCACGATCGGGCTCGATGGCATCCTTTATCTGATTGGAATCCGGGATCGCGAGACTGGGTAGGATGGCGCGTTGGGTTTGAATCGTTCTGGCCGGAGCGGCGCGGAGACGGCGTAGCTCAGCGAGGGCGAGAGTGTAAGACCGGCGGATCGACGCCATGTAGCGAGCGGCGCGCATGACGGCGTCGGTCAACGCGAGGCGGCCGGTTTCGGGCGAGAGGGAATCCTCGAACGCTTCGATTTCCATCTGCGCGGCGCGGCGGAGTTTCCATTGATTGTGGGCGAGGAGTTCCACCTGGTGCTGTTCGGTTTCGCCAGCGGGATCGTGCTCATCGACGAGCGCGGCGAGGAGACGATCATAGGCCTCGGCGTCTTCTCCGGGGAGAATCGTGTGGCCCTTGCCCGCGAGGGCGTGCGTGGTGCGATTGCGCGAGACGCGGGCTTTGCCTTCGGGCGTGCGCGGGCCGGTGGATAGCTGGGCGTTGCGGCGATTGGCTTCGATGCGGCGGGTCGAGGTAGGGGTGGACATAACGCCCATATTGTGGAGTGGCTGGTTTGGGCGGCGGCTTGATGCTCGGCGGGGAGATTGCCGTAAGTGGTTGAGGGACGGCGGGGTTTGGCGGAGCGAAATATTTTTGGCTTGCGGGTGAACGGGGGCCAGCTCCAATCTCCCGCCTAAGGCGCCGCTTCTCGATATCTCGCAGGAATCCGCTGATCTAGGGTGGAGGAACGATTACCTTGAACCTAACAAAAACTCTTTCAGATTCGGACGTGCAGACCAGGAAATCTTGGTCTAGTGCGGGGGAGGCTGGACTCGGTCTGTTGCCCCATGGATGAGATCGAGGCGGAGATTGCCGCCGCGCGGCAGGTATGGCACCAGGCGGCGCTGCGGCCCGGTGCATGATCCGAGTCGTTCTCGATACGACCGTCCTCGTCTCGGCGTTACTCCAGCCTCCGGGCCCTCCTGTAGGGGTGTTTCGTTTGGCTCTGGGAAACACCGTGCGAATGTGTGTGCCAGCGCCAGTATCTTTTGAGAGTACGAAGAAGTGATCGCCGCCTAAGTGACGGACGAATCTGGATTCTGAATGAGAACTTTGAAGCCCTCATTGTCCAAACGGTGCAGCGCTCCTTCGAGAACCATCTGCCGTTAGATAAGGAGCGTCTTTGTTCGAGCAGGCTGGTTGGACGGATTGATCGCCCATGGAATAAAAGCGTTGACAATCTACTGGAACGTAGTGCGTACTGCCCATGATATTTTCCCGTAAAAAGCACTTACTATTGAAACGAATTTATGGAATACCTTAAAGAGCGCAGATCGGAGGAAGCTCATGCTTCGCAAAACATGCGCACTACCCTTGGTCTTGGGATGCCTTTCATTAATTGCCCTTGGAATCGTTCCCATCGCCCGTATTTCCGATGGCCCGGCAAAGACACATTCAAGACAGATTGTACCGTTTCTTGACCATATGGGAACCGCCTTGAGCGGCGTGTTCGCCAGCCTCCCGCCAAGTCCGGTTGTTCTGAATACTTTCGGCAGATCTGCGATATCGGCGTGCCCGAGAAGCGGAATAGTCAACTCGATCCGCTCCTTCTTGTCGACATTGTCGACGCCAACAACCGTTCTCGCGAATAGTTGCCAAAACGAAAACTGCGCTGGATCGTATATGGCGAATGACAGTCCACTTCCACTTTGTCCGACCGGTTGCTCATCCAATCACTATGACCGGTACTCATCAGATCCGTCCAGGGCAGGGGCAAACATCGGGCGTAACTTACCGGGAATTGCGGTCTGCCCCTCGTGCAATGTCTGCGACGAGAATTCATGCACTAACTGACTCATTGGAGTAGCTAACACGGAAAGGAAGGTATCGATGTCTCGATGGTTGCAATTATTTCCTCATTCGATCAACTTTAAGCAAACGGTGGACGGGAAGGTCCGTCACCTCACGCCGCTGATTACCGAAAAGACCATCGAGTTTCTGGAGTCGACGCCGGCCGCGCAGCCCTTCTGTATTTCGCTCAACTTCAAAGAGCCCCACGGCCCCTTCAACTACTTCGATCCTGGTCATCCGAACGCCTATGCCACGGCAAAGCCAGATCCGCCTGCGACATACACGAAGGCCGAGTTTGAAGCGCTGCCCGAGTTTTTGCGCAAGTCGCTCAATGGCATGGAGTCAGGTGCTTGGCCGGCCCAGCCGGAGGAGAAATTCCTTGATGACGTCCGCACCTGTTACCGTCTGGTGAGCGGAGTGGACGCAGCTGTCGGGAAGGTGATGGCCGCGCTACGCAGGCTGAACCTTGACGGCAACACTGTCGTGATCTTCACTTCCGACAATGGTTCTTTGCGGGGCGCGCATGGTCTGTGGGGCAAATGGATCCCGTATGAGGAGTCGATTCGGGTTCCCCTCATCGTTCGCGATCCGCGCGCGCCGGTCGCCTCCCGTGGCGGGACGCGCGATCAGATGACCCTAAATATAGACATTGCGCCCACGATCCTCGGACTGGCCGGGCTTCCTCCTGCGGAAGCGATGCAGGGCCGCGGTCTTGGACCGATCCTGCAGGACGGCAAAATCGCGGGGCGAGACGACTGGTACTACGAGCACACCTACAACCCCAACCCGCCGCGTCTGCCGATTGCGCCGAGCGAGGCGGTGCGCACCCGTCAATGGAAGTACGCCCGGTACACCAAAGAAACGCCGGCGTTCGAACAGCTCTTCGACCTTGAGAAGGACCCGGGGGAACGCCATAATCTCGCGGGACACTCCGCCCACCAACTCACACTCGCCAAACTCCGAACCCGCTGCGCGGCACTGCGCGCCGCAGTCAATAAGTAACATCTGAAGGTCACTATGAAGTATCTTGTCCTGCCGCTCTTCATCGCGTCCGCGTACGCGCAGACGATTACCAGCACGCTCGTCGGTTCCGTCCGCGACTCTTCGGCCCTGCCCGTGGCCGGGGCCGCCGTTACTCTGACGCAAACAGCGACGTCGATCGCGCGCGAGATCGCCACGGACCTCCAAGGCGATTTCCGGTTCACCAACCTGGTCCCGGGAGCCTACAAGCTCTCTGTCAAAGCGGATGGATTCAAGGTGGCGGAACGGACGAATCTGACGTTGCCGGCCGGGGAGACGGTGCCCACCGGCGATATTACCCTGGCCATTGGCTCCGTCACCGAGACAATCAGCGTCGTTTCTCAGGGCGCGGTGGTGCAAACGGCCAGCAGTGAGCGATCCGGTGTGATTACCTCGAGCCAGGTGGAAAACATCCAGATTCGCGGCCGAAACGTGATGAGTCTGTTGACACTTTTGCCCGGTGTAGTTAGTCCGAATGAGCCGGATTTGGTATCGCGCGGCTGGTCGGGCAACGTCCACGGCAATCGTGTGGATTCCAATAGTCTCGCCGTCGACGGGATGGGCCTGAATCAGGTCGGCAGTTCGCGCAATCTGCTCCTGACCGTCAGTCAGGACTCCGTCGCCGAAGTGAAGATCCTGCTCAGTAACTTCCAGGCCGAATACGGCCGCTACTCCGGCGCCAACGTCCAAGTCGTCACTAAGTCAGGTACGCGGGATTTTCACGGCCTGGCATCTTACTTCAAACGCCACGAACAGTTCAATGTTCAGGACAACTGGAAAGTGAATCGCCGGCTCACCTTGGACATCGGCGCGCGGTTCTATTGGATCGGCTCACGCGTGCAGCGCGGCGACCGTATTTCCGGCTTCGATCCCTCACGATATGACCCCTCGAAGATGGCGGCGCTGATTCAACCGGCCCTCGTGGGCGGCCGTCGCGTCGGCGTGCATCCGCGGACGAACGAAATATTCTCGGCCGCGGCGATTGGCGCGCTGGCGCCCGGAATCGGCGATGCGGCCAATGGGATAGTGGTTCCCGCTTTCGACAAGAGCGTTCCCCGTGGGCTCTACAACACGCCCGGCATCGCCACGGCGCCTCGTTTCGGGTTCGCCTACGATCCTTTCGGCAAGGCTAAGACCGCCATTCGCGGTGGCTTCGGCATGTTCTTCAATCGCCCGGACAATTCTTCCGGACCCTTTGCGTTGACCTTCTTTCGCGAGAACCGGATCCCGTTCTGGCAGATGGAAGGAGCCGCATCAGACAATGGCAAGTTCCCGTTCACGAAGAAGGGCGAGATTTATTTGCTTTATCTGCCGGCTGGCGGCGCTGCCTCGCGCGATCTGACGGGTGTTGGCGGGAACTTCAGCATACGGTGGTTCAATCCCAGAGCCGGTGGTGCGCTGCAAAAGGGCGCGCTCGTTTCCGTTCGCGGTGGAGCGAGCAGCGTCGATTTGGGCGCCCCTCCCGAGAGTCCCTCGGAGGATTGGCTGGTGGTTGTCCGCCGAAACTAAAGCCCAACGGCGGATGACTCCGCGTAGAATGTCAGGTGGCAACACAAGATGAACCGAAGAACATTCATTGCCGCTTCCGGCGCCTCGGCCGCCTATCTCCCCGCCGCCGCCGTTGAACCCAAAAAGATCGCCGCGATCATCACCGAGTATTGGAGCGGCTCTCATGCCGACGTGGTGGTGGGCAAGTATCTGGAAGGCTACAATCAGGACGACCAACCGCCTTATCCGCGCTCGAAGATCGTCTCGATCTTCACCGAACACGTCCCCAAGAACGACATGAGCCGCGAGCGCGCAGCCAAGTACAAGACGCCGATTTTTCGCACCGTGGAGGAAGCGCTGACGCTGGGGGGCGAAAAGCTGGCGGTGGATGGCGTCCTGCTCATTGGAGAGCACGGCGACTATCCGATGAACGACAAGCAACAGACGCTTTATCCACGCTTCGAGATGTTTCTCAAGATTACCGACGTGTTCCGCCAGAGCCGACGATCCGTTCCGGTGTTCAACGATAAACACCTGTCCTGGAACTTCCGGCAGGCGCGCCGGATGGTGGAGATTTCACGGGAGCTGCACTTTCCGATGCTCGCCGGATCATCGGCGCCCGTGGCGCGGCGCGAACCCGCCATCGACGCTCCGTTCGGGGCTGGGTATAAACATGCGGTCGCCATTTCCTACAGCGGGCTCGACATCTACGGCTTTCATGTGCTTGAGGCGCTGCAATGTATGGTGGAGCGGCGCAAGGGCGGAGAAACGGGCGTGCGCTCAGTTCAGTGCCTGGAGAACCAGGACTGCTGGAATTACATCGAGAACAACGGCTGGGTGAAGCGGCTGTTTGAAGCCGCGCTGCTGCGGAGCAACACCCGCAAGCAGGGCAATATGAGGCAACAGGTAAAGTCGCCTGCGGTGTTCATCGTGGACTACGCCGATGGGCTTTCCGCAGCGGCGTTTCTGATGACGGGACTGCTGGAAGACTTCACGGTTGCGATTGATGTGGACGGCCAATCGACGCCGGTCACGACCCTGATGGACCTGCAGAATTACCGGCCCCACCATCATTTCGGATGCCTGGTAAAGAATATCGAGATCATGTTCGAGACGGGCAAGGCGCCGTACCCTGTGGAGCGAACGTTGATGACCAGCGGCGTGTTGGACTTCGCCCTTGAGTCTCGCATCCGCGGCTACCAGAAGCTGGAGACTCCAGAGCTCGCCAAGGTACGGTATCAGGCTTCGAGCGCTTCTCACTTCTGCACCAAAGGATGGGGAACGGATGGAAAGAGATTGGACTGAGCGCTGAGACTCTCCGTGATTACTCGACTACGGCCTGCATGACCGCGTTCTCAAAATCGCGGTCCAACTGCCGGTTGGAGTTGTCCACCTGGATCATCATCAAGCCCACGATCTTTTCTTTCGGGTCCACCCAGAAGTGCGTGCCGTAGGCGCCATCCCAACCGAAGGCGCCCTCTCCCACACGGTAGCCGGCGCGCACCGGATCGTTCACCACCTGCACGCTCAACCCATAACCCCGCCCCGGCTCGCGACCGGGCAACGTATCGGGTACGAACACGGACCCCATCAACTCGACCGTTTTCGGGCTCAGCAGCCGCTTGCCATTCCAAATGCCGCCCGCCGCCAGCATCGCTCCAAACTTTGCGTATTCTTCGGTGGTCGCCATCAATCCGCCGCCGCCGGAGAAGTAGGTGGGCTCAAACAGTTCGTTGATCGCCTTGGTCGCCTTCAAAGCTCCATCGGCCCGGTGATAGACGGTGGGAATTCGCGCTCGCTGCGCTTCGTTGGCCGGTACGAAGAAGGCTTCTTTGATGCCAAGCGGATCGAAGATGCGCTCGCGCAGAAACCGGTCAAAAGGCATGCCCGAGGCGATCTCCACCAAGCGGCCGAGTGTGTCGAACGCCGCCAGCGGGCTATAGGTGTAACGTGACCCTGGCTGAAAGTCGAGCGGCGTCCTTCCCCACAAGGGAATCACGTCGGCCAACGTTTTGCCAATGCGTTTGGTGTCGGTCAGCTTAGCAATCTCCGCGCCGCTGGCCCGGCCGGACCCGAGCCCCGAGACATGCGTGAGCAGATCCTGAATCGTGATTTCGCGCTTGGCGTCTATGGTCGAAAACTCGACTCTAGCAGAAGGCGCCGGCGGCGCCCCGCCTTCGCTCTGCTGCAGCATCGCGACTTTCATGCCTTTGAATTCGGGAATAAATCGCGAGACGGGATCGTTCAGCCGGACCTTGCCTTCTTCCATGAGCATCAGAATCGCAACTCCGGTCACTGGCTTCGACATCGACCAGATCCGGAACAGCGCATCCTTCGTCATAGGCTTTTTCGACTCGACGTCGGCCATTCCATGCGCCTCAAAATGCGCGAGGCGCCCTTTGCGCATCACCAGTGTCACCGCCCCGGTGATGTCGTGTGCAGTAATGTGCTGTTGTATGGTCTCGTGAATCCGCCTGAGCCGGTCGCTGGAAAAACCCAGTTCCTCGGCCTTCCCCGCCACCGGCAGATTCGCCGCAGGAGCCAGCATCGGCATCGCGCAAAGCAGGGCGAGCGCCCGGCGATGGATCATTGCCTTCGTCGTCATTGTCAATGTCATGATTCCCGCAGTTTATCGCACTGTGCCGATACGATTCGGCTCTTACTTCCGCAAGCTGGACTCTCGGATCACCAGCTTCGGTTCCATCAGCACGGTGCGGGGGCGGCGTCCCGGTTTCGAAGCCAGACTCAACGCCAGCCTGCCGGCCTCTTCGCCGATGCCGCGGCAGTTTTGATCGATCGAGGTCAGCGGCACGCGGAGGCATTTCGCGTATCGGACATTGCCGCAACCGGCAACCGCCACGTCTTGGGGAACCCGCAGACCGGCATCGAAAATCGCTTGCATCGCGCCCATGGCGGTAGGGTCGTTGTGGCAGAAGACCGCGTCCGGCCTGGGGCCCGATTCCAGCAGATGTTTCATGGCCGCGTAGCCAGTCTCGTCAGCGGCATCGTCGCCGTGGAGGCGTGTGGCCACCAGCGACGGATCAAAGGCTATGCCAGCGGCGGCGAGTGCCTGCCGGTATCCTTCGAGACGCATTTGTGCGGTCCGCATGGCAGCGGTGATGACGGCGATCCGGCGGCAGCCCTGTTCGATCAAATGTTCAGTCGCGATGCGTCCTACTAACTCGTCATCGACCCCCACGAAGTTGGCGTGCATGCCTTCAAAGCGGCGATCGACGAAAATGAGAGGTACGTCACCCGCGTTGAGCGAGGCAACTGCGGCGGGGTCGGAGATGGAAGCCGCCACCAATAACACGTCCACGCGCCGCGATAACAGATAATCGAACTCGCGCAGTTCCAGGTTCGTGTCTTCTTCCGATGAAGAAAGCAGCAATGAATAACCACTGGCACGAAGCACACCTGCCAGATGCTTAGCCAATTCGCTAAAAAACGAGTGAACCAGATCGGGCACGATCAGGCCCATGAAGTAGCTGCGGCCGGTGGCCAACGAACGCGCCGCTGGATTCGGTTGGTAGTTGAGCTCCTTGATGCGGGCGAGAACGCGCTGCCGCGTCTCTGGACCGATATCGTGATGTCCGCGGAATACTTTAGATACCGTGACGACGGATAAGCCTAAGTCACGTGCGATGTCCTTCATCCGCACTGGCGGCCTACGCGGGTCGGGAGACGGTGGAGGCGCGTTCATGACCTCTCCATGGTACAGCCCACTATTCTTCGGCGAGTCCCTTGGCGTGGATAGACGGAGCTGCGTTCACTTTAGGAAGCCAGCGCGACAGATCAGCCTTGACGCCGGCATACTCGGCGCGGCCGGCGAGGTTGGTCCATTCCATCGGGTCCGCTTGACGGTCATAGAGTTCTTCGCCGCCTTCGGAGTAGCGCGTATAACGCCACCGCTGGTCCCGGAGCGAATGATTGTTCTGGAAGTAAGTGGTTAGAACCGGAGCATCCCACGATTCCAGCGAGGGGTTCCGTAGCAACGGCATCAAGCTGCGGCCTTCGAGTTCGCGGCGCGCCGGCAGTCCGCAGAGTTCGTTCAGCGTGGGGTAGAGATCGAGCAGGCTCACTGGCCGGTTACAGCGCGTGCCTGGCTTGGCGACGCCCGGCGCTACGGTTAGAAATACGTTGCGCGTCGACTCTTCCCACAGTGAAAATTTGCGCCAGTGAAGCTTCTCGCCCAGGTGCCAGCCGTGATCGCTCCACAGCACTATATGAGTATCCTGCGCCCGCGGGCTGCGATCAAAGCCATCGATCAGCCGGCCGAGTTGTCCATCCATGAAAGCGATGGCGGCAAGGTACGCTTGCACCGCCTCTTTCCACTTGTTGTGTCCGGTGATGCCGGCATGGTCTCCGCGCGGCTTGGCGAACTGAACCGCGATCGGAGGAACGTCGTCCAAATCGTTGGGAAGGACCTTCGGCAGGATGATCGAGTTGAGCGGGAAAAGGTCGAAATACTTGGCGGGGACGTACCAGGGCAAATGCGGACGGAACAAGCCGCAACCGAGGAACAAGGGTTGGGCCTGGACGCGATTCAACTCGCCCAACGCCCAATCGACCACTTGCGTGTCTCCCATCTTCGAATCGGCCACGTTGAGTGGACCCCAGTCAAGGTTGCCAGTATTGGGAATGCCGTTGGCGGGTAGCTTGGCAGGGGCAGGGTCCTGCGGCTTGGTATGGATCTGATCGGGGAAGTAGGCGTCCCAACTGGCGGCGTCCGGATAGGCGCCGTGATAGATCTTGCCTCCGCCCAATACGCGATAGCCGTTGGCCCGGAAGTGTTGGGTGATCGTCACAGCCTTGGCAAGCGCCGGCGATTTTCGCCAAGGTTGGCCGTTATCGTAGATGCCTGAGGTCGAAGGCAGGATCCCGGTCATCAACGAGGCGCGGGAAGGATTGCAGAGTGGAGCGCTGCAGTGAGTGTTGGTGAACAGCAGACCGCGCGCGGCCAACTTGTCGAGATTCGGAGTGCGCGCTTGCGGATGCCCGCCCAGGCAGCCGACCCAGTCGTTCAGATCGTCCACGGCGATCATCAAGATGTTTGGCTTGGCGGCGGCGGCGTGCGCCCTCGAAGCGGCGGCGGCTCCTAAACTAGTGGCGGCGAAGTGTCGGCGGGAAAGCATCGATCATGTCACTGTAGCGTAATGCGCGCAGCTTTGCCACGCACTCCACCTGCCGACAGAACCATTTCGCGTTTGGCCACTTCGCGCGGACGCCGCCACCCGGATCCGCATCCACTGGACGGAGGCCCGTAGACGTAAAAGTAGACTAACTCGCCGAGTCCGCAGGAGGCGCGCTTGGGAGGGTAGGGTCATCAGGGCGGCTATCCAGACGCCGCCAGTTCGGACGCCTACTTCCCCGATCAGATCCACAACAAGCAGCTGCCGACTGGGTTACTTTAAGAGGGGGATGAACGAGGAAGCCTGGGGCAGAATGCGACAGCGTGGATGGAACAGCAAGCCGCTATGCATGAACCATTGTCCACCCGCCGACGAAGAGGGAAAGATCAAGGAATTGCGGACGAAGCTTTGGGCAGCCAGTATGGCACGCTGCAGCCTCCCACACAGGGCTCACCTTGTAACTAACGATCGCCCCTGCAAGAACTCCTCGACCGCGTCCATCTGGCACCGATAGGCGGTCTCCAACTCGGTGTACCCTTTGAGGATCACGGGGCACTGCTCGAAGCGGGTGAGAGCGCTGGAGCCGGAAGCCAACCAGACCTGGGTGTCTTTGCCGATCAGCAAGTCGCAGCGTTCGGTCCTGGTCGCCGCTTCCAGGCGAAAGGCCTTGTTCACTACATCGCCGAGCGCGGTGTAGTCGGCAGTCGCGGCGCTGCCCACGTTCCCTACCGAAGCGAAGCCGGAGTTGATTCCGGCGCCGATGAGAATTGGTTCCTGCAATTGAAACTGGCTCTGCAAACGGCTTGCAACCTCCGACAGCCGGCAGAGGCCGTCGAGGATCGGATAAAATTCTTCCTTCGCAGGGGCTAAGCCCCGATGCTGCCAGACAGCCATGATCGCGTCGCCGATGTATTTCTGAGCCCAAGCGCCCCGCTCCTGCAGAAGGCGTCCGCTGTCGCGAAACCAAGTTCCAGTGGCTTGCGCCAAAATATTCGGATCAATGCGCTGGGCGAGGCCTGTGAAGCCGCGGATGTCGACGACCAGGACCGTAACGAATTTCTGCTCGACCGACATGGACGTCATCGTCATGTCGCATTTCTTGATTTCCGGCGCAGGAGCGGCGGTCGTTTGGCAGAGCACTAGTTTGTGAATGCCGACGGTGACTTGGTCACCCGGCGACAGAATCGTCGGCACGGAAATACGCACCCCGTTCACAAGCGTGCCATTGCTGCTGCCGAGGTCGGTGATGTAGAACTGGCCGCCATCGGACCGTTGCAGCATCGCGTGTTGGCGCGACACCATTTCGCCGCCAAGCACCAAATGGCTGTTGGCGCTCCTGCCGATTTGGCAGACCGTGGCTAGCGTGAAGCGATGGGTGGTTCCATCGGCTTTGAATTCCAGGTACGCGCCTTCAGCGTAGTCGCTCACAAGCCCTCCATGATATCCGGTTGGATATCGAATGTCCTGTCTCTTGACGTAGTCTCTTGACGTAGTTTCTACTCAGCATAGCAGCGGATTCGGAATTTGTGGATGGCCCTGCGGTCCCGTTGGCGAACAGATCGAGTACTGATTCCTTGAATTTCTCGCCGCCAACAAATCGTGATTTTGCAGGTCCGATCATTTCACCCTCACTGGCGGATGCCAGGTTTGGGTGAGGAGCCATCTCTCCTGCGAGCTAGACTCCCGGATCACCGGCTTAGTTCCGATCGACAGAAGTGAGCGGAACTCGAAGGCATATGGCGTATCGCACAGTGCCGCAATTGGCGACGGCCAAGTTTCGGGGAACCCTCAGGCCTGCGTCGAAGATCGCCTGCATCGCGCCCATTGCCGGCGATCCGGCGGCAGCCCTGGTCACTCAAATGCTGCGTCGCCAGGCGTCCCACTAACTCGTCATCCACGCCCACGAAGTTGGCGTTCATGCCGTCAAAGCGGCGATCCTATGAACTACGGGCCCGCCGCCTCCGGCGAGAGAGGCGACTGAGGCAGGATCGGAGATCGAAGCCGCCACCACCAACACGTCGACACGGCGCGAGAGCAGATATTCAAACTTGTTACTCGTCATGGCCTCTCCATAGGAGCCGGAGGCCACCCTCCCGCGAGTCACTGCAGCGTCACGCGCACGGGCTTGCTACGGATACCGCCGGATGAGAGCACCATCTCGCGTTGGCCGCTACGGGCGGACGCGGGCACGCGGATGTTCACTTGATAGATGCCCACGAAGCCTGGGGCGAGACCGGCGAACAACACTTCACAGTCCGCCCCGTCGATCGTGACCGAAGGGGAGGTGCGCGAACGGGCGAGCGAGGCGCTGGGGCCAGCGTTGCCTGTGCCGGGATTGGCGTCAACAGGGCCGAGACCGGTCGAATATAGGTAGACTATCTCGCCGGTCCGCAGGGGCCGCGCAGGCGTAACCAGGGAATTGTCGGCGGCGCGCACGACGAGCGCCTCGACGCCGTTCCATTCGAAAATGCCGGGCTGCAGCGTGTGGACGCCAACCTCAACCGGTGAACTGGCCGAGCCATCCCGGGTCACTACGACGCTCGCCGTTGGGCTCTCGGTTTCCCAAGGCGTTTGAAAATTCACCTGCTCCTGTCCGTTAGAATTGACCACGGCGAACAGCGGCGCATCGCGGCCATTCACTGAAACCCTAACCCCGGCCAATTCGCGCGGCAACGGGATTGCCTGTGCTTGTGTCACCCCTGGCAGCCGAACGCCACCGGTAAATACGACCGAGGCCGAACCGGGAGTCAAGCCAATTTCGAAGCTGGCGGCGTTGGTGATCGACCGTGTAGTGAAGCTGGGCGCGGCCGCTGCCTCGATGGCAAAGACCTCACCGCTCCCATGGTGAGTTACGTATATTTCACCAGCGTCGTCTTCACCGAAAGTGGAGATATTGAGATTGCTGTCGATGAGCAGGCGATTGTTGAAGAGCGGCCCCTCGCGGCGAATGCCCCAGATGCGGCCGCTGGCATAATCGCCGTAGACATAGGTTCCGCGCAGCGACGGCCAGCGGGCGCCACGATACACATAGCCTCCAGTGATGGAAACATCGCCTTGGCTGCGCGTGTATTCGTGTACCGGCAAAGTCAATCCCGTGCGGTCGCAATTTTGCGCGGGGTTGAAGCAGGTCATGCCTTCCATCAGGCGCCAACCGTAGTTCTCGCCGCCGGTGCTGAGACCCGATTGGAAGTCGACTTCTTCGGCGCGGTTCTGGCCGACGTCGCCGAGCCAAAGATCGCCCGTCTCACGGTCGAAGGAAAACCGCCACGGATTTCGCAGTCCGAGCGCCCAGATTTCCGGGCGAAACCGCGCGTTGCCGGCGAAGGGATTTGAACGCGGCACTGCATAGGGGCTGGCGCCGGATTCGGTGTCGATGCGCAGGAGTTTGCCGAGCCATGCGCCGGCGTTCTGGCCATTGTTCCGTGGGTCGCCTCCACTGCCGCCGTCGCCGAAGCCGATATAGAGGAAGCCATCGGGACCGAAGGCGAGTCCGCCGCCGTTGTGATTCTGAAAGGGCTGAGCTTGGCGGAGGATGATTTGCTCGGAAGCGGGGTCCGCCGAATCGGCGTTTGGCGAGACCGAATAGCGCCCCACCACGCTCTCAGTACAGCCTGGGTTCGTATAGTTCACATAGAAGCGATGGCTGTCGCGAAAGCCAGGGGGAAAGGCGAGGCCGAGCAAGCCGCATTCGCCATTGGTCCGTGTTTTGGAGCTGATGTTGAGGAACGGAGCGGCGTCCAGCGCGCCATTGCGCAGGATGCGAATGACGCCGCCTTGCTGAACGATGAACAGGCGGCCAGAGCCGTCGCGAGCCGATTGGAGGTCGATCGGATTCATGAGCCCTGAAGCCACCCGCGTGAGCCTGATTTCCGGGCCTTGCGCGACTGCGCTAACGCAAAAAGCGGAGGCGAGGAGTAAGGACTTTCGCATATACTCATTGGACCATGTGGCGTTGTCCAATTCTCCTAATAATTACCGCTTTGGCGTGGCCTGCGGAACGCCCCGTTCCGCCCCCTGGCGTGACCATTCCAGTGGCCGACAAGACCCAGCTTGAGTTTGGATTGAAGAGGCTGGGCGCGAGCGTCGCCGAAGCCAAGAAAAAGCACGGAGCGCGATCATCCCTGGTGGCCGATGTTTTGATCTTTCACGAAGCGGTCCGCTACGCACTGGAGCATGAAGAGTTTCTCAAACTCGAAGAAGTGCAGCGGGCCAAAGAGATGCTGCGAATGGGGCAGGAGCGTGCGGACTATCTGATGGAAGGCCGTACGCCTTGGGCCGTGCAGTCCGGTCTGGTGGTGCGCGGATATTTTTCCAAGCTGGACGATAGCGTGCAGCCGTACGGACTGGTGGTGCCGTCCAATTGGTCTCCGGGCTCGGCTCATCGCTGGCGGCTGGATGCGTGGTTCCACGGGCGCAGTGAGACTCTGACGGAGTTGAATTTTCTGCAGGACCGCATCACGAATGCCGGCCAGTTCACACCGCCAGACACGATCGTGCTGCATCTTTACGGGCGCTACTGTAACGCGAATAAGTTTGCAGGCGAGGTGGATTTGTTCGAAGCGCTCGAATCGGTCCGCTCGCAGTATCGGATCGACGCCAATCGCATCTCGATGCGCGGCTTCTCCATGGGAGGCGCGGCGGTATGGCACGTCGCGGCGCATCACGCAGGGCTGTGGGCGGCGGCTGCGCCAGGCGCGGGTTTTGCCGAGTCCGCCGAATTTCTAAATGTGTTCAAGAGCGAGCCGGTGAAGCCTACGTGGTGGGAGCAAAAGCTGTGGCGGCTGTACGACGCCACGATGTATGCGGCGAACTTCGCGAACCTTCCGCTGGTGGCGTACTCAGGCGAGATCGACAAACAGATGCAAGCGGCGTTGGTCATGGAGCGGGAACTGGCGAAAGAAGGGATCCGGATGAAACATGTCATCGGACCTAACACGCCGCACCGCTATCATCCGGAATCGAAGATTTTGATAGACGACGCGATGAACGCGATGGTGGCTACGGGACGGGACCCGTATCCCGAGCGCGTGCAATTCGTGACTTTCACACTCGCGTATGACCGGATGAAGTGGGTGCGCATCGACGGACTGCGCCAGCACTGGGAGGCCGGGCGCATTGAGGCCGAACTTCGCGCCCCTCGCTCGGTGCGGGCCACCACGTCGGGGATCACGGCTTTCACGCTGGACTTCGGCTCCGGCGGCTTTCCACTGGAACTTAATGGCAAGGTAACAGTGACGATCGACGGGCAGCCGGTCTCAGCGCCTGGGCCGTTGTCGGATCGATCCTGGAATGCTTCGTTCGTGCGTGCGGGCGGCGTGTGGCGGGCAGCGGTTGCGAAGGATGGAGATGGCTTGCAAAAGCGTCATGGTCTGCAAGGGCCGATCGACGACGCCTTCATGAACCGCTTCATCATCGTCAAGCCGACCGGCAAGCCACTCGTGCCATCGACCGCCGCCTGGGTGGACGCCGAGATGAATCGCGCGATCAAGGAATGGCGCCGGCAATTCCGCGGGGACGCGATCGTGCGGAACGACGCGGATGTTTCGGGTGAAGATATCCTGACGGCGAACCTGATTCTGTGGGGCGATCCGGGCAGCAATCAAATACTGGGTCGTCTGCTGGCCAAACTGCCGCTTTCCTGGGATGCGCTGAAGCTTGGCATGGGCAAGCAGAGCTTTTCTGCCGCCGGGCATATGCCCGCGATGATCTTCCCGAATCCCTTGAACCCCAAGAAATATGTCGTGATCAATTCGGGTTTCACGTACCGCGAGTACGACTATTTGAACAACGCGCGGCAAGTGCCGAAGCTGCCGGACTTTGCGATTGTGGATCTGTCGACTCCGCCGGATGGCCGTTGGCCCGGACGCATCGCGCACGCGGGATTCTTCAATGAACGTTGGGATCTCGCGCCGGTGGCGCCGCCTGTGGAAGCTGCGGCGGCCGCCGCTCCCGTCACTGCTCCGCGGCCATAACGCGCGAAGAACGCCCGCGGACAAAATCCGCGAAGGCCGGCCCAAGCCCCCTGGTGCTGTAGTAAGCCAAATTGATAGGTGTAGCGAAACAGAAGGTGAGCCGCCCGGAACTACGGGTTTTCGGGCGGAGAAACACAACGCGGGGCGCCGCATCCCAGATCCGGACCAGGGAGCGTTCAAACGCCTAGACTCGACTAGAGAATTTTCTGGATTTGTGTAAGACCGCATGCTTGCGCATAGCGGCTCAGAACGGAGCCGCGAACGCACTAGCGCCCGCGTATTCCTTTGATCCAGATGGGCCCGCGGAGACGGAGGTGCCCGCCACTGAAGTTGTTGAAGCCAAGCTCGGAGGCCGTTACGCGCGCAGGCACGCCGCCGATGGTGTGAGTGATCGAGTCCGCGCCGATCTCGATCCGCACCTCCTCAGCATCCTTGGCTACTTGGGCGTCGCCGACTTTTTTGTCGCGATTGTTGCCTTGCGTCACCCACCAAGTAAGCTTGTCGCCGCCGAGTTCGAAGCGGACAAAACCGCCTTGACTGGCGACAAACAGCCAGCCAGGCTTCCCTCCCAGCAGCCCGCCTCGACGGCGAACCTGGAACGTGACGGGGTTGACGGAGCCCGGTAGCGCGAACTGTTTGCCGCCATCCAGTTTTTTCCAGCCATCGTCGTCTTTCCACTCTTCGCTGAGCAAGGAGGGGAGGGCGCCGCCGGGGTTGGACCCACCGGATTTGGTTTCGATGGGCTGCGTGGAGCGCGATGACGCTTCAAAAGAAACGGCGACCGATTGACCCAGTCTTACGCTGACTGGCTTGGTTTGTTCGGGCCCGCCCGGAGGCATGGCTCTAAAAGTGTAGTCTCCCACGGGCAGAGTGAGTGAGCCGGGGGCCGCCGCCTTGGATGCACCGCCCGCGGCCGGGCTGTACGATACGCTGAGGTTCGCGCCCGATACGGAGAGCTGCACCGAGCCTGTGCCTGTCAACAGGTCACGCCAGGCAAAGACCGCATCGGAGCCAGCCTTAACGTCGGCGTCGCGGTCAGTGGCCACGTGACTGTCGGCTTTCAGTCCGATGCGATGGCGGCCCAGTTCGATCGGCAGCGTGAACGGCTCACCCGGTTTGGTTTCGCCCGCCGGTTTGCCATCGATCGAAACCTGGGCGCGCGCCACCGCGCCGACGATTCGCAGGGAGCCCATCGCGGCTTTAAGCTCGAACAATTCGCGAAGACCACGCCCCTTGACGAGCGTGACGGTGCGTTCGGGGACTTCAGCGAATCCGGGTTTTGAAACTTTTACTCTGTAGACGCCCGGTGCAAGTTGTTCCAGGCGCAGCCCCTTTTGAATTACGCCGGATTGCCGGCCGTTGATCTGTACGATGGCGCCCTCTTCGTTACTCAACACGGCCAGATCGACACGGCCGGGATCGGCCACAAAGATCAGCATGGCGGGAGCGACCGAACTGGTTAAGTCATAAGAGCGGGTGTCGATTCCGTCGGAAACGCGGACCGGTTGGGGCGCTTCGGTCAAGCCGGTGAGGTCGAGTCCGGTGGGCGGCAAGTCCGCCAATTCCGCGGCTCCCAAACCCCCTCTCTTTGCGCCGAACAGCTTGCCGCTTTTGCCGAGGACCGACACAGCGGCGAGAAACATTTGCGAGGCGGCGGCATTCTTCACAACGGGAGCCGCACCAGGAGTGATGTTAAACTCGACGACGCCCCGGCCGATGCCTTGAAAGAATTCCATGCGGTGATCGCCAGGCTCGATCACGATGGCTCCCTGGGCGGTGACGAGTTTGCCGTCAAGCGTCGCGCGGGCGCCGCTCAGTGCGAGCACGAGCGTGGGCGGTTCGACCTCGGCTTGAATCGGAGCCAAGGCTGGCATGCCATTGGACACCTTGATCGGCACGCGCATCGTCTTGATGCCTTCGCCGTAAACTTCCAACTGATAGTCTCCGGCTTCAAGATCGAGCGTGCGGCTCGCGCCGAAGTCTTTGTCCGCGACTCTCAGCCGCGCCGATGCCGGATTCACTACCACCTCAAACGTAACGCGGGTTGCGTTTGCTTCGACCGGCGGCGGAGGCGGCGGAGGGGGCTTCAAGGCAAACCAGCCGATGGCGCCCAGCAGAGGAATCGCTACGGCAGCGATCCATAGTGGAGTCTTCTTCCCTGGGGGCGGCGGGACAGCGGGCGGAGTTGACGGCTTGGGAGATGTCGCTTTTTGTGTGGCTGGCGTTGGCTCCACGGCGCGGGCCGGCGGCGGCGGTTGCACGGGGATCGCGGCCGGTGTGGGCGCGGCTTGTGGCTGTTGCTGCTGGTGCTTCTTCTTGGCCTCCTTGCCGGAAAGCTTCGCCGTTGGCGGCGGAATCCGGATAGGAGCAGGGAGAGCCGGCGGCGGCGGAGGAGGAGGAGGTTGAACCTGGGGAGCCTTCTCGACTTCTTCAAAACTCTTGCTCAACTGATTCTTCAACTGTGTCAGGCGGTTGTCCAGGGGATAGGCAGCTAAGCCCGCCAGAACCTCCTGATAGGCTGCTTTGATATTGCCGGCAGTCTGCAATTCGCGAGCTCGGGCAATAGCGTCATTGACGCCCGCCTCGCGGCGTTTGTCGCCAACCAATGTCTTGAGACTGCGCGCTTGCGTATGGCCGGCGTCGAGCGAGAGCGCCTGATCGATCCACTGATCGGCGGAGCTATGGTCCTGCTCAATCGTCGTTCCCGCCTGCGCCACCAGCGCTTCCACCAAGGCTCCGCGCGCCGCCGCGTTACGCTCGTCGAGCGCGACGGCTTGTTGCAAGACCGCGACCGCTTCAGCCAGCTTACCCGACTGACGCAACTCCTGGCCGCGCGCAATCAGATCGTGTCCCTCACGGCTCTTGTCGAGGCCTTTTTGCGCCAGCTTCTCCAGCGCGGTCAACTCGGCATCGCCTGGAAATTCGCCCAAGGCCGATGCGACCAATTCCAGGGCGCGCGGATGATCGCTCCCATTCAGAGCGCCGTCGATCCGCTCGGCCCAACGCGCTTTGGCGTCAAGACGCGATTGCTGCTGGCGGCGTTTCTTGAGGCGCTCGATCTCGAAATCGAGGCCGGGAAACTGCGGGTAGATGCTGCGCAGAATGTCCCATTGCGAAATCGCTTCCTGGAAATGGCCGGTTTCTTCGAGGCTGCGCGCTTTGGAGGCGATCGAGTTGACCAAATCGCGTTTGGAAGAAACGCCCTGCAAGGCGTGCTTGAAATGGACTTCGCCCGGGTGGCGCGCCATGGCTTCCTCTAGAATTTTGACTCGCCGGTCGAGGTCCGGCTCCGCATCCACTTCGCGATCCACGCGAGCCATATCCGCCGAAAGAGCCTGCCGCTGTCCTTCGCCGATATCGAAGCGCAACGCCTGGAACAGCGTGTGGTCCGGATGGCGGGCCAGGATCTCGTCGCACAGCGTGGCGGCCGCCGCGAAGTTTCCATTGGCGACGTGGTTCTTGGCTTCCTCGTAGCTGCTCTTGATCGTGTCGTGCTCGGAGCGCACCTTGTTGTAAAAGGTCTGATACGTGGCGGCCAGATCGCCTTCGAGCGCGGCTCCGCCTTGCGCTTGGCGATCAACATCGATCACGCGTTCGATCTTGCTGAGGGCTGCGGTGACGTCGCCGCGTTGCCAAGCTTCCTGCGCCTGATCGTATAATTCCCGCTTGCGCGAGCGCGCTTCGGCGGTAGTTCTTTCGTTGCGCTCGATCTCGGCGCGCAGCCCGCTCGCGGAGGTATCTTGCGGATTAATCGCCAGCGCGTTGCCCAGCGCTTCGCGCGCCAGGCTAAATTTCTGGTTGTCGAGATGCTGGCGAGCGAGGCGCACCCAACCGTCGATCTGCTCGGTGCTGCGGCGCGATTCGATGTCCGCCCGCAAGCCGAGCGCGCCCGCGTGACGCGGATCGAGTTGCAGCACCTCCTGCACTTTTTGCAGAGCCAACTGGTACTCGTTGTCTTCCAGGCGGCGGCGAGCGCTGTCGATCAGTTGAGAGATCGTGCGGTCGCGGATCGTGGTGTCCAAGCGATTGCGCAGACTGCGAATCGCCGGATGGAGTTGGCCTTCTTCCTCCAACTCGGAAAGGATCTCGTTGGCGAATTCAAACTCCTGGCCGGTGAGCGCCTTCTCCACTTTCTGGATCCGCGGCTCAACCTTTTCCGGATTGAACCGTTCGAGCGGTTGATTGCGGAGCGCCTTTTGCAGGTTGTCCGCGAATTCGCGCGATGTCTGAAACCGGTGGTACGGCTTCTTGGCCAGTCCGGCGTGAATCACTTGGCCGAGCGTTTGAGCGACCAACGGATTCAACTCGTTGACCGGGGGCGGCGAGCCGCGCAAAATGGCGCGAATTACTTCGTCGCGATTGGAGCCGATGAAGGGCCGGCGCCGCCCCAGGATTTCAAAGCAGACGACGGCGAGCGAATAGATGTCGGATTGCGCGCTGGCCGGTTTCATCTCCATCTGCTCGGGCGCCATGTAGTAGACGGTGCCCTTGAGGCCGAGGCTGGTATGGGTGCCGGTGAGATGGGCGATACCGAAATCGATGATTTTCACCGTGTCGTCCGCGAGCACGAAAATGTTGCTCGGTTTGAGATCGCGGTGGATGAGACCGCGCTCATGAGCGGCCTGCAAACCGCGGCAGGTCTGCGCGATGATCTCCACCGTACGCTCGACGGTTAAGCGCTGCGGTTCGCCTTTGATAATTCGGTCCAGCGTGGTGCCGGGCAGGAGCGGCATCACGAAGTAGGGCTTTTCGACGCCATCTTCTTCGAACTGCCCTACGTCGTAGATGTCGACGATGTTGGGGTGATTGAGCGAAGCCAGTACGCCGCATTCCTTGCGGAACATTTCGAGCGCAAGTTCGTCGCCGCCGTCGCGCAACGTCTTAAGCGCTACTTCGCGCTTCAGGTCTGCGTCATAGGCGCGATAGACGATGCCCATTCCGCCTTCGCCGAGGACTTGGCGTTTTTCGTACCGGCCTTTGATGGCTCCGCTTGAACTCATGTTTGCAGGGACTCCGATGGATCTCTCCTATTTTAGACCGTGAAGGCACGGCGGTCCGAATGCCAGACCGGGAGAGAGCCATCGGAGTAGACCGCATGCTTGCGCATGGCGGCTCGGAACCGGCCTAGAAGATCGCCTTCAAGCCAAACTGAATCTGGCGGCTGGGTGAGACGGTGCCGGTGATGGCGCCCGGGCCTCGGGAAATATTGGCTTGCGTCGGATAGTCGATACCGCCCGAAGCGTTACGCGTGGGCAGGAAGCCGCCGCCAGTATTGAGCCCACCATTGGGGCGGGCAAACTGCGGCGTGTTGGTTACGTTGTAGAGCTCGGTGCGGAACTGAATCCGCAGCCGCTCTTTCACCTGGAAGTTCTTGAAGATCGAGAAGTCGATGTTCCTGAAGCCCGGGCCTTCGAGGATTCCAACGCCCGCGTTGCCATAGCGGCACAGTTCGGGCAGCGCGGTGTTCTGGCAGGAGACGATGCGGAAGGCATCCGGATTGTACCACTGATTCACGGTTGCGTTGGACAAGCTGCCATCGGCGATACGATCCGGGCGAATGGTGACGTTGGACGTATTCGTAATCGCGCCCTGCGTCACGGTCATCGGGAAGCCGGTGCGCAGCGAGATGATCCCGTTGGACTGCCAGCCAGCCAGAACAGCGCCGGCGACGCCTTTCTTCAGGCTCGCCATCATCGGGATTTCGTAGACGAAGTTGGCCACCACGTTGTGAGTGACGTCAAAGCCCACGCGCGCTTTGTCGGCGGCGCGGTTGCGCGGATTCTGATAGGCGTTCGGGTTGTAGCCGTCGCCTTCATTGCGCCCGTAGCCTTCCATCAGCGACTTCGAGAACGTGTGCGCGATGCCAAAGCTGAGGCCGTTGGAGAAACGCTTCTGCAGATTGGTCTGCAAGCCCTGATACCAGGCGTTGGCGCCTGAGTCCAGCCAGCGGAGCCGGGTGAGCGGACGCGTGACGCCGTTGTCGATGATGAATGGCACGGGGCGGCGCGATTGCAGAGTAGATGTCGCCGTGTTGAAGGCTGGATCGGGCGAGTTCCGTTCCACAGTGTTGTCGAGGTGCGAGGTCTTTGATCCGACGTAGCCCACGGTCAGCACCATCTCACCGGGCAGACGGCGCTGGATGTCAAAGCTCCACTGGATCACTTGTGGCTGGAAATTATCGGTGTTGAGAACGTTCGCGCTGACGGCGCTGGCCGGATTGACCGTACCGAACGGGTTCGCGAAATTGAAGATCGAAGCGGGGTTCACCAAGCCGTTATTGCGTGAGTCGTTCGAGAAGTTCGAACTGCCCGACAACGGCGGATTGAGATTGAGAATCGTGTAGTTGTTCAACTGATGCACGTTGTAGTAAATGCCGGAGCCGATGCGAACTACCCACGACTCCGAAGGCCGGTAGGCAAGGCCGATGCGCGGCATGAACATGTTTTTCTGCGGCTTGTAGAAGTCGTAGACGTCGCGGATCTTGGCCGGGAAGAATTCCGGCGGGCTGTTCAAGCCGTTGCGCCATTCGAGCGAACGCCACAGGCCCCTAACGTCCTTCGCGGCGGTATTGTATTCGTGGCGCACACCCAGGTTCAGCGTGAGCTTCTTGCTTACCTTCCAGTCATCCTGCACGTAGAACCCGACTCGCTTCTGATGCACGTCGGTCAGCGGGAGCCCTTCCGGCGTGTTGGTCGCACTGGGCACGCCGAGCATGAAGGCGGCGAAGGCATTGTTGGCGAGGTTCCCGTTGAAATCGAACGAACCGCGAGGAACGTTGGCAGCGCCGCGGAATAGCGAAATCCTACGCAGTTCGGCGCCGAACTTGAAGCTGTGCGCTCCGGTGCTCCATTGCAGGTTGTTGCTGAACTGATGCAGGCGGTTATCGTCGAAGCCGTTGCCGCCGTCGGCTTCGGCCAGCCCTTGGAAGCCGGACACGTTCATGGATGGTACGCCCGTTTCGCGAGCGGTCAACTTCCGGTTGCCGTCCGTCACCACGCGAAACGCATCGAGGCCGATGGCGCTGAGATCGAAGTTGGTGTTGGCGCGGGGATTGAAACTATCGTCGCGCGAGGTGGAGTACCCGTAACGGAACTCATTCACGACGGCGGGCGAGAAGATGTGAATCCACTGCGTGGCCACGTTGTTGTTGCGAGCTTCCACGCGATAGGTAAATTGCGGCGAAGCGGCCGGCAGGTTCAGAAAATAGGGGATGTTGGTGGCGTAGCGGAACATCACCTTGTCGCGGTCCGAGATGTTGTGATCCAGCTTGAGGAAGTATTGATCGTCATCCACCTGGCGTCCGCCCACGCCGATATAGTTGGCGCCGGTCAATGGATCCGCCAGGATCTGTTGCGGCTTTTCCCAGAAGGAGCTGAGGGCGCGTGAGGTGGCGTTGAGGCGCGAGGCGGGAATGATGTTGCCTGCAAATGGAACCGGGGCATCGGCGCCCGTAAGAGGATCCACGATTTGGACCGCAGGCTGCGCGACGCCGGCAGGGTTCCGCCGGTTAAGCAGCGCGCTGAAATCGCCGGTCCTCATGGCATCGGACGGAACCAAGGCGGCTCCACTAACGCCGGGATTGCGAAGGCGGCGGCCCTCGTAGTTGAACATAAAGAAGCTGCGATTCTTGCCGTTATAGAGCTTCGGAATCGAGATCGGGCCGCCGAAGGTGCCGCCGTACTGATTTTGCCGTAGGCTTTGCTTCTTGATGCGCGCGGCGCCGGCCGGGGTGAAGTAATTTTGAAAGTAGTTCTCGGCGTCGAGTTTGTCGTTGCGCAGGAATTCGTAAGCGGAGCCGTGATACTCGTTGGTGCCCGAACGCATGACCATGATCAACTGAGCGCCGGAGTTGAAGCCGTATTCGGCCGAATAGGAACCGGTCAGCACTTTGACCTCTTCCATGGCCTCCGGCGAAGGCGAGAAGGGGACGGTATTGACGCGCGCTTCGGTAGCGACCACGCCGTCTAGCGTCGCGTGTTGGCTGACTTCGCGCTGTCCGTTGGCGACGATCGCGATCGTCTGGCCGGGGATCGGCACACCGCCGCCGCTGCCGCTCTGTCCGTCGAGTCCGCCGCGGCTGCCGAACATCACTCCGGGTTGCAATATGGCCAGATTGCCGACGTTGCGTCCGTTCACGGGCAGTTCCACCAGGCGGCGCTGTTCGACGACGTTGCCGAGCGAGGCTTCGTCGGTCTTCAATGTGGCCGCCGCCGCCGTTATCTCCACTCGCTCCGTGACTTGTCCGATCGACATTGAAAAGTCGGCGCGAACCTTTTCGTTGATTTGGAGCAGGATGCCTTTGCGGACCTCGCTTTTGAAACCAGGGGCTTCGACGGTCACTTCGTACTGACCGATCTCAAGTAGCGGGAACAGGTAGTCGCCGGTCGACGTCGACACGCCGTTGCTCTTCACTCCCGTCCGGGTGTTGACGAGCGTCACCTTGGCGCCGGCCAGAACGGCGCCGCTCGAATCGGTGACGGTCCCCAGCACCGACGTAGACGTCGTCTGGGCGGGCAGGATTGCCAAGCCGGCGGCAAACAGCACTAGTATTTTGATCATCATTTGAAAGCTCCTCAGCGGTTGATCGTGAAATCGATTTGGAACGTGGACGCAACTCGCGAGGCGGGTTGCAATCGAGACATTTTCAAACGTGACCCCACAATCATACGGACTGTTAGTAAACCGTTTCACCATTGTTTCTCATCTCCTCCGGGATGTCAAACCTCTGGCTTATCATAAAGAGTCGCCAGTTCCCACCGGGGTAACACGAGAGAGAAGCACTATCAATGAGAATTACCTGTATCGCGCCAACTCTCGCCATTGCGAGCGCCTTCGCTCAAGACCGCGTCCCACTCCCGCCGCTGCCCTCTCCGCTCGCGGTGCCGAAGCCGGGCCCCGCCACCGACGCTCCCTACGCGCCGTTGGCGATTGTGCAAGGCGGCATCGTCTTGCCTCTTTACGCGCCTAATTCGACGTTCCTTAAGACGGACAAGCTCAAGGAACCCGAAGTCTATAACATGAGCCAGTCCGTGCCGGGCCGGATCAGCAGTATCGTCGGCATTCACAATCCGTCGATCGAAGTTCACATGGTGGAAGGCGGCATTAATACCGGCGCAGCGGTGATTCTAGCGGCGGGCGGCGGGCACAATACGCTGAACGTTGGAGGTGAGAGCGCGGACTTCATTCCGTTCTTTTATAACTACGGCGTGAACACGATCATCCTGCGCAATCGCCTGCGCCGCGATGGCTACAGCCCGCAGACCGACGCGGTACACGACGCGCTGCAAGCTATTCGTGTCGTGCGAGCCTACGCCAAGCAGTGGAGAATCGATCCGAACAAGATCGGCATTATGGGCTTTTCCGCGGGCGCTGAACTCTCTTCGCCTGCCGCCGTGCTGTTTGAGGAATTCGACAAGAAGAACAACGATCCCAGCGATCCATTCGCGGGCATTACTTCGCGGCCCGATTTTACGGGCATCATCTATCCAGGACCGACGCCTTTCGCGCGCAACCGGACCGCGCCGCCTATTCCGCGCAACGCGCCGCCCGCCTTCATCGCGACGGCTGGATCGGGCGACCGAGGGCACGCGATTTGGGCCATGGAATTCTTCAATGCGATGCTGGCCATTGCGGTGCCGAATATCGAAATTCACGTGTACGGCAACGGCCGCCATCCGGGCGACGCTTTGCCCGACGGCAGCCGTATGTCCGGCGGATTGACCGATCGCAACAACATGCCGTTCGGCACGTGGCAATTACGCTTCATCGATTGGTTCCGCGATCTGGGTTTTCTGCAGAAGCCGGGTGTGGAGACGAAGGCGGCGAGGGATGTGGCCAGCTATGTCGCGAATCCTCCTCGGATCGGCGGAGGCGGGCCTGGCGGGCAGGGTGGACCGGCTCCGGCGGCGGCGCCTAAGCCATAGCGGCGTTGGATGAGTTGGCCGCCGAATAGGTCGGCAGTCAGGCCCGTCCAAAATAGTATTCGACAGCAGTGGGAATCTGCGCGAGAACGCTTAGCGATGCGGCGGACGAAAGTGGAATCGACGACCCTGTATGCAGAAGTAGTGGTCCAGGATCACAAAGAATTAGATCGTGGCAGGGCTTAGAAGGGTTTTGGGGCTAGGTTCCAACTACCGGCGGGGCACTCCCCATCACCTAGTAGAAAAGATACTTGCGCCATTGATCCTCGCCCCGCCCCAGCAATCGAATCAGGTGGCGCGAAGTATGCAGGCTGAAGGGGCGCGGGATGCGGGCCAGTTTCATGTTGGCCTCTTCCGGCGTGCGGTTCCCCTTGCGGTTGTTGCACTCATGGCAGCAGGCCACGAGATTTTCCCAGGCGCTCTCGCCGCCGCGCGAACGTGGAATCACATGGTCCAACGTGAGCGAGGCGGATTGGCCGCCTTTGGCGCAATATTGGCAGACGTAACGGTCGCGCATGAGAATGTTTTTGCGCGATAACGCCCGGTTCTGATGCGGGATGCGGCGGTATTCGAGCAGGCGAATCACGCTAGGCACCTGGAATTGCCGGCGAGCGGCGTGCAGCGTTTCCGGCGACATCTCTTCGGGATGCGCAAGGCCCTTCAAGACAAGCACGATCGCGCGCCGGGCTGCGCAGATGTTGATCGGCTCATAGCTGGCGTTCAAGACCAGCACCGGATTGTGTAGGCGGAACATGGTCGGCATCTTTATTTTCCTAGCGGCTCCCCACCGCGTGGTCAACCGAAACAAATTCGCGGCGATCGGCGCGAGCGAGAGTTAGTAGGACAACTTGCGCAGCCCCGGCGCTTTTTAGGGCGCGAGCGGCCGCTTGGGCAGTGGCTCCAGTGGTGAGTACATCATCCACCAGCAAGATACGCCGGCCTGCTACGCTGGCGCGATCTGCAATCGAGAACAAACCGGCCACGTTGCGGCGGCGAGCTGCGCTGGTCAGACCCGATTGCGGCGCGGCATGCCGCTTTCGTTGCAGGACCCGATTAGCCAATGGCAGACCGGTGCGTTGGGCAACGGCTTGGGCCAATAATTCAGATTGATTGAACCCGCGGCGCCAACGGCGATACCAGTGCAGTGGCATCGGCACGATCACATCGAACTGGCGATCGCGAGGCAGAGCCTTCATCAGATAGCCGCCAAGCGGGACTGCGAGCGAGGGAATGCGCTCGAATTTGAACAGGTGAATCAAGCGGCGCAGCGAGCCGTCGTAGAAACCATAGCTGTAAGCGCCTTCGTAGCCGGGAAGACCCAGCCGGCACAGCGAACAGAGGCCGCGCCGATCCAAGGGATGAGGGGACAGAAAAGGCGTTTGACAGGCGGCGCAAGCGTACTCGGCTGCCATCGGCTCAATCGAGTGAAGGCAGTGGGCGCACACCGGGACACGCGACAACTCAGCCAGCGGTTCGAAGCACACGCGGCAGTCGTCCGGGTAGAGCCACCCGGCCAGCCAGCCCGCGAGCCGTTTGAGACGAACCGCGTTAGAGCCGATGCGGATTATGGGAAACCATGGACTGCTGAAGATCCACCTCCCTGGACAACCACATTATACATGAATGGCATTTATTGTTTGTGACAGATGTGGTGGTCGTGGGTCTAGGGGGGCCTCATTTTTATTCGAGGGCGAGCACAAGTCCGGACTGCGCGGGTTGGCTGTTGACACGGAGAATGAGAGGTTGGTACCCCGCGCCGGCGACTTCCGGAATCTGCAACCGGATCGTGAAGATGCCGAGCGATGTCATGTCGGCCGATACGACAACCGCCGCTTGGCCGCCGACGGTGACGCTCAAGGCAGCGAGATCGGCAAGCGGCAGCGGCTCGGTCAGCGAGGCGCCGCCGGCCGGGAGCGGGTTGGTGAGCCCCAGCCCGGTAGCGGTAAGCGTGATCGTGTCGCCGATGCGTGCAGGGCGGGATTCCCTCCCCTCGACTGCACCCGCCGGCGCGACCAGCGTTTCTTCGCCATCGATTCTGGCCAGCACCGAATTGCGTTCGGCTAACGCGAGTGTGACCAGGCCCGGCGAGGCGTCGGTAAGGAAGGCTGTGGCGTTGCCGCGGCTGGTGGGCGTGGTTACGATTACCGGCACTGGCCCAGCGCCGCTGAGGTCGACCGGCACGAGGAAGTTGATCTGCTTGGGGCTGACAAAAGCGACGGCGGCGGGACGATTGTTGAACAACACGCCGATGCCCGCTAGCTTCTCGGGCGCCTTCCCTTCGGCCAGGCTGGCGTCCCAGGTCTCCGTTACGGCCGTGAAGTTGTCGCCATAAATTGCGGCGAGCGAAAGCGGCGAGATTACGGCTTGCGAACCGAAGGCGTTGAGCACAGCGCCGATGGCCAGAACCGGCGGCGGAGGCAGCGGGAACGTCACTTTGCGCACGCGCAGGCTGCCGTTGCCCGAATCCGCCAGCACCAGATTGCCCGCCGCGTCGGACACCAGGGACGATGGAAACGAAAAGCGCGTGACGTTGGGAGCGACGTTATCGCCCAGGAATCCTGGATTCCCATCGCCTGCGAAGTGCGTGATGATGCCACGCGCATCGACGCGGCGGATCCGGTGGTTGTCGCGGTCGTTGATGTAGAGATTGCCATCGCGGTCAAACGCTACGCCATAGGGCGCGTTGAGGCTGGCATCGACAGCGGGCCGATTATCTCCGCCCCAGGCGGCAATGCCGTTGCCCGCTATCGTTTCGATGTTCCCGTTGGCCAGTACGCGGCGGATGCGTTGATTCAGTTGATCGGAGAAGTAGAGCCGCCCTTGCGCATCGAGCGCCATCCCGGCGGGGCTGATTAAGCGGGCGTTGATCGCGAGTCCGCCATCGCCGCCGAAACCGGATTGGCCCGTGCCGGCGACGGTCGTGACGATGCGCGAAGTGGCGCCGATGCGGCGGATGCGATTGGCCCCGCGGTCTGAGACGAGGACGTTGCCTGCGCCATCGATCAGCAGATTCGCCGGTTCACGGAACGACGCTTGCAACGCCGGACCATCATCGCCATCCTGTCCGGTTTGGCCCGCTTGTCCGTTGCCGGCGATCGTGGAAATTACCCCTTCGGGAGTGATGCGCCGAATCCGGCGATTGCCTTTGTCGGCCACATAGAGATTGCCGGCTGTATCGACTGCGAGTCCTTCGGGTTCGTTGAGACGGGCTTGAATCGCCGGGCCGCCATCGCCGGTAAAGGCAGGAATGCCGACAATGCCAGCCCATAGCTCAATGATCCCGCCGGGCCGTACGCGGCGGATGATGTGCTGCTCGGCGTCTGAGATGAAGAGGTTGCCGCGATTGTCAAAAGCGATACCGGAGATGGCGCCGAACTGCGCCGAGCGTGCCGGGCCAGCATCGGTGCGCGGGCCGCGCGTGCCGTCACCGGCCAACGTGGAAACGATGGGCGTCAACACCTGGCCGGCTCCCGGGTCGCGGCGCGATTGGCGGATCGTGAACTCGCGGCCGGCAATCTGGACGAGCCCGGCCCTTCCGCCTTCGGGACTGGCGGCGACGTTGAAATAGACGACGCTTGATCCACGCCGTTGCCCCACGCCAATCACATTGGTCCACGGCAGATTCGCCGACACCTGCCACTCGCAATCGGGACCGGTGCGCACGGCTACTTCAGCGACGACGGCATCTCCGGTGAGATCGAGAATGCCGGGGTTGAGCGTGAACGCGCAGGCAGTGGGACCGGGCGCGGGGCCGCCTCCGGTGGCAGCGCCGAGTTTCGCGAACTTAGCGACAAACAGATCGTAGAGGCCGCCATTGAAGGTGGAATCAGCCGAGCCGGTGGTGGTGGTGAAACCCGGGCCGCCCGCCGTACCGGATAAGTAGATGTTGCCTTCGGGATCCAGATCGACGTCGACGAATTGCACGGCATCGGAGCCGCCAAAGAAACCCGACGTGAGTAACTGCGACCCGGCGGCATTCAGCACGGACAGAAACGGCGTCAAGCGGCGCGGGGGGCCGGGCTCAAGTGAGTCTGCGGTGACAGGGAAGTTTGGAGAGTTAGTGGTTCCTGCCAGGATCGGTTCGCCCGTCGAGGTAAGCGCCAGGGTAAACGTGAAGTCTTCCCCTTGCCCGCCGAAGTAAGTTGAGTAAAGAACCGAGGCGCCATCGGCGGCCACCTTGATATAGAGGCTGTCATATTCGCCGCCGAGGAAGGTTTTGTTTAAGGCATTGGCCGTCGTCGGGACGTTGCGGGAATTCGTGTAAGCGGAGATGTGAGGATTGCCTTGCTGATCCAGAGCCAAATGCGAGAAGATATCGAGTCCGGAACCGCCGAGATACGTCACGTAAGTGAACTGCGAACCGGCCGGATTGAGGCGAGCCAAATAAATATCGGTGGCGCCACCGGCGTAGCGACCCACGTTCGTGGCGGAGAGGGGCAGGTCTGTTGAAGTGGTAGAGCCCGCAATCCAGGCCGTACCTTGGCCGTCGATCGCCAAACCGTAGTTACTTGAACCGGTGATACGCGGCAGCACCTCGGCGTTTGAGCGCGCCGGTTCTTCGTCGCCGGTTCCGCCGAAATGCGTCGAGTAGACCAGGTCGGTCCCCTCGGGATTCAAGCGGAAAATATAGGCCTCGGAGCGGCCTCCACCCCAATTCGGCTGCGCCGCGTTTGCGGTCACTGGAATCGGTGCGGTGGCGAAACCGACTACATAGGCCGAACCTTGCGCATCCACCTTGATCTCCGTGGCGTTCTCGTCACCCGTACCGCCGAAGAGCGTTCCGTAGCCGAGCGTGCCATCGGGGTTCAACTTGACGGTAAACACATCGGAGAAACCACTCCGGCGGCGGCTGTAGGCGTTGTCGGTCAACGGGAACGTGCGGGAACTGGTCGGTCCTGCGAGATAGACCGCGCCGCGCGGATCGACGGCAATCGCATTCACAAGGTCCAGGTCGTCGCCGCCGATGTAAGTCACATACAGAAGCTGGGTACCGGCGGGATTCAACTTGGAAACCGTGCCATCGTAGAGTCCCTTCAAATCGCGCCCGGCGGGCAGCAGCGTGTTAACCGGCAAATTGCGCGAGTAAGTGGAGCCGGAGATATAGGAGTTACCGGAAGGATCGACGGCGACCTTGCCGAAAATTTCGGTATCGTTGCCGCCGATTAGGGTAGAAAAGATTAGCACCGGATCGATAACCAGACGTTGCGAGCGATCATAAGCCGCCAGTTGGAATCCGACGGTTTTGCCGTCCGCGGCGAGTGAGTAACTGGAGGGCACGACGCGACGGGCGCCGCGAATCGTCTGATAGCTGGCCGGGCGTTGCCAGCGGATCGGCCCCGCCGGGGTGTTTAGGAGCAAGTCGCCTTCCGGGGATAACACGACGCTTTCGGCGCCTTCGACGCGAAAACGGATCATGGAAGGATCGGCGCCCGGCGACACCGCCAGATCATACTCAAGCATGCCGTCGTTGCCGTAACAAACCAGATCGACGCCCGGATACACTTCACGCATCGTCACGCGCGCGTAGTGCGGCACATTAGTATGCCAGCCGGAAGGCCGGTCTCCGATGTAATAGTGGGACACGCCGGGGAGCTTTTCCGACGGCTCTACGATGCGCGCGCCAGCGGGGCCCAGCCAGGCGAGCCGCACAGAAGCGGCGCGTGGCGTTTCACCGGCGGAGACCGCCAGCAGCGAGAGGCCGTCGCGTTCAAGCGTGAGGCGCTGACGCGGTCCCGATGCCTGAAAGAGTGCAGCTTGAGGAGCCTGTCCGACGTTGGGTTCAAAACGCAGAGGTAACTTCAGAAACTGAGCTGAGGCGGCCGAGATAAAAACAAATGAGGCAAAGACAACCGAACGCACTGTATTGGATCCCCCTGGTAGGATTTTATCCTTACAGGGGCAAATGTCCTAACCGCCCGGAATCTTACAAGGACGATTTATTTCGCCCAGTAGCGCGTGCGCGCTTGTACGATGGCCTTTGGCCGGGTGGTGGAGAGCTCAATACGCCGGAACGAGGGCTCCCGCACGGGTGTACCCGAAACATACCCGAGGCTGTATTGACCGCGCAACTCATCCTGGATCGCCGCAAAGACGCCGTCAATGGAAACCTTGCGTGTCACTTCCACATAGCTGCCGCCGGTTTCTCTGGACAGGACCATCAGGTTCTGCCGCCCATCGGGCCCGCCACCGGTGAAGAAGATCGAATAGAGCAAAGTGTCGGCGCGCAGTGCGGCGCCGATCGCTTCCGATCGCGTGGCGACGCTGCCGTTCTCGCCGCCATCGGACAGAATGATAAGAGCCTTGCGATTGCTCTCCGCAGCCATGATGTCGCGCGAAGAGCGCATCACCGCTTCATAGAGCAACGTGCCGCCGCCGGTTTGCATCGCCAGTTCGCGATTCGTGGGCGTGCCCACCAGCGAGAGCGCGTCCTCCAAAAGCCGACGCGAGTCGGTGAGCGGTTGATTCACTTGAATGCCGAGATCGAACTGCATGACGAAAAACCGATCCTTGCGTTCGCGCAGCACCTGATCGATGAAACGGAAACAGGCGGCGCGCTCGGCGTCAAGTATGCGTTCCTGGCTGAAGCTGGTGTCGATGAGCAGGCCAATGGTGAGCGGCAGATCGGTTTCGCGCGAGAAATAACGGATGGTCTGAGGGCGGCCGTTCTCGAGGATGGTGAACTCTTCTTTAGCGCAATCGCGAATGAGCTCGCCACGCGGGCCGCGCACGGTGGCCAGCAGGTTGATGACTTTCACGTCGACGGAAAAGGTTGGCGGCTGGTCTTGTTGGGCGGGGGCAGCGGCGGGCAGCAAGGCGCTGATGAGTAGTTCACGCCGGCCGATCATTGGGTGCGGAACTCCGCAAATCCTACTGGGTCACCCGACGCCGATCGCACCGCAATCTCGTGCAACCCAGGCCGCAGTACATCCGGCCCGATGCGCAGCATCAATTCCGGCGGGATCCCTTGTGGCCGGAGCGGTTCAACGCTTTTCCACACGATCTCACTGGCGCGCTTGATATCCGCTCGAAACGCGGAACCTGGTTCGGCCGGATCCCAGGCGATGCGAATTTCCACCGGGCCAGCACTCCCGCTGACGGCGAATTCCGGAATCGCCGCAGCGGCCGAACGAGTTTGCTGCAAACTCAGCCGCAACACCACAGCCTGATTCTCCGCGGACTTGCCCGACGAGTTCCGCAAGAAGCGAGGCACGAAACTCAAACCCAATAACACACCGGCCGCGAGCGCCCAATAGGCGAAGACCGGAATACGAACGGGCCGCTTCTTGCGCAGGAGGGCTTCGGCCACGCGGAGCCGCTCGATTTGTGCCGGGGTATTCAACAGGTGAAAGACAAAATCGTCGCGCAGTTCCGGCGGCATCTCACCGCGCGCGTGCGCATCGTACAACTCAATCTCCGCTTCGCGCACCCGGTCAAACGACTCGGCGTCTTCCACCACACGCTGGCCGAACCGCTCGCGCTCAGCCGGGCTCAGGCGATGGAGAAGATAGTTGATTTCCGTTTCATACTTCGACAAAAGAGGATTCATCCATCGATCCCTATATTCATATGTGTCGCTTAGCCCCGATCCGTCTCGCGCAAACATTCATTCAAAGATTTCTCCAGCCGGTCACGGAGGCGTAACGCGCGATTTCTAAGTGAATTCAGTGAAATCCCCAATTCCCTTGCCAATGCATTCCGGTTTTTAATGCGAGCGCCTGCATCGCCGTCGTAGTAACGCAGGATGAGCGAGCGGCTTTCGGGCGCCAGCTCTTCAAGGCAGCGCTCCAGGCAGCGTTCTGTCTGCGGACTGACGGTATCGGGCTCTGCGGCATGGATTGCCGGGCTACTCATCGGCACTACAGGTTCACGCCTGCGAACTTCCCGTTTATGCTCCAGCGCCAATAGCCGCGCGATACCGGCCGCGTAACTGGGCAGACTCTGCACGGCCTCACCAGCGGCGATACGGCGCGCCAACCGGGTCAACGCTTCATCGGCTAGTTCGCCTGCGTCGGCCGTGCCTTCCCACTCGAAATATCGCAGGAGCCGCTCGCGCAAAGCCTCGTAACCGGCGGCGGCGCGTTCACGATCGGTATCCAGCCGCGCCAATAGCGCGTCGAATTCTTCGCGGCCCAGCGGCGACCGGTTCATCGCCACTCCCCATGCAACGTCACGCCAGCCCAGTAATAAGGATGCTTCCAGCGGGGATCGGCGCGTATGGCGGCCTGTGCGTCTCGCAAGGCTTGGCCCGGCGGCTGCCGGCGCACGGCGAAGCCTTCGTAGAAACGTTGCATCAGTTCGGCGGTGGCGCGGTCGTCCACATCCCATAGCGTAGCGACAACAGCCGCAGCGCCGGCATAGAGAAATCCACGCGTCAGACCGACCAGCCCTTCGCCCGGCAAGTCCGCGCCAGTGGCTGACCGGCAGGCGCTTAGCACCACGAGCCGCGCGTGCAATTCCATGCCGTAAATTTCCGGCAGGCGGAGGAAGCCGTCCACAGGCTGGCCCGAGGAATCGTACCGCGCAAGCTGGGCGCCGGAAAGCGCGGGACGGTTGGTGTTGGCGAGGGCGTGCGTCGCAAAGTGGATAATGCGAAAATCCTTCAGCGGCGTGCGATCAAGCCAGGCGCGCGACGCTCCGAATTCCAGCGCCATGGTGGCGGGCCCCAGAGACTTCGCGGCTTCCGACACGCGGTCGGCTTCGATGCGCGAAAACCGTAGCCGAGGCAAATCGCCGGGTTGCGCTGCAGCGCCCGCCAGTGGGCTTGAAAAGATGGGGTCGGCAATAATCGCGAGCGCTTTCGGTGGGGCCGCACGGCGCGGTCGTTCGAATCTGAGCAGCGCGAGCGCGGGATGGATGGGAGTTGAACCACTTCGAGAGCGGGCGTGAGCGCCGCGAAGGGAACCGATTCCACGGCGCCATCGGCTGCGATCAGCAAGCGCCGCACCGGAGCCATGGAGCCTTGAAAGTGGCCGAGCAGAACACGCGCCAATTCCGCGCTCTCGGCCTCGACATTCGCCCGTGTGGACACTGCATCGAACATCGCACGCGTGCGCTTCTCCAGTTCATCGCGCGCCGGCAGCACAGCATGTTTCACTTGCGTGGGAGTGATGAACCAGGCGTGACTGCGTTCGCGGCCGGCCATAATCTGCAACAGTGCGTCGTCTGGACCAAGGAGTTGCCGCACCTCAGCGAAGCGCACTACCGGCGGTTGCGTGAGCGTCGCGAAACGAGGGCTGGCGCGGCGGATGCGCTCTTCCAATTGCTGAGACTCAGACAACAGGGCATCCACTTCGGCGAGCGCCGCCCTACGTTCGGCGAGCTTGGCGCTAGCGCCTAACCGCTGCAAACGTTCCGAGCGGGCATGCAATCGCTGTTCGAGATTGCGACGGCGTAGCGCCAACGCTGGATCGATATCGCGCTGCACTCCGGCGAGGCTGTCGGCCAGACGGTCAAGCAACTGACGCCCTCGCGCACGTTCCGCTACTTCGATCGCTTCGCCATGCCGGCCTAGCCGCGCCAGGATGTCGGCCAGCAACTCATAGTAGTCACGCCGCCCTGCGAAGAAACTGGCGCGGCGGTCTTGGCTGGCAAAGCTGGACCTGGTCGTTTCAATGCGCGCCACCGCAGTGTTTGAATACGGGCGAGTGCAGCGGGCAGCTCACCGGCGTCACGATGCAGGCGCGCCAAAACACCGAGCGTTTGAGTCTGGCCGGCGCGGTCGCCGACGGTTTGACGCAGTTGCAAGGCTGCGAGAATGTGCGCGCGGCCTGGCCCACTTTCTCCCAGCGCAATCAGGCTTTCGCCGGCTGCTTGCAGGGAAGCAGCCTCGCCCCAACGATCGCCGATTTCGCGCTTGGCCGCGAGCGCACGTTCGAACAATTCCACCGAGCGGCGATGCTCTCCGGCCCCCGCCCGCGCGCTGCCGAGGTTGTGCCAAACGTAGGCGCGCCCTCGGCGATCTCCAGCGGCATCGAGCAACGGGAAAGCCCGCTCACAGAAATCGATCGCCTCGCGATATTCGCGCCGCCCGATCGACCAGAGGCAGCGGTTGTTCAGCGTCATCCCCTCGCCGGCGGAAAGCTTCGCCTGGCGCCACAAAGCGAGCGCTTGATCGTACTCGCGGCGGGCGCCCGCCTCGTCTCCCAGTTCGTCGAGAATCAAACCCAAGCTGCTCCGCGCCTGTGCCTGATTGCCGGCGTCATTGGTGGCGGTCCAGATTTCGAGCGCCTGGCGATAGCCATCCAGCGCGCCCGCAGTGTCGCCCAAAGAATACCGCGCCGCCGCGATACCGAGCCAGGTGTAGCCGAGCCCCGGCTGGTCATTCATCGCCCGGCGGGCTGGCAGAATCGTCCGGTACTCTTCCAGCGCTCGCGCCGCATCGCCGAGAATCCAGTGCTGCACGGCGATGTTGTGTTGAGCTCGGACACGTTGACGCTCGTCACCGGCCAACTGCGCGGCGCGCAAAGATTGCTGGTACCACTGAATGGCAAGGCGCGGTTCGTTGTCGGCATTGTAGGTATTGCCCGTCAGCGCCGTGGCCCGGGATTCGACTGTCTTGTCGCCGGTTCGGCGGCTCCACTCCAGGGGGCCCCGCAGGACTTGCCGGGCTTTCTCGCGGTCGGCAGGCGTTCCCCGGGCGATTAATTTACCCGCCTCATCAAGCGCGCGCTGGGCTTCGTCTGCCGGGCCGCTACGAGCGAGAGGCGCTCCGGGAAGCAGCAGCCACAGCAACAGGCCGGCTACCGCTACTGTTCGAGATGCCTCCACGTTTTGCCCATCTTACCGCGCAGGCGTGATACTTCGCCGCGCTCAGTCACTAAAGGAAAGAGAGGTAAGCCGGAGCGGATGTCCAGCACCAGCAAAACGAAATTCACCATCGGGCGCGATCCGTCGGCCGACATCCCTGTGGCTGACGCGTCGGTCAGCCGCATTCACGCCGAAGTGACGCTGCTTGACGGAGAACGAATTTTCGTGACGGACTGTCAATCGAGTAACGGTACCTTCGCGGTCCGGGGCGGCGTGGAATCGCCCATCACGCAAGAGAAGCTGAACCCCGGAGACTACGTAAAATTCGGTGGAGTTTCTTTGAGCGTGGCCGACGTCGTCGCCGCCATCCGCCGCAAGATGGGCCCCATCGCGCCGCCTGCGCCGGCCGCCGCGAAAGCGGGATCGCCCAAAGGCAAACGTTTTGAAACCGGCGTCAATCTGATGCGCTGCCGCTGCGGCGACATCAAGAGCACCGGCCGCCCCTGCCCCAGTTGCGGCCAATAACAGGAGAACCATGCAGCCCACCCAAGCCGTGCCGTCCCCGCAAACGCCGCCGCCTTCCATGACCGCAGCCAGTTTTTTTGAGCGGCCTAATCGCGGCCACATGATGATTCTGTCGGCGCTGGCTGGCGTCGCGTTCGTCGCCGTAGCGTCTGTGGTCTTAAGCGGCCGCACCGCGGTGCTGATTCTCGATTACGGCTCCAAGCATTTCCCCTATCCGCTGACGATTCAGAACATCATGCATATCGTGTTCTTCATCGGGCTGGGTGAGTTGTTCGTGCGATGGCGCTCGGCAGTGCGCGAGACGGCGTACATACATGCTCACCTGTTGCCGGAGGATGAAGAGACGGTCCTGCAGTCGCGCGACCTCGCTCCCTATCGCCGCCGCGTGGCAGGCGAGTTCGATGGCGAGAGTGGCTACCTGCCGTCGCTGATCAATCTAGCGATTTTGCAATTCCAATCGAGCCGGTCGACAGACCAGACGGCGTCGGTGATGAACAGCAGTCTTGAACTGATCGCCCATCGTGTGGAGATGAAATACGGCATCGTGCGGTTTGTAGCGTGGCTGGTGCCGACGTTGGGTTTCATTGGCACTGTGTACGGATTAGGCGCGTCGTTGTCTGAGGCCGGCAACTCTTCGGAGTTGAACATCAAGGAAGTAGCCCGCACGCTGGGCGTTGGTTTCGATTGCACGATGGTCGCTCTGGGTCAAAGCGCCATTCTCGTTTTCATCATGCAACTTGTGCAGGAAAAAGAAGAGACCGCCGTTAATCTGGCCGGAGACTATACACTGCGCAACCTGATCAACCGGCTGTACGAAGGCAAGTAGATATCGCGATGAAATCCCGCAACCGCGAAGTCAACATCTTCAATATGTCGCTGCTGGACATTCTGTGCGGCGCGCTGGGGGCGTTCTGCTTTCTGATGCTCGTGTTGTTTCCTTACTGGAAACCCGCAGGCGCTACGGCAGCCGATATCGAGAAGCGATACCAGGCGGCGATGCGCGAGATGGAAGCGATCAACAAACAACTGGAAAAGATTCCGGGCGGCGGCGATATTAAAGACCGGTTGGACAAGGTCACGAAGGATTATCAGGACCAGAAAAATCAGTTGGACAGCGCGCGCAAGGAAGCCGACGGGCTGAGAATGAGACGCCCCTTTCTCGTAAATATGGGATGGAGTACAGCGAATCATAGGGTAGATCTGTATCTTCGATTTCGAGGCGCACTCGACAAAGGCGGTAAGATCGAGCCGCCCGACGCTGCCAAAGTGCAGAGCTCGAGGTTTATTGGCGATGAATTCCTCAGTTGCGGCTCGGGCCCCTGCAATGACATCTGGATGGTGCGCGACGTGCCCCTGGGCGGCGAGTATGAAGTCTATTACAAATTTTTGGACGCCAATGGCAATCCAGAACCCGCCCAGATCGTCAATGTTTTCGCCGCCCAGGAGAAGGGCTTCTGGCTCCTACCCACTGTGAGCATTCCCCAGCCCAAGTCTGTCGTATTCGTCGGCGTGTTGAAACTGACCGCTGAGGAAAAATTTGTCTTTGAGCCGCAGCCCGAATACGCGGCCGACTTCCAGGAACGGAACAAGGCCCGCTTGAACCCGCCCCCGCCCGCCCAGAAATGAGAAACCTATGATTCAGTGCAACGCCAGTCATTTTTTCGATGAATCCAAACACGGCTCATGCCCCTATTGCGGCGTGCCGTTGGACTTGGGCTCTCCACAGCCTACGGTGCCTCTGATGTCTGGCGGCGCTGCCAAGACCATTCCCATGCGCCCGCCGGCCGCCGTCGTCAGCGGTCCGCCTGCGGGGGCCACGCGGCGTCTCGTCGAAGAACGACTCGGTATTGACCCGGTTGTGGGCTGGCTGGTCTGCATCGACGGGCCTGACCGTGGGCGCGACTTTCGGATTCGCTCTGAGAATAATTTCATCGGCCGCGATGCGTCGATGGATATCGCGCTTTCCGGCGACGACACAATTTCGCGGCAGAAGCACGCGAGCGTCGCGTTTGAACCGGGGCAGCAATCGTTCTGGCTGATGCCTGGCGATGCGCGCGGGCTTTGCTATGTCAACGGCACGATGGCGATGTCGCCCGTGCAACTGGCGCCGCGCGACGTGATCCGATTGGGCAAGACCAAGCTCATGCTCGTGCCGTTTGTCGACGCAAGTTTTTCCTGGCAATGAGATGAACTACTCGTTCGGCAACGCCCAACACATCGGCGCACGCTCCAGTCAACAGGACGCGTTTGGATTCTCGAATCCGTTTGAAGCGGAGTTTGTGGCGCACGCCGGCTTGCTCGCGGTGCTGGCGGATGGCATGGGGGGCTTGGCGCATGGCGACTTGGCGAGCCGCGCGGCGTTAGCTGCATTCCTGGCCGCCTATCGCGCCAAGACTCCGGCGGAGAGCGTGGCGGATGCGCTGAAGCGCTCACTCGCATCGGCCAATGCGGCGGTCTGTGAGCTCGCGGCGCAACACAACGCAACTGGCAACCTGGGGACCACGTTGGTAGCCGCGGTGCTGCGCGAGGAAGGGCTGGAGTGGATCTCGGTGGGCGATAGCGCGTTGTTCCTGTTTCACTCGCGCACGTTCGCCGCCCTCAACACGCCACACGTCCGCGCACGCGATCTGGATGCCCGCGCGGCATCGGGACAGATCACGCAAGAGGCCGCGCTCGCCGACCCGCAACGCGATTCGCTCACCAGTTTTCTTGGCGTTTCACCGCTCACGCATGTCGACCGGAGCGCGCGCCCGTTGCCGCTGAACGCGCTTGATTATGTGGTGCTCGCCAGCGATGGGCTGTTCAAGACCCTGGCGCCGGAAGAGATGACGGCTGCGATGAAGGGCTCACCGCAAGAGCGCTGCGATTCGTTAGTGGCGGCAGTCGTGCACAAACAGGCGGAGCATCAGGACAACGTCACGGTGCTGGCGCTGGCCCCGTACCGCAAGGCGGCGCCGCTCCCGCAGACGGTCAGGATCGAACCAGCGCCGCCGCCCCGTCCATCACGGCTGTTCATCCCGGCGATCGCCTTGGGTGGGGTTCTTCTGATCACCGCGTTGGCAGCCGGGGCCTGGTTCTACACCTGCTGCCAGTTGCCTCCGTTGCCGCCGCGCCCTCATCGGCCCGGTCTTCCGGCGCCGACGCCGAAGGAGCTTAGGAAATGAAACGCGTCTTCCTCGCTCTCGCATTGATCGCGCCGATGCCTGCCGCTCCTGTCGTCGAAACGATGAAGAGTCAAGCGGTGTTCATCGTGGCCGAATACGCGATGGACGGCAAGAAGGGCGCGAGTCTCGGCAGCGGCTTTCCGGTCGACCCAACACACGTGGTGACCAACGCCCATGTTTGCTGCCCAATCAAGCCGGGCCCGGATCTGAAGATCGCCGTGATCCTCTCGGAAAAAGAAGCGATCTTCGTAACCAAGGTCCTTGGAGCCGGGCACAAGGATTTGGCCATCCTTGAACTGGAGAAGCCATTAAGCATTACGCCGCCCGCGCGCGCTCCGCGCAAGCTGCTTACCGAAGGCCAGGATCTTTGGGTGGTGGGCTTTCCCGGCGCTTCCCGCAATGTGAGCGACGCGGCCGGCGCTCTGGTTCCCTCCATCTCGAAGGGGATTCTCAGCAAATTCCTATCGAAGCCGGGCGACGCGAAAGATGAGCCGCCGGTGAATCACATTCAAACGACCGCCGCCGTCAATTCAGGTAACTCCGGCGGCCCGATGTTCGACGCGTGCGGGCGCGTGGCGGGCGTCATCGTGTCGAAGGCGCTCACAGCCTTGGACAAGAACAGGGCGTTCGCGGAAGGCGTGAACTTGGCCATTGCGATCGACGAATTGATTGTGGAACTGGACCGGCTGAAGATTCCCTACACTGCCGCGAGCGATGCCTGCGCACCGGCAGCGGAAAGCTCAAGCGGGGCGATCTCCCTCACGCAAGGCGCCACCTTCGCACTCGCGGCGATCGCGTTGTTCGCCTCGTTCAACAAACGCGCGCGCAAGGCCGTGACGAATGCGACGATCCGGCTTGGCTATCGCCCGGCTGCACCACGTCCGGCGCCCGCCCACGCAGCCTCGAAACGCATGATGCTCCGTTGCGTTGCCGGGCCATTCGCGGGTCAGAAGATTCCCTTGTCGTCCAAACCTTGCGTGATCGGCCGCGACGCCGCCGTTTCCAATCTCGTGTTCCCACATGACGCTACGCAGGTATCGAAACGCCACTGCCAGTTGACGTGCGACGCGGGGGGCGAGGTGATTCTTGAGGACTCGTGGTCGAGCAACGGCACGTTCACCGCATCGGGTCAACGCATCGCGGCGGGACAGGGACACCAGCTACAGGCGGGAGAAAAATTCTATCTGGGCTCGCGCGAAAACCTGTTTGAAGTGGTGGCCGAATGAGATTTGAAACCGCGATGCTCACCGAACCCGGCGATCGTCCGGTGAACCAGGACTTCGCGTCGCACGCCGATTCGTGTTGGGCTCTCGCCGACGGACTGGGCGGCCACGGTGGAGGAGAACACGCCGCTCGCATCGCGGTTGAAGCGGTGATGGGGGCTTCAGCATCGGCGCCGGGCCTGGACCCGCGCGTGTTGGTGTCGGCAGCCAATGAAGCGGTCATCGCGGCCCAACACGAAAATCCGGGACTGGCGCAGATGCGCACGACGCTCGTCGTTCTCGCTGTCGCAGCGGGTGGCGAGGCTACCTGGGCTCACGTGGGCGACTCGCGGCTCTATCACTTTCGCGGAGCGCGCCTGATGCACCAGACACTCGATCACAGCTTCGCGCAGACGTTGGTGGACGCAGGCCGTATCGCCCCGGCCGCCATTCGGTTTCATGAAGACCGCAGCCGCCTGCTCCGGACCGCAGGCACTCCGGACTGCGATCCCACTGTCTCCGCTCCTGTGACCCTGCAACCCGGCGACGCATTTCTCCTCGCCAGCGACGGCTTCTGGGAAGCGGTCTGGGAGCGCGAGATGGAGATCGAATACGCACGCTCCGAAACGCCGCAGCAGTGGCTCACTCAACTCCGCACGCGCGCCTACGCGAAGCGATTGCCAGACCGGGACAACCTCTCGGCCATCGGGATCTTCCTTCATGCAACATGAAACGCCGCCTAATCTTTGTCTGAACTGCATGAGCGATATGGGGGGCGCAGCGCCCTGCACCGGTTGCGGCTGGAAACCCGGCGCGGCTGCGCAGAGCCCGATCTATCTCACGCCTGGAACGATACTGCGCGAACAATACGTGGTGGGCCGTGTGTTGGGGCACGGCGGGTTTGGTATCACGTATCTTGGTTGGGATCTCAACCTGGCGCGCAAAATCGCCATCAAAGAATATTTTCCGGGCGGCGTGGGGATGCGCGCCTCCGGGAGCCCAGATGTCTTCGCATACTCGCCCACGCTGCGGGCCGATTATGATTGGGGCCTCGATCGTTATCTTGAGGAAGCGCGCGTCGTGGCGCGTTTTGAAAACCATCCCAACGTGGTCTGGGTTCTCAACTTTTTCGCCGCGCACGGTACGGCCTACATCATCCTCGAATACCTGGACGGCGCGACGTTTGAGAGCTACCTGTAACGCGCGGGCGGCAAGGTGGACTGGGCCATAGCGATGCGCGTTATCTCGCCGGTCATCGACGCATTGCGCGAGGTCCATCGCGCCGGCCTGCTGCATCGCGACGTCAGCCCGGACAACATTTACCTGCTGCGCAATGGCCAAGTGAAGGTGATCGATTTCGGCGCCGCGCGTTACTCGCTGGGCCAACACAGCAAGAACCTTTCGGTGATTCTGAAGCCCGGCTTCGCGCCGCCCGAGCAATATCAAACGCGCGGCAATCAAGGGCCATGGACGGATGTCTACGCCACGGCTTGCACGCTCTATCGCGCGCTTACTGGCGAAGTGCCGCCACCCGCGCCCGACCGCATGGCGAAAGTGCCGCTGGTTCCCCCGTCGCAACGGGGAATCAATATCGCTCCCGCCGCCGAACAGGCATTACTGCGTGCGCTTGCGCTTGAAACCCGAAGAGCGTTTCGCGGACATGGATGAATTCCGGCGCGCGTTGCAGGGCGAAGTTGTCGCTCCTATTCCGGTGGTGGCGCCGCCGGTTCCGGCTCCCACCCCAGTCCCGCTTCCGAAGCCTTCGCCTCTGCCGCCACCAGGGCCGTTGTCTTTTTTTGAAAAAATGGCGATCAAGCTCGGTCTGCCCGCTTGGCTGCTCGGGGCAGCGGCGGGAGTATTGGCGCTAGTCGCGATCGTCGCTGTCATCCCGAAACCCAAGCCCAGCGTGGAGGAGCCGCATCGGGAGAAGTCGAAGGGCGAAGATCAGACCAAGGGCGGAGAACAGAATAAGACGCCGGTCATTGTCGAAAAACCAAACGACGGGCCTGTTGACGGCGGGCCTCATAAGGGAGGTAAAGATGAGGGCAAGGAAAAGAAGCCGGACGATTCGAAGGTCCCACCATTCGACGGCAGCATAAAACCTGGCCCGGAGAAGAAGATCCCGGCGCGCATCACCGCCTTTGAATTCAAGCCAGACCGGATCGAACGCGGCCAATCCACGGAATTGCGCTGGTCCGTCGAAGGCGCGACCAACGTCACGCTGGATGGGGTCGCCGTGGAACTGTCGGGCCGCAGGACGCTCAAACCCAACGACGATCTCAGAGCGCGGCTCACCGCCGAAACGCCGACCGGGACGTTAGAACGTACGGCGGTGGTTAGCGTCGTGGAACCGCCGCCTCCGCCGATACCCAAACCGATCCAAACCGGGTCATGGAGCGTCTATCATCACCACGGGATCGGAGTCGCCAGTTTCATGATCGATTGGGGGCAATTGCGAAACCCGCGCGCCGTCGTGCGCGGCGAAAAAGACCCATGCTTTGGAACGCTCAGCCTCAGCGGCACACGCCTTCGTTTCGATTCACTCAGTTCCAACGATAGCTTCACGACGGAACTGAGCAACATCGACAAGGTGGAGATCAATCGCAACCGCATCGCCGGCGAAACCGCGTTCCAAGTGAAGATTCACAAGGGCAAGAACTACAACTTCGTCCCGCGCCAATCGGTGCAGAGCGTGGTGGGCTCGATCCGTTCAGCGATGTCGCGTTAGGCGGAAAGGGGCTCTCTCTCAATCAGGCGGCTGCGAGCGGGAAAAAAGATAATGCGAGACCACCCATTCGGAGCCGCCGCGATAGCCCCATAATTCCGCGCAGGCCAGAAAGAAAATGCGCCAGCGGACAAGCCACTTGAGCGCTACGTCTTCTCCATAGACCTTTGTGAAGAGATGAAGGGTTTCGTCTCGGCGCCGATCCAAACGAGTCAACCATGCTTCCGAGGTCTTCTGGTAGTGCGTGCCGTCGAGCACCCAGTGGTCTTCGATCTTCACGTCTTCCTGAAAATTAAGGAGCAAGTCGTCGCTCGGCATTTGGCCGCCGGTGAAGAAATGCTGAGCCATCCAGTCGCTCGCGTCCCTGACCTCGTAGGGATAGGCAAAACGGCGGTGCGTGAAGATGTGGACAAACAACAACGCGTCCGGTTTCATCCACGAAGCCACCTTCCGAAGCAGAAGCCGATAGTTGCGCACGTGCTCAAACATTTCCACCGACACGATCCGGTCAAAGCGGCGATCGGCCTCAAACGTATTGATGTCGCCGGTGACAATGCGCAGGTTGGTCAGCCCACGCGCTCGCGCCTGCGCTTCGATATGTTGGCGCTGGGAATTGGAGTTCGATAGGCCCACGATGGCGCTGTCCGGAAAGCGAGCGGCGGCATACAACGAGAATGCACCCCAGCCGCAACCGAGGTCAAGAATCGCCTGGCCATTTTCAAGCCGCGCCCGTTCGGCCGTCAAATCCAGCATGCGCCGTTCGGCGCTGTCGAGTGAGTCGCCGTCCTGCCAGTAGCAGCAGCTATATTTGGCGTGACTGCCAAGGACCGAAAGGAAAAACTCAGCCGGAACCTCGTAGTGCTGCTGGTTCGCTTCGCCGGTGCAGATGGCGATCGGACTTGCCTTGAGTTGTTCGATGTAGCGCAGTTGGCGCGCGCGCTGACGTTCGGGATCGCCTTGATCTTCTTCGCGGAGACGCTCGGCTGCGAGCTGCCGGATGCCCGCTCTCAATATCCAGTCGGGAACCAGGTCTCGTTCAACGATGGGCTCGTACCAGGCTTGCACCAATTATGCGGACACTTTCTTGTTTGATTTTGAGAACCACGGCACGAAAGCACTAGTGGTTTGTTGATACCGGCGATACTCATCGCCACGGGTGCGAACGGCTTGCTCTTCGGTGGCTGGGATGCCGGTGACGCGGAGAACGAAATAGAGCATCAGAGCCGGCGAGAGTAAACCCCAGTAACCTTCTGGAGAACCCAACGCGAAGAGGGCGAACGCTACCCAAATCAGCCACTCAAAGAAGTAATTCGGGTGACGCGACCAACGCCAGAGGCCCACTTGACAGGTGCGGCCCCTGTTCAACGGATCGGCCTTGAACGCACTCAACTGGGCGTCGGCGGTGGCTTCTCCCGCCAAAGCAAGAAGCCATAACGCGACCGCAAACCATTCAAGCGTCGAAATTTGGGGGGCCGGGTTCCGTGCAGCCAGAAAAAACGGCGTCGCCAAGACAACGCAGGTCAAAGCCTGGAATTCGAAGAACACCAAAAACTTGAAAGGCAGATTCGTTTTCCAACTGCGCCGAAGCTCCTGGTAGCGGCCCTCTTCCGGGTGTCCAACGATACGCGTCCCGAGGTAGATCGCCAAGCGCAGTCCCCAGATCCCGGACATCGCTCCGATCAGAGCCGCGCGCAGCCAGAAGCCTCCGCCCAAAACGGCATAGAGAACGCCCAGCAGCGCGAGACCGCCGGCCCAACCCATGTCGACGATCGACGCGTTACCAGTTCTCAACTGAATCAGCCACAACACGAACATCAGGATGGCTACGCTGGCCGCGCCGGCGATCACGAGGTTCATCGCAGCAGGATCGCTTCGGCGGGCTGCTCCGGCTTAAGACGAAAGAGCCTTACGAGGACGTAAAAGGACATCGCAATGCTCCCCAAACATAGAATCAGGATTAGCCAGAGAATTCGAGCCCACATAGCCGTTTCCCGGTAAGCCACCCACACCCAGAATGTTATGAACGCGAAGTAGGCATCGTACAACGTCGCCACCGCCCAAGGGTTTTCGCCGAATGAATCCCACGCGTCCCATAAGCTTATTGTCAAGCCGGTTCGAATGGTGACGACGATCATCCAAACGAACATGGTCGCGAAAAGAATTTTGAGGGCTGTTTTCATGGCTGAACCGCGGCTTTTGGAGTGAATCTTCCTTTTTGATTCCGGTGGCATCGCCCCGGGCGGATTATTTTGTCGGTGCCCGAAACATTTTGCGTCTGATCTCAGCTAGATGCATCTTATATCAGACGACGGTCCCAAACACCACCCTGGCGAGACGACACAGGTCGAATGATTGACAAACCTTCCAGCCTCCCCCAAAATTGTCGCTTGGCCACTCAGGTCCTTCCATGAGCCGGATCGCAATCATTGGCGCCGGCATCTCAGGCCTCTCGGCTGCATACTACCTCAGCCGAAAGCATGAAGTGTCTCTGTTTGAGCGCGACGAGCGCCTGGGCGGCCACACGCACACGGTGATGGTGGACTCAAGCCAAGGACCGCTGCCAGTCGACACCGGATTCATCGTCCACAACCGGCGCACCTATCCGAATTTTTGCCGCCTGATTTCGGAGTTAGGCGTGGCGACTCAACCGAGCGATATGTCTTTCGCGGTTGCGTCGGCAGGCGGAGGCTTTGAATATTCGAGCCGCGGGTTGGGAGGTTTTTTTGCCCAGTCCGCCCACTGGCTACAGCCGAAACATTATCGATTGCTTGCCGAGATTCTACGCTTCAACCGGGAATCGCCTAAGCTGCTGGATCAGGCAGAGGCGACGGCGTTGACTCTGTCTGACTTTGTCGAAGCCGGAGGCTACAGCCCGGAGTTCGTCGAGCGCTATTTGTATCCCATCGCCTCAGCCGTCTGGTCGATGCCGACCCAAGAGATCGGTTCGTTTCCGGCGCACACTCTGGTTCGCTTCTTCCTGAATCACGGTATGCTGGGCATCAACACACGTCCTCAATGGCTGACGATTCGCGGTGGTAGCCACGCCTACCTCTCGCCCATTACGGCCCCTTTCGCCGACCGCATTCACACCGGCGTGGAAATCCGATCGATCTCGCGTAGCGAAGGGGGCGTGCAGCTGGACATTGCGGGGCGCCCGTCCTTGCGCTTTGACGAAGTGGTCTTCGCTTGTCATGGCAACCAGGTTTTGCCTTTGCTGGCCGATCCGGCGGAGAGGGAGCGCGAAGTTTTGTCTCAGTTCGAGACCACGCGGAATGAGGTCTGCCTGCACACCGACGCGGACTTCCTGCCGCGCCGTCCGCGCGCGCGCGCCTCCTGGAACTACCTGCTCGGAGACCGCGGCAAAGTCACCTTGACTTATCACATGAACCGGCTTCAATCGCTTTCCACGCGCGAGCAATACTGCGTCACTCTCAACGCGAATGGCGCGATCGCCGCGGAGCACTCGCTGAAACGGATGGTGTATCATCACCCGGTTTTCAATCGCTCGGCGTTGCGGTCGCAGGAGCGCTGGGCGGAGATCAGCGGCCGCCGCCGGACTCATTTCTGCGGGGCCTATTGGTTCTATGGCTTTCATGAGGATGGTGTACGGTCCGCGTTGCGCGTGGCCGAAAGTCTCGGAGTGCAAGTATAGTGACATTAGAACCCGCCATTTATACAGGTACGCTGCGCCATCGCCGTTTTCAACCTCATCGGCACGAGTTTAGTTACTCGCTGTTCATGGCGCTGGTGGACATAGACCGAATTCCAGAAACGATGCAGCGCTCCCGATTGTCCAGTTACAACCGGTTCAACTGGGCCAGCTTCGATCAACGGGATCATTTTGGCGATCCCGCCCTCACTTTGCGGCGCAGGCTGCAAACCGACGCGCAGGCCCAGGGTATTCAGTTTCCGGACGGACCCGTATTTCTGCTGACTCACCTCCGCTATTTAGGCTACTGCTTTAATCCGATCTCGCTCTTTTTTTGCTATCGCAAGGAGGGCGGAACGCCGCTCGTGATGGCTGAAGTGAATAACACCTACGGGGAAAGCCGAAACTATTGGCTGGGTCCGCACAACGTGCTGGCCGGCCGGAATTCATTGCGTTTCGCGTGTCCAAAAGATATGTACGTTTCTCCCTTCATGAAGATGGCTCTCGACTATGAGTTCGTAGTAACTGAACCGGCCGAGCGTCTGGTGCTTCACATGAACACGCTCGACCAGGGGCAAACGTTTTTCGACGCCACACTGGCGCTGGAGCGTAGGGCGTGGACGTCCGCCAATCTGGCCAAGGCTTTATTGCGACAACCGTTTATGACCGGCAAGGTGATGGCAGCCATCCATTGGCAGGCTTTGCGGCTCTACCTGAAAGGCGTTCCGGTGGTCCCGCATCCAGGGGTAAATTCATGATTAACAGCTCGGCTCGCCGGATGATATTCCGGGTATTGGAACGGCTTCGCGACGCTCATCTGGAGTTAGTAACTCCAGATGGCCGGACTCACTCGTTTGGAGACGCGGGTGCAAGCCTCCACGCCACGATCGCCGTGCGCAGGGAGCGCTTCTTCAGCAGGGTGCTTTGGGGCGGCGATGAAGGCACCGGCGACGCGTACGTGGACGGCGATTGGACCACTCCGGATCTGGTGGCGGTAACGCGCATGGCAGTCCGCAATCAGCAACACATAGAAAAGCGCGGTGGAGCGCTCGGCTGGGTGAGCGGCGTCGCGAATCGCGTGCGCCACCTGCACAACCGGAATACGTTGGACGGCAGCCGCCGCAACATCGCGGCTCACTACGATCTGAGTAATGACTTTTTTCGGCTTTTTCTCGACCGCAACATGCTGTATTCGTCGGCCATTTACGAGACGCCGAAGACTTCGCTGGAGGACGCGCAGATCGAAAAAGTAGATCGCCTTTGCCGCAAGCTTGGTCTTTCCCCGAAGGATCGGATTCTGGAGATCGGCACGGGCTGGGGAGGCTTCGCCATCCACGCCGCCACGCACTACGGCTGTCATGTCACGACGACCACGATCAGCCGGCAGCAGCACGACTATGCCGCAGCCAGGTTTGCACAGCATCGCCTGAACGGTCAAATCGAACTCTTGTTGGAGGACTATCGCAAGCTGCGCGGTCAATTCGACAAGATCGCCAGCATTGAAATGTTCGAGGCCGTGGGCCTGGAACATTACGACGATTTCTTTGGAGCCTGCGACCGGCTGTTGGTTTCCGATGGGATGATGGCGATGCAGACGATCACCATGAACGAACGCCATTTCGATGACTACCAGAAGGGAAGCGATTGGATCCAACGGCGAATTTTTCCGGGGGCGCAGTTGGCTTCACTGAAGGAAATCCAGAACTCGCTCGGGCGCTGCACGGCGTTGAATATTCATGGCCTGGAAGACATCGGCCTGCACTACGCTTACACGCTGGCCGAATGGCGCCGCCGCTTCCTGGCCGCCACCGGCGATGTGCGAGCCCTCGGGTTTGACGAGCCGTTTCTACGAACGTGGGATTACTATCTGGCCTGCTGCGAGGGCATGTTCCGCGAACGCCATATCGGCGACGTTCAGTTGGTGCTGGCGAAGGCCGGCTGTCTGAGAGCGCTGCCCGGGGAACCGTGGGCGCTTTCGCCAGCCTACTCAGATAAGGAAGTGAACGCTTGAGCATACATGTCCTGCGACGGGAGTTGTGGCTGCCGCAGCCGCTCGCCCCGGTTTTCGATTTCTTTTCGCGCGCCAGCAATCTTGAACGGATCACTCCTCCGTGGGTGCGTTTTCGGGTGGTCACGCCAGAACCGATCGTCATGAAACCAGGAGCGCTGATCGAATACAAACTGCGCATCCATGGCCTGCCGGCTCGCTGGCTAACGGAGATCACGAATTGGGAGCCGCCTTACCAATTTGTCGATGAGCAGCGCAAGGGGCCGTATAAGTTGTGGCGACATACACATCGGTTCACCCCGGCCGCCGCGGGTACGCGCATCGTCGATGAAGTCCACTACGAGTTACCCTTCGGACCGATTGGCGATCTGGTGCATGGACTGATGGTGCGGGGCGACGTGGAGCGGATATTCGATTTCCGCAATGCTACGATTCCAGGAGTCATTTAGAGCGATACGCTCCGTAGCCGTCGCGGTTCGGTACCGAGGCGGGCGCGTAAGCAAGTGCGAGTTAACGATTAGCCTGAAAACGCTTCTAGGCTGGCTGTTTCTCGGCGGCGACCTTGCGGGGGAACCGCACGTCGTTGATCACTTGCCGCACCTGCCAAAGGTGACGGCGGTCATGCCCGGCGTGAATCCAAAATGCGATTCCCAGCGGGTAAGTGATCCACCGGGAAGCGGGTGACTGCACCTTCACTCGAGCCAGATCCAGGCCGTTTGCCCGTTGCAACAGATCGTCAATCCTGTCGTGCGTCGACTTCCAATCGGCTTCGATTTGCGGCCATGGCTGTCCAGCGGGTCCGATAAATGCCGCGGGCGTCTTGAACCTGCGCTTGACCGGGGGCTCCGTCATTCGGTGGAACATCCGGGCGAGGAAGCCGTAAGTAAACGGCCCATCGCTCACCATATTGGCTTGCCGGCCGCGTGTGACCGACTTCTCGATCTCTTCGCCCATCTTGCGATTGATCGTATTCAGATGCGCGAAGCATTCAGAAACCGACCACCGGTCCGGGGCGGGCCGCCACGTCAGCTGCTCGCTACCCATGTCGACGAGTAGACCCTCGGCCTCTTGGCGAATCACCTTTAACTGGTAGACCAGCCTTTCGACTTCAGGGTTGAGCTTTTTCTCCGGCGCACGAGGTGGTAGAGGCATGTTCAGTAAGCTAGCTTTCATTTTAACAAACCAACTCGGGGGCTTGTAGTACCAAATGAGACGGCGCGTCATCTTAGTCACATAGGTGAATTCCGCATGTGGGGGCGAATCGACACCTAGTACCTAGGAATACGCGCGTTGCGCTGGTAGGATTGCGTTAGCGAAGAACTCCGGGGAGGAGTGAACGCGAAGAGAGAGTAAAATGCGCTGCCTGCAATGTAGCAAAAAAATCGGATTGCTGCGCCGCTTAGTGGACCGTCAGTTCTGTTGCGATGGACATCGCAAAAGAGCTCGGCAGGTGTACTCGGCAAGGATGGCCAGGGACCTTCATTACGAGGACTCTCAAGAGGACGGTTGGCTGCAGAAGACCGAAGCAACGACGGTTTCGAAGCCGTCAGCCGCGTTTGGCCCGGGCGCCGGTGTTTTGTTGGTCGTTCTATCCACTCTAATGGTGATGTTCCTTCCTACGTCTCCTGGACCGAGTGGCAAGGGAGCGGCGGACAGCTATCTGCCTCCGGTGGCGGGGCTGACCGACCGTTTATCGCGGGCGTTCCCGTCGTCGAAGAGTTCGATCTCCATTCGGGAAGATTTTCACTTGGACCTCAGGAACTGGCAGAACGGAGTTTCGGGTTTGACCAGCGGCTGGTCGAAAATCGGCGATTCCGTACGCGTAGGGGAATTGCGGTTGTGGAAGCCTACTTTGGCGCTCTCAGACTACAACATTCAGTTTGCCGGGCAGATCGAGAGCAAGGCGCTGGGTTGGGCGTTCCGGGCGCGCGACTCGCGGAATTACTACGCGACCAAGATCGCCGTTCATAAAGGTGGAGCCGGGGGCGATCGTGCCGAGATCATCCGCTACACGATGCTGAACGGTAGTCCGATCAATCGGGTGACGCTGCCGATTCCGATTGCGATGACGGCCGACATGACCTACGAGGTCAAGATGGGTGTCCGGGGCGATCGCTTCACGACTATGGTTAACGGACAGGCTGTCGATTCCTGGAGCGACCGCAGGTTACGGCGGGGCGGGGTGGGATTCTTCAGTGAGCCCGGTGAGCGTTCGATCCTGAAGTGGGTTTCGATTGCCGAACGCGAGAGCTTCCTGCAACGCTTTCTGTCGTTCTCTTTCCTGGTGCATCCGTCGGCTTGGCCGGTGGATGGCGATGGATACGGCGGAGAGCCCTTCACCGAACAACAGTAGGGCGAGCCGCCGGGCGGCGCTTCCCGTATCATGTACGAGAGATGATACGCAGGCGCGAATTCGCGGCCCTTCTGGGAGCATCAAGTCTCCTTCCCGCGCAGAGGCGGACGAAGCCGAATGTGATCCTGATCATGACCGACGATCAGGGCTTCGGCGACCTTTCGCTCCACGGCAACACCCGGCTGAAGACGCCGAATCTGGACCGGCTGGCTGCCGAAGCTGTCGAATTCACCCGCTTCACCGTCTCCAGCGTCTGCGCTCCTACGCGCGCCAGTCTGCTGACCGGCCGATACGCGTTGCGCTGCGGCGTGCATGGCGTGACCGCTGGACGCGAAACCATGCGCCACAAGGAAGTAACCGTGGCGCGGGTGCTGCAATCGGTGGGCTATCGGACAGCGCTGCTGGGAAAATGGCACCTGGGCGAAAATTATCCGAATGTGCCGCACGCTTCCGGGTTCGATGAGTTTGTAGGGTTCCGGCCAGGGCATTGGAATCGCTACTTCGACTCACCGTGCGAGCGCAACGGGAAGCCAGATCAACTGAAAGGCTACGTAAGCGATGCGTTGACCGGCGAGGCGATCTCGTTTGTCGAGCGGCATCGCGCCCGGCCATTTTTCCTTTACCTTGCGTTCAACGCGCCTCATTCGCCGTATCAGGTTCCGGACCGCTATTTCGACCGTCACAAGAGTCTGGGCGATCCGGAACTGGCGGCGATTCACGCGATGGTGGAAAATCTTGACGACAACGTGGGGCGGCTTCTGGCGCGAATGGATGAATTGAAACTGCGCGAGAACACGATCGTGATTTTCCTTTGCGACAACGGCCCGCAGACGCAACGCTACGCCGCTGGGTTGCGTGGAAGAAAAGGCGCGGTCTACGAAGGAGGCACGCGAGCGCCTTTCTTCTTGCGGTGGCCCAGTCACGCTGAGGCAGGCCGGAAGGTAGACCGCGCCGCGACGCACATCGATGTGTTTCCGACGCTTTTGGATCTTTGTGGGGTGGCTGGCGCCGCTGGTGCCCCGCGCGTCGACGGGGTGAGCCTGAAGCCTTTGCTGATGCCCGGCCCGGGTGAACGCGCATGGCCGGCGCGGATCGTTTTTTCTCATGCCGATCACCAGGCCGATCCGATGAAGCCGTTTCCAGGTTCGGCGTGCGAGCAGCGCTGGAAGATGGTGAATGGAACAGAACTCTACGACCTTGAGGCGGATCCCGGCGAAGCGAAAAACCTGGCGGCGGAGCATCCCGCTGAACTGGCGCGGCTGAATCGGGCATATCGCGAATGGTTCGCTTCCATCACGGCGGGCTTCACGCCCGGCGTGTCTCCCATTCCGGTGGGCTACTGGGAGGAGAATCCAGCGGTGCTCAACGCGCCTTTGGCCCAGTTGTCCAAGGGGGCGGCGTTTTTTGCGCGCAATGGTTTCGCGAACGATTTCATCCAAGGTTGGGAGGCGCCGGGCGCGCGCGCTTCGTGGCGGATCGACGTGGCGGCAGGGGGAAGGTATGAAGTGTGGGCTCAGTTGCTGGCGGCGGCGCCGGATTTGCCGGTGAGTGTGGCGGTCGGCGAGGAATCGTTAGGGGCTCGCACGGGCCAGGCCGATTCGCTGGCGCCGAATGTTCTGCCTGAGCGCGCTCCTCATAACAGCGCTGCGCCGGATATGACATGGAGCCGTCTGCGGCTGGGACGTTTGCCGCTGGAGCCGGGCGTCCGCGAGATCGTGGTCGAAGGCCGGATGACTTATCTGAAAGCCCTTGAGCTGAGGAGGATTCGATGAGTCAACAATGGGACGCGGCATTCTATGACCAGCGCCATTCGTACGTCTATCAGTACGGCGCGGACTTGGTGCCGCTGTTGGCGCCGCAGGCGGGCGAGCGGATTCTGGATGCGGGATGTGGGACCGGCCAACTGACGGCGCGCATCGCCGAAGCGGGGGCCGAGGTCTACGGGATCGACCATTCGGTGGAGATGATCGACAAGGCGCGCGCTGCGTTTCCCGCCTTGCGGTTTGATGTGGCTGACCTGACGGCCTTCACCTTGCCGCAACAGTTTGACGCGGTGTTTTCAAACGCCGTGCTTCATTGGGTGAAAAACGCCGATGCGGCCGCGCGATGTTTGTCGGACGCGTTGGTTCCAGGCGGACGGATGGTCGCGGAGTTTGGCGGTCTGCACAATGTCGCTGCGGTTTGCGAGGCCGCGCAAGGCGAGCATCCCTGGTATTTCGCAGGCATCCCGGAATACGGCGCTATTCTGGCGCGCGCGGGGATTGAGTTGCGGCAGGCGTGGTTGTTTCCGCGTCCCACGAAGATGGACGATTCTGTTTCGGGCTTGCGCGATTGGATCCGGATGTTCGGCGCCCATTGGCTGGATCGCGTACCCGAAGCTGGCCGCGACGAATGGCTGGCGCAAGTGGAGGAGCGCGCGCGTCCGGCGTTGTTTCGCGACGGCAATTGGTATATCGACTATTGGCGGCTGCGCCTGGTGGCGGTAAAGGTGTGATCGAGCGGGCGCGCGCGTGGCTGTCGGCGGCCAACGCCGTCACCGTGTTGACGGGCGCGGGCATCAGCGCCGAGAGCGGCGTGCCTACTTTTCGCGGCGATGGGGGATTGTGGCGCAATTTCCGGGCGGAAGAACTGGCCACCCCGGAAGCCTTCGCCAAGGATCCACGCCTGATTTGGGAGTGGTATGACTGGCGCCGCGGGCTGATCAAAGACGCGCAGCCGAATCCCGGCCATCTGGCTTTGGCGCGCCTGGCGCAGATCAAACAGGACTTCACCTTGATCACGCAGAATGTGGATGGCTTGCATGAACGGGCGGGGAACCATCGCGGGCTCAAACTGCATGGCGACATCTGGCGATTCCGGTGTACGGTTTGCGGCGCGGAATGGCCCGATCGGCGCGTGCCGTTGCCGAAGCTTCCGCCCAAGTGCCAGTGTGGCGGAGTGGCCCGCCCGGGTGTCGTTTGGTTTGGGGAGGCCCTCACGCCAGGGGTGTTTGAGGAGGCGTGCCACGCGGTCGAGTCTTGCGAAGTGCTGCTGGTAGTGGGCACGTCGGCCGTCGTGTATCCAGCCGCCAGTTTGATAGCGCTGGCGCGAAAAGCCAAAGCGAAAGTGATTGAAGTGAATCTGGAAGAGACGCCGATGTCGGGCGTCGTCGATGCTGCGCTACGCGGCAAGTCCGGCGAAATTCTACCGGACTTGATCGGGTAGGTTTATTCGCCGGCTGGCACTTCTTCGAGGATGCTTTCGCCCTGAGAGCCGTCGCCGTTGGTCCACTGCCAGGCCTCATGAAGCCGGAGCCGGCCATCGGGGAGTTGTTCCGGAGTGCTCACGCATTTGCCGGTTCGCGGCGTACCCTTGGGGTCCAACTGTTGGTAGCGCAGGTCGAGCTTACCTTCGGGGTCTACGCTCGCCACGAGAGAACCGAACCGGGTCTGTTCGGTATGGTAGACGCTCCAGACGCGCGCGCCGTCCTGGCGGTATTCGAAAACTTCGCCCGGTCCGATACCAGCCGGGCCGGTGTTGGAGATGACTCGCAGCCGCTTGCCATCGTAGAGCTGCGGCACAGGACCGGGGCCGTGGGCGGGTGGCTCAGGCGGAGCGGCGAACGCGTGGGTGAATGTGAAAGCGAAGCGGGTCGGTTGCGCCGAGCGCAATCGCTCCAGCCGGATGTTGCCTTCTTCGAGCGACGGAATGTGACCGGCCGGAATCCACCAGAGGGCCTGATGCGCCACGGTGGGCTTCTCAAACCAGCGTTCGCGCTCGCTGAAAACAGTGGCGTGGGAGGAGCGATAGACGAAGGCCTTCAAAGAATCGAGATTCTTCCAGACGGACATGTTGACCAGCAGAAACGGGTCGTCAGAGGTGCGAATAGCCGTAGCGTTGCCAGACTCGTCCTGAAGCCGCCAGATGAAGCCGGGGCTTGCGTCGGCCGTTGTGTTGACGGCAGGGAGGCGGGCGTAAAAGTCCGCCATTACCTCACTATCGGCGGCGGCGACCGCCCGTGCGACGTTGATTTGCGCCAGATGCCAGTAACTCATTCGCGGAATTCCTTTGCCAGGCTGGAGAAGATCGGCTGGCTGAACATCAGTAACATATCGGAGATGAACCGGCAGTACTACTATCTTAGCTTATCTTTTAACTGACTATCCGAGTCCGCGGCGCGGGCGGACGGGTTTGAGATAAGCTACGGGCCGTTGGTTTCGCGGCAGCTAGAATAGAACACGGGAGATCTTCCTTGGGCAGCAACTTTCGACCACCTGTGCGTTCGTCCGGTCCGGCGCGTCCGGCCACCCGGCAGTCGGCGGCCGCGACAGCGATTTCCACGGCTGCGACGCAGGCTACGGCTCTGCGCGGCGTCGATCGTTACTTCGAGCTCAAGTCTGAGATCCATCGCAAACTGATCGGGGTGATCAACCTCGAACAGGTCGCCAACGTTCCAAAGGACCGGATTCGCCAGGAGATCGGGCGCGTGGTGGAGCGGCTGCTGGACGAAGAGCGGTTGCCGATGACGACGGCCGAGCAGAACAAGATCGTCGAAGAGGTTCTGGACGAGGTGCTGGGTTTGGGGCCGCTGGAGCCGCTGCTGAAGGAACCGACGATTTCCGATATTCTCGTCAACGGCTACAACAAAATTTACGTGGAACGGCAGGGCAAGCTTTCGCTGACGCCAGTGCGATTCAAGGACAACGCGCACCTGCTGCATATCATTGAGAAGATCGTTTCGCTGGTGGGCCGCCGCGTGGACGAGTCGAATCCGATTGTCGATGCGCGGCTGCTGGATGGCTCGCGTGTCAATGCGATTATTTCTCCGCTGTCGCTGGATGGGCCTGCGCTTTCGATTCGCCGCTTTGGCCGCCACGTTATTACGTCGGACGAGATGATCGCCAACAATACGGTGATGCCGGGGATGCTGAAGTTTTTGCAGGCGTGCGTGGCGTCGAAGGCGACGGTGTTGGTGTCTGGCGGTACGGGCTCTGGTAAGACGACGACGTTGAATGCGCTGTCGCGATTTATTCCGGAAGAGGAACGCATCATCACGATCGAGGACACGGCCGAATTGCAGTTGCAACAGCGGCACGTGATCAAGTTTGAGACTCGGCCGCCGAATTTGAACAAGCAGGGCGGCATCAATCAGCGCATGTTGGTGAGGACGGCTTTACGTATGCGGCCCGATCGCATCATCATCGGCGAGTGCCGCGGCGCGGAGGCGTTGGATATGTTGCAGGCGATGAACACGGGCGTCGAAGGATCGATGAGCACGATCCACGCGAATACGCCGAAGGACGCTTTTTCGCGCTTGCAGGCTATGGTGTTGATGGCCGATGTGGAGTTGCCGACGAAGGTCGTGGTGCAGCAGTTGGCGAGCGCGATCAAACTGGTGGTGCAGGTTTCGCGATTGCAGGACGGCAGCCGCAAGATCGTCAGCATTGCCGAGGTGCTGGGCGTGGAAGATGAGAATGTGAAGATTCAGGAGATCTTCACGTTTGATCGGGTGGGGATTAACGACGCGGGGAAAGTGCAGGGGCGTTTCCGAGGGACGGGGAATACGCCGGGGGTGCTGGAGCGGTTTCGGGTGATGGGCGTGCCGTTCGATACGGCGGCGCTGGATGAGACTCGGGATATTAATCTTTAGGGATTTGGGGGCGGGGCGGGGCGGGGAAATGCGGCTCGATTGCGCGATGCTGTACGTGAAGGGGCCCCCCAGTTGCTAGATGGAACTTGATCGATAGGGATGTTAAAGGTTGTGGTAAGATCCGATCTGTCTATGTCGGTGTTGACATCGCTCGATTGGCCCGCCGTGCGGAATAACTACGACATTAGTACTACTGTGTTATAAAAAAACAATTTGATGTAGAATTGTTTTGTGGGATCACGCTTGTCTTCGCCAGGCCCGCAACTAAGGCGCTTCGCGGCCT
>JAYUSQ010000293.1:0-3403 GCA_043755595.1 Acidobacteriota bacterium | reverse complement strand
CAGAACCATTGCGTCCGTCATCTGCTGGCGTAGGGATTTCATCTTCGTCTCCTCGATCAACGCGGGGACGTCCCCCGCAATGATCAGGATCGAGGATTCAGCGGGCCGATGCTGTAGACGAGTTGGCGCCTGACAATTCAGGCGGGCACAGCAGATGAAACGGTCGAGTTACGACACCACCGCGAAGCGGTTTAGTTCAACCGATCTTATCCGCCATGCTGCCGCACGACGGATAAAATCCTGTTCGTTATGGCGGCCCCGAACGCCAGACGCATTGGTCGGCATGATGGCCACCACCTGCTCGCTAGCCCCACTGTCCGTCAGCGTGAAGAAACACATCACAGCCGTTAGCGCGCGTTTCGTTTACCAAACCTCCTCAGCAACCCTCATCCAATCCGATATCGGTTGCGTGGCCAAGCAAGAGGGCATAGCATGAGTCTTGAGGATTCCTGCACCACACCTCTGGGCGTGTCCTAGACGGCTCTCAACCGCCTTTCTCCAACACCCTTTGGCTCATCGCTAGGCTCCCTGCGATCGCCTGGAGGCGGTAAGTCCATTTCCTCTTCGCGGCGGTCCACGAAAGCAACGTATGAAAGTCCCTGTAGTGAATCGCGCTACAGGACGTGGCTCGCAAGAGCGCAGGGACTCGGACGTGAGAGGTACTCAAAATTGGTTGACTTGACCGGCACGATTTCTGTTCCCTAGAAGGAGGCATGTGATGAAAGAGCTCTTGATGCCCACCATACTTTGTAGTGCGCTCCTGATCGCGTCGCCGGGCGCGCTCGGCCATGAGGACGAACCGGTACCAAACGGCGCTCCGGATCGACTTGGAGATGTGGTCTTTCCAATCTCATGCAGCGCGGCCGCGCAAGCGGAATTCAACCGGGCACTCGCAATGCTGCATTCGTTCTTCTATCCCGAGGCGGGGAAGACCTTTTCCCGATCGACAGACATTGATCCCTCATGCGCTATGGGCCATTGGGGTGTGGCGATGAGTAAGTGGTATCCATTGTGGTTTCCACCGACCAAGGAAATGTTTCAGCAAGGCAAGGCTGCCTTGGAGAAAGCCATTGCTCTCGGCGCTCCGTCCGAACGTGAACGCGCCTATATTGCGGCGCTGGCTAACTTCTATGGCGACTTCGACCGACTCGACCACAAGTCGCGTAGCCTCGGCTATGCGAAGGCCATGGCGGAGGTCTACCAAGAATATCCTGACGACCGTGAGGCCGCAGCCTTCTATGCACTTGCCCTCCAGTCGATCGCAGATCCGAACGACAAGACTTATGCTAGTCAACTCAAGAGCGCCGAGATTCTGGAAGCGTTGTTCGCCAAGCAACCGAATCATCCCGGTATTGCTCATTACCTCATCCACGCTTACGACTATCCGGAGCTGGCCGCACGTGCGCTACCTGCCGCGCGTCGCTATGGAGCGATTGCACCGACGATGCCGCATGCATTGCATATGCCCTCGCACACCTACATCGCCATGGGCATGTGGCAAGACTCCATCGACTCCAATATTGCCGCTGGGGCTGCAGCCCGCGAACTAGGCTGGGCCCAGGAAGAGGTACATACAATGGACTATCTTGTATACGCCTACTTGCAGGGCGCGCGGTCCGGATCTGCAGAGGACGTACTGCAGAATATGGCCGGGGTCAGGGTCGCCGAGAATGCCCGTAGTCTGGTATTCGATTACGCAAAGGCGGCCGCTCCTGCGCGATTCGCGCTCGAGCTGCAGCGCTGGGACGACGCAGCCACGCTCTCCCCTGTCTCCAGCCGCTTTCCGGCAACCCAGGCGCTGACCCATTTCGCGCGCGCGCTGGGTGCGGCACATCTGGGCAAAACAGAAGAGGCCGAGGGAGAAGTTGCGCAGCTCACGCAGTTCCGCGACGCATTGTTGCAATCCAAGCAGGACTACTGGGCCAAGCAGGTAGGCATACAGCGAGAGGCCGCTCTCGCCTGGGTGGCCTGGGCTAAAGGGAACGACGCCACGGCGATCGAGCAAATGCGTAGTGCCGTTGCATTGGAGGCGAGCACATACAAACATCCTGCAGCGCCCGGCCAGTTGTTACCCGCCCAAGAGTTAATGGGAGACCTCTTAGTGGCCATGAATCTCCCCGTGCAAGCGCTTGTTGAGTATGAGGCATCGCTGCGCGCAAACCCGAATCGATTCAACAGCCTGCACGGCGCCGCGCGGTCCGCCGAAATGTCCGGCATGGCCAGCAAAGCAGCAGCTCATTATCGACAGTTGCTGGAGGTGAGCAAAACCGCGGATGGCGAACGCCAGGAGTTACGGCACGCGAGGCTTTTTCTCAGCATCAATTGACCTATGCGATCACGCGCGAGTGCCGGCGCTCTCCCTGACCGGCGCTGAGTCTGGAACAGCATCGAAAGACTCCAGGGAGGGTTCAACTCACCGGACTATGCGCGGAAGATCGGCGAGAAGTACGCACAAATTTCGCAACTGGGCATGGGTGCGGCAATAGCTTCGGCGGAGGCCTATGCCGCCTAACGAATAAGGTTAGATCGTGCGAGCGAAGCGAGCCACGATCTGAACCGTTTGTTGGACAAGCCCGGTCCCGGAGTACGGGCTGAGCCTCATAGAAAATATCTTTTTGGAAATTGCCCCGGTTTGAAGTTCTGCCGGGAAGAGGAGAGTCCGAGGGCCGGTTTCATGCGAGCCGCCACCGTGGTCGGAGGTCGATGAGGTAATAATGGGGTCAGACACGATAAGAAACTATTGAAATCGGCAACGGTGGTACATGAGCAGCTCGAGAAATTGATTGCCGCCGTTCAATGAGTGCCTTCGTGATGTCTAACAACGCGTTCGAAAACGGACGCTCGCAAGCGTGGCTGCGCACGCTTGCTCGCGCCGTTCAACGCGGACGTTGAGGCTGTAGATTTAGCCCTTTTTCGCACGCCCTCGTTCCTCCGCTTGCTCTTGTTAGCGGTGAATCGAAACCGGTTTGATGCTTATCGGATGTTGCGTCGTTGAGCGCCGCGCCTGCTTCAGCGTCTTATCGAGCGAATCGCTTCCTCACCCATCTGTCACAAGCGGGACTTTCATTTCAAGTTTGCTCGGGACAGAAACCGCTACCTGCATTGGCTGTATGACTATTCTCGATAGTTCAAACACATAACTTGGTCCGACCCCAAAAAAGGGGCGCTCGCTTCTTCGCGGCCGCTGATCGGGGGCGTTAAGGCGACTTCGGCATCCGCACCATCCCGGGCTAAAATGCCGTCATGAATGAAAAGTTACTCACTTCTCCGGATCCACTCGCCTTTCTGGCCGGGGGCGGCGAGATGGGCCGCTTGATCCGGTCGATGGACTGGTCGAAGACCTTGCTGGGGCCGGTGGCCGGGTGGCCGCAGAGCCTGCGCACAACCGTCAGCATCTGCCTGG
>JAYUSQ010000292.1:0-10479 GCA_043755595.1 Acidobacteriota bacterium | reverse complement strand
GCGGCGCACCTCCTCCAGAGAGTGCCCGGCGCCGAGCTCAGGTACAGCCATTCCAGACCGATGATATCGCGGAGTTTGCCAAGTCCTTCAGCTTGAATCATTTATAACACAGTAGTACTAGGGGCGGATGCTCTTGTTCTCCGGGGTCAAGAATTCTGAGCGAGTGGTTCTGGAGGTAGAGCAGGAAGACGCCGGTGAGTGCCATCGCGATGAGCGGCAGGTAGTGGACGGCCGGGTCGCTGGTCGGGAGCAAGGTTGCCAACGCCTCACCGCACTCGCTGTCGAGTAGGTTGTGGCAAAGCTCCCCAATAGCGTATTTGTCCGCGTCGAACTCGTGCGAGTGCCGCTGCAGGAGGTTCGCTCGCTCTTTCTCGATGCCGGAGAATTCTGCGTAGATCGTCCGGTCAGGCACATGGCCCAAGCCACAATGGCCCAGCTCATGTCCGACAACGAACTCGAGCCCGATAAAGAAGAGGGCGTCGGCGAGCCGGTGTTGTCCTGCATCTGGCACGCCCACGAGCTCTTGGATTTCTGCCGCAGCCGCGAGGATCGTCCCGAGTGCCGACAGCTCGCCAACGAGGACACGCGTCATCGCGATGAAGACCGCCATCTGCTCCGGATCGGGAAACGCAAACGCGTCAATCGCTTCCTGCGGGACACTACCAAATGCGTCCGGTACTGGCGTCACAAAATCCAAACAGGGCTGAAGAGACCCTCTGTCAAAGCTCCGCTCGAAAATCTCGCTACGCGCGTCCTGTACCTGACGAAGCAACGGGAAATCTGTCGGGTTGTACTCCCACCGCTGCAAGTCCGGGCGGGCTTCGAAGAGCGCACGGTGAAAGAGCACGTCGGAAGGAAGAGACATGACCGATCCATGATATGCCTACCTGAGTGATTTAGGCGGTCCGCGCGCCTCCCGTCTGCTGATTCCTCTGCTCGTTCGTGACGTGGATGGGCGTCGGGCCACGCCAATGGCATACTGAAGCATTCGGGCTGCGTGGAACATACCCCTCATGGAACAACCTAAGTGGAAGCGTTTCGAAGAACTGGTTGCCACTATTCAACGAGACCTGGCTGGCGACGCGAAAGTCGCGTTGAACGATAAGATCATCGGGAAGCGAACGGCGGTGCCTCGGCAGATCGACATCAGCATCCGACAGAGGGTCGCGCAGTTCGAAGTTCTCGTCGTGATCGACTGCAAGGACTACGCGAAGCCCTTGGACGTTAAAGGTGTCGAGGAGTTCATGGGGCTCGTGCAAGACGTCGGTGCCCATCGTGCTGCGATGGTGGCCGCACATGGTTACACTGAAGCCGCGAAGAAAAGAGCCGGGGATGCAGGAATTGAACTCTACCGCGTCGTCGATACCGGCAATCACCCGTGGTCTGCCACGGGGTTCCTGCCGGCAGTGTGCGTCTTTACTGGTGTAGAAGCCTTCAGCTTACGCTTCGCGTCAATTGGGCGTTTCCGACTGAGAACCGACATTGACCACCGAGAAATGACCCTGTTCAATCGAGAGGGAAGCCCGCTCGGAACGGTCAAAGACCTCCTGTGGCACAAGTGGAATACCCAGAAACTGCCTGAGAAACCTGGAAGATATGAGGGCGTTGAGTTCGTCGACAATCCTGTGAAGGTCGATACAGACGGCACACTGTACGACATGAACATCACAGCCTGCTTAACTATCGAGAGCCGCCTGTACTCTGGCGACATTCGAATCGAGGAGCTCTCAGGACTACACGATGAGCTAAAGGGAGAGACTATCACCCGAAACATGAGAACTGAAAACATCGTGTTTGCGAACGTAGAGAAATCGTGGCGGCGAATCACCTCGGTCGAAGAACTGGCCGTACGACCCGTCTTGACACTCCGAGCACTGGATATGTACAGAGCAGAAAAGTGAGAACATCCCTCGGGTGTTAAAAAATACTCGTCCCGCTCCGATCCCCAATTCGCCCTCGATCTACCACCCAATCCGGCAGAGCGTTACAGAACAGGGTGATTGCGTGACGAAGTGGCTGACCAATCCGGGGGAAGCACCAACTGGGAGCTACCTCGTCGACGGAGTGTCGCGCGAACCGAGCTTCTTATGGGGCAGGCGAGTTACTATGTTGATGTCGAAAGTTTTGGTTCAACCTACCAACAAACATCTTCGACAATGAATTCAGCCTGACGTACCTCGATGATTTGGTCAATGTCGGGTACGATCTCGTCTGGGCTAGAAATCTGATTCTTGGAACGTTCGTGGCGAAGCTTGTCGCGCTGGAGCCTAAGAAGGTCTCTATTGAGGGGCCAGTTGCTAACTTTCTCCACAATTTGCACCAAGGCCCATAGTGCCCCAACGCCTGCGGTCACTGCAGTGGTGATGGCGACCAGTTCCAAGGGTGATTCCTGGCGCAATTTGAGTACGTGAAGCTGCTGATCTGGCGGGAGGCCTCTATGCTGTTTAGACCAAGACTGGTCTGAGAATTGATATTTCTTATATTTCTTATGTCCCTCGTCAGTTGCCAGGCGAAGAACTTCGTAAGCTTTGCTCTCCACGGCGGTACACTGCGACCAATCGAGACTCGCCATAACTTGGGTTTTTCCTATTTCTACAGTACACCTGTGTCGCCGATCCGCACCAGGGGATAGGGGTGCGCCTTCGTTGGCCGTCAGGCCGGCAGTTTCGCGGTGTGGCGGCCCGCCAGCAGCCAGTTTTCACCGGACTTCACCCACATCATCATGAAGTGCAGCGGCACAATCACGCCGCCCGGGTTGTGAGCGTCCATCTTGCCGTGGGCCATAGCGCAGGTTCCGCCATTGTAAACTACGACGGTCCAGCCGTCGCGCTGTTGAAAGTCGATATTCGAACGCACAAGCCCGGCGATGCACTCGGCTTTGTTCTCTACTTTGGCATTGGAGTGGCTATACATCAGGTCGACGGCGAGGAGGGCTTCAAGCGCGGCGCCGTCACCCACCTTGGCAGCGGCGTTGAAGCGTGCGAGCGCGGCGCGGACGGCCTCTTCGGCAGCGGCAATCGGGTTAGTAGCGTTCATCGCCGAGTAGTCTAGCGCATTTCTCCCGGGCTGGACGGCGGAGCGTAGAGTTTCCGCGCCGCGCGGCTTACGCGGTGGAGGATAGGCCGCCCTCCACTTAACGGGAGTAAGTGACTCTCCTCCCTGTTCGGCCCCCTTCCCCCCGACGAACTACAGTCCAGGGACCTGAGTGTCTCCACTTACTTCACCGATGAACGGGAATAGTTCAAAAGCCAAGGATCATGTCGCGGCTGCGCGGCAGGTCCTGCAGGTGCGTTACTGGCAGCATCTGGTCAACGAAAGACTCAAACTCGGCCGTTTCCGGATTCCGATTCACCTGGCGATCGGGCATGAGGCCATTGCCGTCGCCGTCAATTGGGCGATGGAAGAGGGCGACCGGCTGGTGTTGACGCACCGGAACCTCGCCTATCATCTGGCGCGCGGCGGCGCGCTGCAACCGATCGAGCTTGAATATCTGCTGAGCTCGGCCGGCGTCAGCGGCGGGCGGCTCGGGTCGATGAACATGGCGAATCCCGAACGCGGCATTGTGTACTCGTCGTCGATCCTGGGCAATAATTTGCCGGTCGCTTGCGGGCTCGCCATGGCCCATCGGCAAGCGGGCGGCGGGCGGCGCGTTTTCGTGCTGACCGGCGATGGCGCTATAGAAGAAGGCGCCTTCTGGGAATCGCTCGTGTTCGCCCGCTCGTATGACCTTGACCTTGTGTTCATCGTCGAGAACAACGACCATTCGTTGGCCTCGCGCATCCATGAACGCCGCACGCCGATCGATCTCGGCCAGTTGTGCGGCGCAGTTGGCGTCGACTACCGCAAGCTCGCCTCGAACTCACCGGAGGAATACGCCGCTGCGCTCGGCCAGCATCCCTCAACCGGCCGTGGACCGGTGTGTTGCGAAACGATCGTCCACACTTTTTCGAATCATGCCGGGGCCACGCCCGGGTGGCCCGCCGATCCGCGCAGCATTTGCCTGGCGGGCGGTCTGGTGCTGGAAGATTCGCCGCGCGATCCGGCCTGGGTGGCGCGCCAAACGCTGGGCGAAGAGGAATACGCCGCTACCAGCCGGTTCCTGGCGGCCCTGGCGCAATCGATTCTAGCCGAGGAACTCACCGCATGCCCAGCTATCTAGAAGCTATCAATTCACTCATCGCCACCGAAGGCGCCGCGCACCCGGAGCTGTTGCAGTTTGGCGAGAACATCGATAAGGGCTCACGCATTTGCGGCATCGCGCGCTCGCTCGGCGGACGCGTGCTCAACGTCGGCAATACCGAAAATACGCATGTCGGCACGGGGTTTGGCATGATGCTGGCCGGGATGAACTCGGTGCTGTTCGTCAAGCAGCTCGATTTTCTGCCGCTCGCGCTTGACCCGATGGTGAACACGCTCAACCTGCTGCGCGCCTCGCATGACATGGACCGGCTGGGGAGTTTTTCGATTGTCGCGATTGTGTGCGACCAGGGTTGGCAGGGTCCGCAATCGAGCTTCAACGATCTGGCCGGAATCTGTTCGATCGCGCGTGCCGACGGCTACTCGCTAACGAACCTGGGCGAGGCGCAGCGGGTGATCCAGAACCAATTGGTCCGCCCCGGTTTCCGCATCATCACGCTCAGCCAACGCCTCTTCCCTGCCCCCATACTCGATCTCCCGGTGATCTCCGCCTGGGGCCGCGATGCGGTTGTGCAGTATGCCGCCGGCCAGGATCTGACCATCGCGTGTCTCGGTTTCACGCTGCCGCAGGGCGTAGCGCTCGCCGAGGAATCAAGCGCGCGCGGGCGAACGGCCAGCCTGTTTACGGTCCAGCCGGTGTTACCGCATTGGTTCGGCCCGATCGTCGAATCAGCCGCACGGACGCGCCGCCTGGTAGTGCTAGACGACGGCAAAGGCGCGGTGTCGATGGCCCACAAGATCGCCGCGCAAGTCTTACGCATCGAGCCCGGTTGTCACGTGACGATCCACACGCGAGAAGCCGAGGTTTGTCATCACGTGAACGAAGACCGCTTTGACGCGGCTGTGGAGTTGGCATGTTGACCACTGTCGGCGATTGGCATCATCGGGCGATCGAAGCAAGTCAAGGCGGGCGCCATGATGAGGCCGCCTCGCTGTTTCGTCTGGCCGCAGAAGCCGCTCCGCGTGAGCCGAGTATTCTCTCTAACCTCGGGTTGGCGCTGGCGCGCGGCGGCCGATTCAACGAAGCGATCGACGCCTATCGCTCGGCCCTGCAACTGGCGCCTGGCCATGCCGCGACGCTGGCCAAGCTCGGTCGCGTGTTGTCGTCGTCGGGTCAGCATACCGACGCCGTCCAGACGCTCGATGAAGCGGTGCGGCGCAGCGGCTCCGATCCCGATACGATTAACGCGCTCGGCGCGGCTCTCGCGCAGGCGAGCCGCGGCGATGAGGCTCGCCGGGCTTTTCAAAATGCGGTGCGGCTCGATCCCGGTTTCGCCGAAGCCTGGGCCAATCTGGGTCAATTGGAAGCCGATGACTCGCGTTGGAGCGAGGCTGAGCGGGCCTTCCGGCAAGCGGCGGCGCTGGAGCCGTCGGCAAAGCTCTTCTACAAGCAAGGCGTGGCGCTGGGGCGTCTGGGCGAAATGGGGGCGGCGCGCGACGTCTATCGCTTGTCGCTGGCGCACGACGACCGGTCGCCGGAAACCTGGAACAACCTCGGTCACGTGCTCGGGGCGCTGGAGGATCACGAAGGAGCATTAGTTGCCCTTGGCAGCGCGCTGCGCCTCAGGCCCGATTACTCTGATGCACGCTACAACCTGGGCGTGACGCTGCAGGGTCTCAACCGTCATCAGGAGGCGCGCACGGCGTATCAACTGGTGCTGGCGCGAGAAGGGCCGCACGCCGATGCTCTCAATAATCTGGCGGGCGTTTGTCTCACCGAGGCTCGGCCGGAGATGGCGGCCGGCCTCTACGAGCGGGCGCTCGCGGCCAATCCGGCTCATGGCGAAGCACGCTGGAACCTGTCACTGGCGCAACTGGCCTGCGGTGATTTCGCCAATGGATGGCGCAACTACGAATCGCGGCCCAAGGCGCGTCCGTACCCAGCCGAGACAGCCTGGGATGGCGAGCAATCGCTGGCAGGGCGCACCGTGTTGCTGTGGTCTGAGCAGGGTTTGGGAGACACGGTCCAGTTTCTGCGCTTCGCGCCGGAGATTAAGCGGCGCGGCGCGGCGCGGATCGTGGTCGAATGCCCCGAACGCCTGGCGGGTTTGGTCTCGCTGGCTGAGGGTGTGGACGCGGTCACGGTGCGCCAGGCTGGCATGGAGCCGGCGATCGATTTCGATTGGCACGCCTCGCTCATGAGTCTGCCGCTTTTGACGGGCGTGACCTCAGCCGGGTTGCTGCCGCCGCCGGGACCCGCCTATTCTCTCGACGCGGACCGGCGCGCGTTTTGGCGCGATCGTCTTGCCCGGTTGCCTGCCGGGCTCGTCCGGGCCGGTGTCGTCTGGGGCGGCAATCCGGTGAATCGCGCCGGCCTCAGCCGCTCCATGCCCGCCCGAGTGCTGCTATCGGCATTCGCCCCGGTTGACTCGCGTATGGCTTTGATCGGTCTCCAACACGGGCCGCAGTGCGGTGAGTTAGAAGCTTTGATGGCCAGCGATGCGCGCTTGCCGATGGTGCATTGCTGGGAACAGACCGATCTGGTGGATACGGCCGCGCTGGTAGCCGAGCTCGACCTGGTGATCACCGTCGACACGCTCATGGCGCACCTCGCCGGCACAGTGGGCCGCCGCGTGTGGACATTGCTTTCATTCGCAGCCGACTGGCGATGGATGACCGGGCGGCTGGATTCGCCTTGGTATCCTTCGATGCGGCTCTTCCGGCAGCCGCGTCCCGGTGACTGGGCGGCCGTAGCCGCTGAGGCAGCCGAAGCTACGCGAGAACTTCTACCATAGAGGGCTCCGGGTCGGCTGCTTCGGCCCCCACGGCGCGAATCGCAAACTGCACGCGGTGCATTTCGCGCAAGCTGTCGCGCGTGGCGGCCTGCACCAGCTTGATGCGTTCGCTGAGATCCTCCCCAGCCGCATGAACGGCATGCAATCGCTGGCGCGCGGCGGTGGAATCTTCGGAGGTGGAGCGTTCAGGCGCATCGAGCAAGGCAAGCGTAGCCGTGATGGCCGCGCCGCGCCGGCCAACCAGCGCGTGCAACTCGCCCAACTCGCCAGGATCTGAGCGCCGCAACTGCGCCGTCACCAGTTCGAGTTCAAGCAAAGTGCTTTCAAGTTCGGTTTGAAAAGCGGTGTGGGCTTTCATCAATCATTGCTTTCCGTAAGCGACAAAGTTGACGCTCTTGAGGCTGCTTTCAAGCTGGCTTTGCTGCGACTGGAGGCCGGAGAGTAGAGCGTCGGCCTGCTGGAGCTTGGCCGCCAATGAAACCTGCATGCGTTCAATGCGCACGCTGAGTTCGGATACCTGCTTCTGGATGCGCAGATCGGCGGCGTCATAGTTGTTCTGCTGCAGCCGGAAGAGCCCGGTGACGGGATTAGAAAGTTGATCGAGCGACCGCGACACAGAGCCGAAGCCGGTCGATTCGGAGCCTAAAAATTGGAAGGCTTCGTCAATGGCCGCGCTCGGCAACGAATAGAACTTGGTTGAATTGAACGACATCTTGCCTTTGCGGTCAAGCTCAATTCCTAGATCGGTGAGGCTTTTTACCGAACCCGAGCCTGAGCCGGAGTAGCCGGTGAGTTGCCGCAGCGTCCGGCTCACCTGGCCAATGATCGGGTCGCCACTAAGGTAGCCGGCCTGCTCGCCAATTTGCGTGTTCACTTTATCGACTGTGGCGTTATACGCGGTCACCAGCGCGCCGAGCGCAGTCGCAATTGAGCCGCGGCTGGATACGGCGTTTAAGTTGACGGTCTCATCGACCGCCGTCTTGTCGAGGATCGTGAATGTCAGGCCCGGGATCACGTCGGCGATCACGTTGTCGGGTCTATCCACGAGCAACCCGTTCAGTTTGAAAGTGGCGTTGGCGCCCTGGTTGGTTCCCGTCAGCAGATTGGATCCATCGTCGCCCGCCGTATCGCGCAGCTTGAGCGCCTTCGATCCGGGCGCGTTGGCCGTGATCGACAGGTAATTATTCGATCCGGTGTTGAGAATGGTAGCAGTCACACCGGCGCCGCTTGAGTTAACCGCATTGCGAAGGTTTTCAAGGGTGTTGCCGGAGGCGCTGAGATCGATCGCGTAGGTTTGGTCACCCACGACGAGCTCCAACTGCCCATCCGCATCGACGGGGGTTGAGTCGGCCGTCGTAAACCCTGCCGAAGTAGTCTCAGACGCCGCCTTGGCAACCGACGTAATTTCTGTGATGGCGTAGCTGGTAGCGGTGGCGACGCCGTTGTTGAGGACCGAAACGCGCGTCGTGTTGGAACTGGTGACGGTCAACGACCGCGTGCGGCCGATTTCGCCCAAAGAGCGCACCGCATCCGTCAGACTCTCTACGTTCGCATTCAGCGCCGTCACCGATTGCTTACGCGTAATCAACGTGTTGGACTGATTCTGTAGTTGTTGAATCGGCAACGCGGCAATCTGCACGGCGCGCGTCAGGATTGCCTGGAAGTCCTCGGAAAAGGTGCTGATCCCGGTAAACCGTAGTGGCGTGATGGCAGACATGACAACGGTCTTATCGGCCCGACCGGGTAAATCTTATTGGGTGCTTTTAGTTACGGGCGACATCGGCAAACAGGTTCATCTGCTCGGTCGATTGATTCCATTGCTCGAAGCTCGGCAAAGGGAGAGAGTCGCGGACTTCGCGCCTCAGCATCTGCTCGGCGATTTCGCGCTGCTGTTCCGGGTTCATCTGGGCGAAGCGCGATTCTTTGCGGACGCGATCGCGCATGACCGATTCGACTCGTTTGATAAAGGCGCTCTCGATAAACCGCTTCTTGACTTCGCCTTCAACCTGCGAGTGGATGAACTCTTCGTATTGTTCTTCCAACCGGATGCGATGTGCAGCGCTGCTGCCAGCGGCTCCTTCGGCGCGCTGCGTGGCAGCCTTGTGGCGAGCGGCGGTAAAATCCTTCGGTATCGGGACGTTGTTCTCGATCGAATAAATGATGAAGCCAGCGGGGTTTTCAAATTTCCCTCGGCGGTCGCGCGCCATCAGATGGCTGGCATATTCGATCTGCTCGAGAATCGCCTCGGATGTGGCGAGTTGCAGCAGCGATTGGGCCTTGGCTTCGCTGACGCCCTGTCCGGTCAGCGCACTGAGCGCCTCGCTCTCCAGCGAGGCTTCGACCGGCGCCGGCTTCGGGTCCGTGCCTTGAATCTTGCGCTGCGACAGCGCGAGCACATGGCGCAACTGATCGCCCGGCAATAGCACCAGCTTGAAGCCGTCTTTGCTCACCATTCTGCGGATATCCCAACTGGAGAGATAGCCGATGTCGGTCAATTCGTCGAGAGACCGGCCCATCGTCTCTTTGATCTTGGAAACGTGCGGATAGGCCGGGATGTTGAGTAGCAAGCACAACTCGCCATAGTCTTTCTCGACCGGCCGTCCTTGGCTGGCGTGAAACCAAAGATGCAAGTAGCCAAAAATCCCCTTGCCGGTGGCGCGCGTCAGTTGCCGGTACGCGTTAAAATCCTCCGGGATCACATAGCTCTGATTAAGGTTTTCCAAGAGCCAGTCTTCGAGCACCACTTCGTAGTGCTCGGCGCGGCCCGATTCATCGTTGTTGCTCTGCCCTGCCCGCACGAAGCTGCGGAAGACGTGGACGGTTTTGTTGGCGTACTTTTTGCGCGCCGCTAAATAGATAACCTGTTCGGAAGTGATGGTTGTGTCGGCCATGCGCTGGCCCCAGCGATTGATGTCTTCGTAGTTTTCGCCGGAAAAGGTAAGTCCCAACTCCTTCAACATCTGATAGCCCGTGAAACGGATCGGATTTTCAATCCGGCCCAGCTTGACGCGCTGGTCCATGGCTATCTTCATGAACGCGATGTACTTGTCGCGGTCGCTGGTCGAGGGCAACCCTAACGAGGAACTCCGGAACTCGGCAGCGACGCGGATTCGTTCCCCGCTCCGGTTGACCCATTGTTCAATGCGGCGCGTCGACTGGTTGTGATGACGTGTATCGTGGGCGCCGAAAAACCCGATCTGGAGAAGGTTCTTTTCAAAACGAATCAGATCAACGGCAACAGGCAATGGAATCAGACTGGCGTTAGTATTCGATTGCGGTTGACGTTTCGGCATGACAGGGTCAGTTTGTGTGTTGCGCTCTGTTGATGCCAATAAGCCTACTATGAATAGGTAGTTCTGTGAAGGTCTGTAAAGGCTTTGGGTTATTCTATCTCATTGAAGCGATTATAGGTTGCTGGGCGAAAGTTTCCAACCGGGTGCGATGTTTCTTCAAACCGGGTGCGAGGTTGGCGCCAACCGGCTGCGACAGGGGCATCCAACCGGGTGCGTGCGGTTTTCCGACCAACTCCGATAGCGCTTCCAACCGG
>JAYUSQ010000291.1:0-33259 GCA_043755595.1 Acidobacteriota bacterium | reverse complement strand
CTCAATGCCACCGAAACCATCTTCCCTGACACTGACCTCAGGCTTGTCTACAAGTTGGGGTCATCTCAATTTCCTTAGAGGTCAGGAGTTCTGAAATTAGATAGGTGAAGGCGATCTGGCTCAGCACGTTGATTAACCCAAACTGATAGGGGCCCGAACCTACCGCGACAAAGAGTTGGCTCAGGAAGATCAGGATGGCGGACCGCCGCGCCACATGCGCGAAACTCCGCCAGAAGCCCGCGCCGCCGGCCGCCTGCTCCTCGCGGCGCGCGAAGGCGAAGGGCATCGCCACGCCAACCATGAACATGAACGCGGGCTGGATCAAGTCCCACAGAACCAACCCCTCCCACGCGACATGATCCACTTGATAGGCAAGATGGCGGCCGATCGGATGGTCTTTCAGCGATCCCAGTCCGAACCCATGGGAAATCAGGAGGACCATAATGAGTCCGCGGTAGACGTCGAGAGCCAATAACCGCTCGGGGGCAGGCCGGTTCCCCGCTGTCAAGGACGAGAGCCCACCGCTGGCGGCGGCGCCGGACCCAGGGCCGGTCAACTCAGTTACAACTGGCATTGGCGATATACTATCGGTTAATTCGTTCGTTCTCAACCCTGCCCATACACCATGCGAACCGTTGAACTCGTCGCCCCGCGCACGCTCGAAATATTTGAACGGCCTCAGCCACCGGCTCCGTCCGCCGGCGAAGTACTGGTGCAGTTGAAAGCCGTCGGCCTCTGCGGCAGCGATTTGCACTGGTATCAGGACGCCCATGTCGGTCACTCGATCGCTCAGTTTCCGATGATTCTCGGGCATGAGCCGGTGGGAGAAATCGTCGCCATAGGTGCGGACGTGACAACACATCGGGTCGGCGATCGCGTAGCCATTGAACCCTCGATCGTGTGCGGAAAATGTGAGTATTGCCTCGGCGGGCGTCCCAACAACTGCGTGGAGGGAGTTTTTATGGGCGGCACGCAAGCGCCTGGCTTTTTCCGCGAATACGCCAATGTACCAGCCCGCAACGCCGAACATTTCCCCGCCTCGATGGACTACATCACCGGCACGTTGATTGAGCCCACGGCGGTTGTAGTTCACGTCTTTGAATTGATGCGGATGCGCGCAGGTGACACGGTGGCGGTGCTAGGCGCGGGACCCATTGGATTGCTTTGCGCCATCTTCGCTAAGCTCGCCCGCGCTTCGCAGATTTTCATCCTGGATCGCGTGCCCCATCGTCTGCGCATCGCCCGTCAGATCGATTCGTCATTCATTACGGTGTTAGCCCCGAAAGAGGATTTGCTTCAGACGGTGATGGACGCAACGCATTGCCGGGGCGTGGACGTCGCAATCGACGCTGCCGGCTCCTTCGACACGATTCACGCCGGGCTTCACGTCTTGCGTCCTTGCGGGAAGTTCGTGCTGGTGGGCATCCCGTCCGAGCGCGTCTTTTATGTCGACTTGCATACGGCCATGAGCAAGGAACTCGAGATTCAGACGGTGAAACGAAGCAACCATCGCGGACATCAGGCGATTGAGCTGCTCGCATCCGGAAAGATTCCCGACACGCTCATCACGCACCGCATGGAGTTGGCGCACACCGGCGAAGGCTTCGAAATGGTTTCGGGCTACAAGGACGGCGTGGGCAAGCTGGTCGTGGAGATCGAATCGTGAGATGGCCGAAATTGAAACGCTGCGCTCGCTGTCCCGCGATGGCCGGCTGATCCTGTTTTCACGCGGCGTCAGGCTATTTGCCTTTGGCGCGTTGTCGGTGATCCTGGTGTTGCACTTCTCGGCACAAGGCTGGAGCGAAGTGCAGATCGGGCGGTTGCTGGCGCTGACGATGATCGGCGATGCAGCCGTGACGTTGTGGGTAACGCTGAACGCGGACCGCATCGGCCGCGCGCGCATGTTGGGGCTGGGCGCGTCGCTAATGATTCTGGCGGGCGCGGTGTTGCCTTCTACGTCAAACGTATGGCTGGTGGCGCCGGTGGCGTTTCTGGGAGCGATCAGCCTCAACGGGGGCGAAGTGGGACCGTTCCTGGCGATCGAACAAGCCGCGCTCACGCATTCGCTCCCGAACGCCGCCTATCGCACGACGGCGATAGCGTGGTACACGTTGTGCGGCTCGCTGGCAAGCGCAGTGGGAGCTTTGGTGGCTGGCTTCGCCGGCAGCTACGTGGCGGTTTTCATTATCTATGCCGCTTGCGGGGCGCTGCTGTTCTTCGTCTTCCGCGGCCTTTCGGCGGGTATTGAACCACAACCGAATGAGAGCGTCGCTCCGCGCTTCGGGCTACATAAGTCGCGCTCGATCGTGATGCGGCTTTCGGCGCTTTTCATGATCGATACGCTGGGCTCCGGACTGGTGGTGCAGAGCTTTCTCGCGTATTGGCTGCACCGGCGTTTCGGCATTGGCATCGCATCGATCGGCAGCATCTTTTTCGGGATGAGTTTGCTGGCTGCTTTCTCGGCGATGGTGGCCGGGCGATTGGCTTCGCGGATTGGGCTGGTCAACACGATGGTGTGGACCCACATCCCGGCGAACCTGTTGCTGATTGCGCTGCCATGGATGCCTTCGCTGCCGCTGGCGATCGCAATTCTGTTACTGCGCGGCTGCCTTTCGCAGATGGATGTGCCGGCGCGTCAATCGTATCTGATGGCCGTCGTGGAGCCCGATGAGCGCTCGGCGGCGGGTGGGGTGACGGGATTGGCGAAGAGCGTGGCCAGCGCCATCTCGCCGCCGATCACCGGCGCGTTGTTTGCGGCGGGTTGGATGAGCGCGCCGTTCGTGGCGGCGGGGGTGTTGAAGATTGTTTATGACTTGGCGTTGTGGCGGGGATTCCGGGCGATCAAGCCACCGGAGGAGCGAACATGAACCAACTGGACTCGCGTTGGTTCCGCAATCAAGATCGATAAATGTTTGACACGGAACCGCACAATTGGAAGCGCCTCAATTCTTTCCAAGCGGGCAAGTATGATGAGTACCTTCTCAAGATGGGGTTGTGCTCAACGGCTGTGACGTATTCACCAACAGTACGTATTCCTCACGAAATCGAAATTCATCATCTCGCCCAAAATGCTGCTGGCATTGGTCCAGCTTGTGGAACGCGAACCACCAATAATCTTCTTGCTGCCGTCGTCCATCCATGGCGCACCCAACCCAATCCTCGAGAGCCGCGACTATGGCGAAGGCAAGAAGAGCCCGCCGGGGTGGGGCCCAAACGCTATCCAAGAAGAAGCCCACGGAAAGCTGGGAATTCGGGGCTGCGATGGCTTAGCCTCTCGATCCACATCATTTGACTGTAGGTCCAATTGTAACTAGGCTGAAAGGCCGGATTCACGCGGGCACCGATCCGGTGGGCTGCGGGTGTAGTGCATCGGTTTGAAATTAGCCCCGATTGACCTGACACTGCGAGGATACCGGCGCGGCAGAGGCAGTTTCCCAGGTCCTTTGCTTAATGACTGCCGCTCCGTTATGGTTTTCGATAATCTTGACGCCGCGGTGTTCATGAGTCGATTCATGTAATGTAACAGTGGTGGACGGTGAGAAGAAGGTCTTGGTATCCTTGATCTTCTTCCACCGTCTGAACGTCAAGCCCAAGTTTTATACAGTCTTCGGCGTGTAGGTGGCGGTCGTGCGTTCTATTTTGAACAAAATCGCTCAATCCCTTAACCACGGCTTTGGCTTTTGCGGTTGGGGCCGGATCATCCGCGAACATTCCGGTCGCGAGTTGATTTTCCACAAAGGCATTCGAGCACGCGATTGCGTTTTCGCATTGGCTTATGAAGGTTGGCATGTACTTGCCGATAATCGACTGCCAAATCGGAATTCGTGATGGATCTTTTTTGACCTCGCGACAGGCTCGTTTGAATTCACGGATAACACCATAAGCCGGAATGCCTGCCAGTTGTGGATCGATGGGGCCAAGGTTGGAATGCTTAGCCATTAGGATAGGATGGTGCGACACGAGCACGCTATCATCGTTCCGGCCGAGAGAGCCACCTGTGGCACAACTGCGCGGATGTTCCGTCAGAACACTTTCTGAAGGTAGTTTACGAGGGATTGAGTTGCTGCAATCCCACCGCCAGGCGTGTGCAGTATCAAGTCGAGGCCGATGGACTTGTCGAGCTTATGCACAGCCATCACAAAACCGTTCTTGGCTTCGTCGGTGATTCCAGAATCGAGTTCTGGCTTAGAAAGGAATCCAGAATAGTAGCTAATTATGTTTCTGCCGGTGTGCTTCTGAAGCTGGGCGAGGTATCGTTTTCTAACGGCGTCCGCCGCGACCGCAGCATCGGCGTTAAAACGGTGGAAGCTTTGGAAATTCGAGATCTCCTGTAGTACATCCGACCAGTTTGGCACGCTGCTTTATTTGTCTCGATCTTGAGAGACAGGCGCCTGCTGAGTGCCGTAGGTGGTGGTACTTTCAACCGTCTGAAATACGCTGGGCTGGCGCAAATCGGTGGAATTTCACGATGGTGGCGGAGGAGTGAAAAGCTGTAGATCTTGGACTTCAGGGGTAGTCTTTGGCATCTTGGCACCTTCTTAACCTCAAGCCTGCGCGATTTTACGGACCAACTCAATTGCCCCCAATGCCGGCATCGGAGATCGGACCGCCGATCAGCGCATGGATATTTGCTAGCCTGACCACATCTCATTATGAAGTCTTCGTCAACACTCGCTCTTCTGACCCTCACGCCGCTCCTGCTCCTGATGCCCGCGTGTCGCAGCGGCGGCGGGACCACTGCAACCACAAGCAATTCCGAACCGGCGGCGGCAACTGAGTTGGCTCGAACCGAAGCCCGTCCGAAGAGCCGCAAGCAGCGGCAGCGCAGCGAAGCGGGCAAGTTCGATTTCTATGTGATGGCGCTGTCGTGGTCGCCCGGCTTCTGCGCGACTCCCGCCGGAGAGCGCGACGAAATGCAGTGCGGCCCGCAACGCCATTTCGCTTTCGTGTTGCATGGCCTATGGCCGCAGTATGAAGAACGCGGCTGGCCGCAGGATTGCAGCACCGGTCAAGTGGACCGGCAGATTGTCGAGAGCATGTTGTCGATCATGCCAAGCACCCGCCTGGTGCGTCATGAATGGGCCAAGCATGGCACCTGCAGCGGGCTATCGGCAAAAGAGTATTTCGAGGAAGCGGCTGAAGCGTTTCAAAGCGTGAAGGTTCCAGAGGCTTACCGTGCGCCGATGAAGCAGATCAGCGTGAACCCCAAGGACGTGCAACGTGATTTCGCGGCGGCCAACCCGAAGTTCGCCGCGGGCGGCTTTGTGGTTACCTGCACGAACAACGGGCGCTTTCTGCAGGAGGTGCGCGTGTGTCTGACCAAGGATCTGGATGGGCGTCCGTGCAATCGCGAAGTGCAACGTTCTGCGTGCCGGTCTAACGAGGTGATCATGCGGCCCGTGCGTTGATCTATCGCGCCCGCGCCAGCCGCGCCAAACCCACACCGGCCGCCATCAGGGCGCCGCACACCATCGTCAGCATCCCCCAGCCGCCGCCTGGCTGCACCATCGACATCAGCTCAAATTGCAGATCCGCGCCAATGTGCCTAAGCCCATACACGACTCCGGCGAGCGCCAGCAGGAATCCCGTGCGTAAGATCTGCGTGGCGGTGCGCGCGCGGGTAACTCGCGAGGCCAAGGCTGCGCTAACGCCAGCGCCGAACACCGCAAAGGCTAGCGCGATGACCGCCGTGCGTCCAATGTGTCCTGGCTCTGGCAAGAGATTTCCTCCCGAAGCGCGGTAGGCGCGCAACGAGTCGACGGCGATCATCAGCAGAAACGACAGCATCGCAAAACGCACGCCATCGCGGACATGGAGCCAGACATTCTGGCCGTCGACATAAACCCGTTCGACGACTATAGGCGAGGCGAAGAGTATAGTCAGCCCCGCGTAGGTGAGATGAAGCAGAGGGTCTGTATAGACGATGCCCATGATCGACGGCAGCCCCCAGCCCAGGAACAGAATAGCCGCCGCCCAGCCCGCCACTTCCGCCGGTTTTTTCCCCAGGATCGTCATCCTTAACAGTAACAGTATCGGCCTTCGTAGTCCCGGTGTCATAATCACCGTATGACTCGCCTTAAGAACGTCATTTTCGCCGCTTCAGCAGCCGCGCTCGGCTTCGGTTTTCAGGCCGCCATGCGAACCCCGGCCGCGCCCACCGATGCCCTGGTGGCCGGCTTCCAGAAGACAACCGTGGCCAGCGTGGCGGACGCCATGGATCAGGTGGCCGGGCGGCGCGGCTTCATGTCGCACGATATGCGGCCACGCACCGCTGGAACTGGAGTGCCGGTCAAGTTTGTGGGGCGCGCCGTCACCGCATTGATGCGGCAGGCCACGCCGGAGCAGGCATCTCCCACGTTGAGCGCCAAACACTCGGTCGAGATGATCGATAACGCCAAACCGGGTGAAGTGGGCGTGCTGACGATCGAGAACGGGCTGGACGTAGCTGGTCTTGGCGGGTTGATGGGCACGGCGGCGAAGGCGCGCGGCATGGCGGGCGTGATTATCGACGGCGGTGTGCGCGATGTCGGCGAGGTGCGCGCGCTCGGCTTGGCTGTGTTTGCGAGGAGCGTCGTTCCTTCCAGTTCGGTAGGACGATATGCGACGGTTGATCGCAATATTGCCGTTCAGTGTGGGGGCGTGGAGGTACGTCCGGGGGATATCGTTGTAGCTGGTGAGGATGGTGTAGTTGTAGTACCAAGTGAGCAAGGTTCGGCGGTACTTAACCGAGCCAGAGAGATCGATCAAAGGGAGACAAAAATGGTACCCTTGATCCAACAATTGAAGGCGCTCGGGAAGGCGGTTTTGCAGTTCAACCGCATCTGAGGCCAAAGCATGCGCCCGGTTTTGAGAGCAACCTAGGGCGTAACTTAGGGCAAAACTTAGGTCGGCGTGACTATTCGCGACCCGGTTGCGCGCCGATAAAAGAGGGTGTATGCAGGATAGACGGACCGAACCACGGCTGCTGTGCGCTGACCTGATCGAGATTGAGTGGAAGGACAAGAACGGCCGCAAGCGCCGTTCAGTAGGTAACCTGGAAGACATTTCATTGTCCGGGGCATGCCTGCAGATGGACATCGCGATCCCGCTTCAGACTAAAGTCACCATTACCTATGCCAATGGCGATTTGCTCGGAGTCGTGAAATACTGCGTCTACCGCGAGATTGGCTACTTCGTGGGCATCCAGTTCAACGAAGGTGTCCGCTGGAGCCAGCGGCAATTCCGCCCGATGCATTTGTTCGATCCTCGCCGCATGCGGTCCCAGCGTATGCCAGGCTCGGCCGCTTCGTCGCCGACGACCGTGCGCCCCAACTGAACGCCTACTTTGCTTCTGCCGGGAACTTGTGCTCCAGGTTCCTCGCGCTTTCGGTCGACATTCACAGATTTGCCAGCGATTCTGGAATGTGCTATTCGTTGTTGCTTGCGAAATGGGGTTTGGAGCCCCATTCGGAGGAACAACGTGAACATCGTCAAAACAACAATATTAACGCTTTGCATCTATTGCCCGGCCTTTGCTACGCCGATTCTAAGCGAGAACTTCAATGATATTTCTACGCTGGCTGGATCGGGCTGGGTCTTGATCAACAACAGTTCGCCGCTTGGTACGACCGATTGGTTTCAAGGGCTTCCCGGGATCTTCCCGGCGCAATCGGGGGCGGTTGACTCCTACATCGCGGCTAACTATCTGAACGCAGATGCGGGCGGAAACATCAGCAACTGGTTGATTTCACCCCAGATGGTGCTGAACAACGGCGATACGATTTCGTTCTATACGCGGTCCAATGGGTTGTTTGAGGATCGTCTGGAGGTCCGCCTCAGCGCGGGTGGAGCCAGCGCCGGTGGAACTGCCGCGAGTGTGGGTGACTTCACGACGCTTCTCACAACAGTCAATCCATTGCTGAGCGGCAGCTATCCAAGCGATTGGACGTTGGTCACAGTCACTGTTTCGGGTCTGGGCGGGCCGGTCTTAAGCCGGGTCGCACTTCGTTATGCTCTGGAAGATACCAATGTGAATGGCGACTATATTGGGATCGACACCTTCCTGGCTGAGTCCGCTGTCCCAGAGCCAGAGTCTCTTGTTTTGATGAGTTTTGGACTGGCTGCCCTCGGCGTGTATCGCCGGCGGGTTCGTTAAGCCAGCCCGCTTACGTCTAAGTTTCGCGATCGTCAGGTCAATGGAGGAAACGTGTATCAAAAAACAAAAATAGAAAAAAGTACCGGAGTGAAGATTTTCTTGGGCGGCATTGTTTTGGGCATCTCGCTTGCAAGCGCAGCCGATTCGTTACCCGCCAAGAAATCCACGAAGGCCGCTACGCCGACGGCGACGCCAAGAGCGAAAACGGCCCACCAACAACCGCAACAACAAGGAATGACAGTCTCGCGCGAAACCGATAGCGGGGGCGGACTGCAGTCCGGCAAACTGAATCCGGCCGAACCCGCAGCGGCAACGCAACTCATTGGATCCGAGCCGCAGGCGGTGCAATTGCCGAACGGGATGTTCATGGTGCCGGCGTCAAGCGAGCATATGAGCTCTTCAATTGTGACCCGCAACGCCGATGGTTCCCTCAACCGGGATTGTGTCGATGGCGTCGCCAAAGCGGAAGCGATCGTGAAAAACGCCGGCCAGATCCAGACTGCCAGGAAGGGGGGAAGCAAGTGATGACTCATCGGCTTCTTCTTTCCGGATTCTTGGGGGCCACCTTACCCCTTTTTGCGGCAGCGACCGTTTCTATTTCCAATGCAGATGGGCCTGGTGAAGGATTCAATGACCCTACGGTGATTGCGCCAGTCGGCGGAAACACCGGCACTTCCATCGGGCAGCAGCGTTTGAATGTTTTTCAGGCAGCGGCCACTATCTGGGGAGCGACGCTCACCAGCGTGCCCGCAATCTTGGTGCAGGCACAATTCAATGCTCTGACTTGCAGCGGTTCGGGCGCCATCCTCGGCTCGGCTGGTCCGAGCAACTTCATTTCCGATTCTTCCGGCGTCACTCTTGCGCCGGCGAATACGCATTTTCATCTGGCGCTGGCCAACAAACTGGCAGGCTCGGATCTGATTCCAGCGGCGCCGGAGATCCTCACTACTTTCAACTCCAACCTCGGCTCTGGTGGAGTGGGCGTGGGCGTCGGCTGCGGGTTCACGTTCTATATGGGCTTGGACAACAATCCGCCGGTTGGGCAGATCGACTTGCTCCCGGTCATCCTCCACGAGTTGGCGCACGGTCTGGGCTTTTCCACATCGACCAACGGATCGACCGGGGCCAAGCTCCTCGGCAAAGATCATAAATTCGACACATTCCTGTTCGATCTTGCGCAGAACCTGTCGTGGCCGGCGATGACCGATACGCAACGGGGAACTTCAGCGCTGAACCCCCGGAAGCTCGTCTGGACCGGAGCCAATGTATCTGCGGCGGTGCCGACGGTTTTGACACAGGGCACTCCGGAGTTAGTCATATCCGCTCCTGCCACGCTGGCCAAAACCTACCTGGCGTCGGCTTTCCAGGCCGCGCTACCGCCGTATCCGAACCTTTCGTTTCCGGGCGTAACCGGAGAAGTGATGCCGGCTTCGGACGCGGTTGCGCCGTTTGACGACGCTTGTAGCGCGATCACGGCAACAAGCGCTCTTGGTTTGAGCGGCAAGATTGCGGTGATCGATCGCGGCAATTGCCTCTTCAACACCAAGGTGGCCAATGCCGCCGCCGCCGGCGCGATCGGGGTGATCTTCATCAACAACGCGGCAGGCGGGCCACCGCCGATCACCGGCGCCGACGCCGAGCCTGCGATTCCCAGCCTGGTGATTTCGCAGGCCGATGGAGCGTTGCTGCGGAATCAGTTGCGATTTCGTTCGCGCAACAGGAGCGGCATCTTTGCGACCGTTCGTGCGAACCCGGCGACTTTCTCCGGAGCTGATTCGATCGGGCGCGCCTTGATGTTCTCGCCTGATATCTTCCAGTCCGGCTCTTCGATTTCGCACTGGGACCCGAGCATGTTCCGAAGTCAGTTGATGGAACCTAACTTCAGCGCAGGTCTGACCCTTAGCGTGAACCCTCCGCAGGATCTCTCGTTCAAGCTGCTCCAGGATATGGGCTGGTAGTTTCGCCGGCTTTCGTCCGCTTCTAGCATTCGCGGCCCGGTCCAATCTTTCAGAGATTGAACCGGGCCGCGCTGTTTTATTAATCGTTACCCGCGAGTTTAGCCAAACCCGGTCCAGTGAGCCGGAACATCGTCCAGTCAGCCAGCGGCTCGGCGCCCAGGCTTTTGTAGAAACCGATCGACGGTTCGTTCCAATCGAGCACGGACCAATCCAAACGGCCGCATTCCCGCTCTTCAGCGATCTTCGCCAGAGTCCGCAACAGCGCCGTTCCTATCCCTCTGCCGCGCAAATCCGGTTTCACAAAGAGATCTTCCAGATAAATGCCAGGTTGCGCGCGGAAGGTGGAGTAGTTATGAAAATACGTGGCAAAGCCAGCGGGCGCGCCGTCCCATTCGGCAATGAGAGTTTCGGCATATTGCTTCTCGCCGAACATTGTCCGCTCAAGCCGCTCTTCGGTCGCCACGCAAGCGTCGGCCAGCTTTTCGTACTCCGCCAGGGCGCGGATCAGCGCAAGAATCAACGGGACATCGGAGCGGGTGGCGGGCCTGATGTGGAGCATGCTCTATCGAGGCTACTCTATTAGCTGAGTCTGAAACTGGGAGAGATTGCGCGGCGGCTGGGATGCGATTTGCTGGGTGGCGACCCGGAAGCCGAGATCACTGGCGTGATTGGGATGGAGCAGGCTGCGCCGGGGCAACTGGCGCTTCTGACGACAAAACCGATTGATGGGTCGAAATACCTGACCGGGATCTCGTTTTGCGTACGTTTTTAAAAAGCACTGTCTCCGCGTTCCTCTACAACCTCGAATCTTTCCGCCAGATGTTGCTTCGACCAACCGAGGGCGGGATCTTGGGTTCGTACAATACAAGTGCCAATTGTTGCAACAGTATTCCGCGATTTTACCGCTTGACACCGGCGTTTGTCGATGTTATTATTTAGGCTGATACTGCCTGCTATGTTGCGGGAGGGGAGAGTATTTTCAGTTCATATGGGAAAGAACCCAAAGGGAGCTGGCACGCTTTTACGTGCTGGAATCTCCTCGTATGACCGCCAGGATTTGGCATCGGCCTCGATTTACTTCGCCCTCGCGAACCATCTGTTCCACGAATCGAACGACGCTTTGTCGGCTCGGATCGCAAAGGATTGGTCTGAGGCGACTCAGGTTCGCCGCCAGCAACCTCAAGTTTCGCAGTAAACAGCTTCACAAGGGCCGGTAATGCAGTTTGAAGAGCGGGACATTAGCTCTCTGTTTTTCGGATCTACAGTCCGGCTTGGCATCGTTCAACTTAGAGATCCATTCGAAGGCGACATTCTCAAAGCCACCCACGGACTACCCGATCCGGTTTTTGCCTGGCGCGATGAGGCTGCTCCACTAACCCGGCGCAATCGCATTGAGGGTTCTCTGAGCGTACTCGCGTCGTTTGGGCCAAGCGTGGTTGCGTTTCCAGAGTACGCAGTTCCCCTCCAAGCTCACGATCTGTTCCAGCCGTTCGTTGACGAAAACCGTTGTGTCTTGGTTCCGGGTACAATACGCCAGGCAGTCCAACCTACCGCAACAACGTCTGCAAAATCTACCTTCCCGGCGCGGAGCCGATCATCCTGGTCAAGGGTGAATTTTATCCTGCGGAACGCGGCGTAGTCGAGGTTTCAGGCTCGCATAAAAACGGCGCACGGCTGACATGGAACGTTGTGAAGAAAGGTGGCGGGCGCCAAGAACTCAGTATCAATGTGTTCTTGTGCCGCGACTATCTTGCGCCGTACGACAGTGACCACCGTTCGCAACACGACTGGGATCGGAACGGACTGAACTTAGTAATCATGCGTTCACTCGAAGTTCGCTTGTTCGAAGGTCAAGCGGGCCTCGAGATCCGCCGGCTTCGCGGACCGGGCAAGTTCGTCGCATTGTGCAATTGTGCATCCAAGACTGACGATCAGGCGACGGGTTCGGCGTTGATCGGGCCTACGAGCAGACGCCGCTCTGGAGACGTGATCGACCGACTGCCGGCGGGCCAGGAGGGCCTGCTGACGGCGGAGATGGATCTTGACCGGGTAGAGCACGTTATTGTCCGCCCGGACAAGACCGAGCACGACCCCTTGCGATCAATCGCGCGTTATTCCTTGCGGGAATCGGCTGCGAACGGACGGGTCAACTTCGAGCCGCTCAAAGAGCCGATTGCAGAACAGCGGGGGGTCTGGCATCCCGCTTATCTCGAATTCCTTGGCCGCGAGATCGTAATGCGTCTCGCTTCAACGAGACGTGCATCGGAAGTAAGGAAGCATTTTGAAAACGAGCAGGTCCGGTTGGTCTCTGCAGCCGCACTGGTAGGAGTACACGACTATCTCTTTCGATCATACGATCTGACCGGCCACCAGGGAGACTTCTTTGGGCCGCCTTACTGGGCGCACCCGGTTGGCGAACTGTTTCACGACAAAGAGGTGCTGATCGTGAAACCTAAAGACATCTGGAAGTATAGAACGCTGAAAATCGAACAGACCGGTTGGGTTGCGAGCAAGAAGGCCATTGAAAGACTGATCCCTCTAAATTTGACGGATCCGGAAAGGCGGAAACGGATCCAAGCTATCGGCCGGCTGAGCCGAAACTGGAACGACCCGGAAGTTTCATTGGAGTTGCGGAAGCTGTTGGAACCGGTGTTTGTTGGGCAAGAGGAAGCTCCCGCGCTGGGTCCGACTGCGGGCAATTTTCTGCGGCAGCGCTACATAATGATCTCGATCCATTCCCGGTCCCCACGCGACTGGGAAAGCTTCCAACGCGAGATATTGGGATGGCTCGTCGAAGTGGATCAAGTTCGGTCGATCTACCGGACCGTTCACGAAGGGCTACCACACTTCGATGTTTGGTTGGATGTGGTCTCGGAGCCCTATGCGACCGACGCGCTTACGAAGGAACTTCAGTTACGGTGTGATAAACACGGCATCGACGTCGGTTTGCGCTCCATGGAAGTGATGGAGTACCTTGCGTTGGAGTCCGTTGAAGGAATCTATCCAACCGATCTTGGCATAACCTTCAGAAATTTCTTCGGGGCCGTACGCGAGGCGACTCCCAGCCTAAACCTGGACATGGATTTGGTGGGTGTTCACCAACCTCTTGCCTGTCGCTTTGGGGAGGAGTATTGCCAACAATCGGACATGTTGCAATATTTAGAGGATGCCGCTCTCTCCGACCATCATCTTCGATTCTACGGTGGCCTGTTTGCGTGGAACTTCTCGAATGGTAAACGCGACGAGGCCGTTCTCAAAGAAGCTCGCAACCGATGGTCTGAGATGTACCGGACGATGGAGCAGCGATGGGACGATGTTACAAGAAGAGTCGACTTGGCGGCGATAAAAGCCAACCTTCGGCCCGAGACCGCCGAGGCCGTCGGTAAGAATCCACTTAGATTACTCTTTCATGTGGTTCCCGAAGAATTATTTGGTGGCGGGGTCAAGGAACTTAAGACGAAGTTAGGCAACAAATTCTTCGAGTTCCGAAACGACATAACTCATCAACAAAACCGATGGCGGCCTCGACTAGATCTTTGCTTGGATGCGAGGCCCGGCTCCTCATTTGGTCTGTTCGAGGATGTGGTATCACACACCAAGACCTTAATCCTTGTGCTTCAAGCCTTGGAGGCGTATGAGGAGAGCCAAACGAGTTCGGCGGCCGCAGGTGGATGATCGGCCAGAAAGCCTCTCAGTGTTTCTCAGTGTCGCGGCATCTCGCTTATCGCCAAACATTGTCCGCTCCAGCCGCTCTTCGGTCGCCACGCATGCGTCCGATAACTTTTCATACTCGGCCAGGGCGCGGATCAACGCAAGAATCAACGGGACATCGGAGCGGGTGGCGGGCCTGATGTGGAGCATCCTCTATCGAGGCTACTCTATTAGCTGAGTATGAAACTGGGAGAGATTGCGCGGCGTCTCGGATGTGATTTGCAGGGTGGCGACGCGGAAGCCGAGATCATCGGTGTCATCGGGATGGAGCAGGCTATATCCGGGCAACTGACGTTTCTCGCCAACCCCAAATACGTACACAAAGTGAAGGATACGAAGGCTTCGGCGATCCTGGCGACAAAACCGATCGATGGGCCGATCGCCACGCTGGTCTCCAAGCAGCCGTATGTCGACTTTGCCCGCGCGCTCGAACTCTTCTATCAACCGCCGCGACCGGCCGCAGCGATTCATCCTACCGCGTCGATCGCCGCGTCAGCTTCGGTAGGCGAGGGCGCATCGATCGGCCCGTACGCCGTGGTGGGCGAGCGCGTCACGATTGGCAGGAACGCGGTGATCCATCCGCACGTTGTGATCTATGAAGGCGTGGAGATCGGCGATGATTTTCTGGCGCATTCCGGTGTGGCCGTGCGCGAGTTCTGCCGGATCGGCCATCGCGTGATTCTGCAAAACAACGTTGTAGTGGGCGGCGACGGCTATGGCTTTGCCAAACGGGCCGACGGGAGCCACTACAAAATCCCGCAGTCTGGCGTGACCGTGATTGAAGATGATGTGGAGATCCAGGCGCTGACGAATATCGACCGCGCGACGGTGGGCGAAACCCGCATCAAGCGCGGGGCTAAGGTTGATTCACTTGTCCAAATCGGCCACGCCTCTGTGGTCGGAGAGGACAACATCATCTGCTCCCAGACCGGACTGGCCGGGAGTTCAATTCTTGGGCGCAACGTTTTGCTGGCTGGGCAAGTGGGCATTTCCGGCCACCTGACGATTCACGACAACGCCATAGTCTACGCCCAAAGCGGCATTGGCGGCGATATCGAGGCGGGTGCCGTCATGTCCGGCTCGCCCGCTTTTGACGCCGCTACCTGGCGCCGTGCTGTGGCTGCTTTTCCGAAACTGCCCGGCCTGATCCGCTCGGTCCGCCGATTGGAGAGAGAATTGCTACCCAGTACCCCGTCAGAAGGGGAGAAACCGGCAGAGTGACGAGCGCGTCAGTTCCCCTGAACAGGCTACAGTAGAAAGACCTTTGCAAGGAGTACCCCGAACCATGACTCGCCGATACTGGACTCTCTCGGCTGCCGCAGCCTCCCTCCTGGGTGCGCAGCAAACGTCCGCGCCTCAAACCGAAAAGCTGGCTCCTTATTACCCGACCCCGGAGTCGGTAGTCGAAAAGATGCTGCAGTTTGGCGCGCTGAAAAGCGGCGAAAAACACTTCGACCTCGGCTCGGGCGACGGGCGCATTGTCATCATGGCCGCCGACAAATACAAGGCCGATTCGACGGGCGTCGAGTTCGATCTCGACTTGTTCAAACAAAGCTCGGATCGCATCCGCAAGCGGGGGCTGGACAAGCGTGCGCGCATTATTCACGGCGACGTCATGCAGCAGAACTATAGTTCAGCCGATCTCCTTACCGTGTACCTGTTGCCCAGTTCGAACGATAAGCTGCGGCCGATCCTAGAAAAGCAGCTCAAAAAAGGTACCCGCATCGTTTCGCATGACTTTGAATTCTCGGGTTGGACGCCGGAGAAGGTTGAGAGTATCGATGACGATGGCGAAGGCCGCTCGCACACGATGTATTTGTATCGGCGTTAGCAATTGGCAGCATCTCTTCACCTATTAACCGCTCAGGCCTGGCGGCGCGCACTTCCTGTGGCGCGTGTCGTGCTGGCGCTGTTATGCCTGGCCCCGAACCCCGTTTTCGGTTCGGTTTACCTGGCGATTGCCGCGTCGCTGCTTTTCTGGCACATGCCGGCCAGACAGACTTACCTTTTGGGCACCTTGGTGGTGGACACCCTCTTTTTTATCCTGGCCGTATTCCTGGCCGAGATACCGGAGTTGGCGCTGTTCGGTCCGGTATGGTTCCTGTTCCTGATGATCTCGGCCGTATTGCTGTACGATTGGCGCGAGATTATGGTAATCGCCAGTTGCGTGATGGCCTTGGCCATTGTGCGTAAGCCGCCAGATTTTGAAGCGCTGCTGGTTTCCGGGGCGACGCTGACTGGCTTGGCGCTGGTGACGGTGTGGCAGCGAACGCGCATGGAGAAGCGGATTTATCAGCTTTCGAGGCAATCGGTGATGGCGCGCGCCGAGGCTGAGCAGGGTAAGTTCGCCGAGCGCGAACGCATTGCCGAGGATTTCCACGACGGCCCGTTGCAGGGGACGATCAGCTTCCAGGTTCGGCTGGAGGTCTTGCGGCGCATGATGATCAAGGATCAGGCCAAAGCCATGGTGGAACTTCAGGAAATGCAGGGAATCTGGAAGAATCAGGTGGCCGAGATGCGGGCGTTTGTCCATTCCATCCGGCTGGCAGCCACTGTCCCGGGCGATCTGAACGCCGCTCTGCGCAACATCTGCGAAACTTTCCGCAAAGACTCCGGCATGGACGTTACCTTTGAAGGTAATGTCGAAGCAGACCTTGAGCCGGAGAAGGCCGTGCAGGTACTTCACCTCACTCGCGAGGCTCTGAACAACGTCCGCAAACATGCCGAGGCCAGCGAGGCGAAGGTTAAGGTGGAGAACGAGGAAGAGCACGTCAACCTGACCATTTCAGACGATGGCCGGGGTTTCCCGTTTGCCGGTTCGCTTGGTATGGACGAGCTTGAGAAGCAACATATCGGCCCGTCAAGTATCAAACGGCGCGTCCGATTGCTCGAAGGCGACATGCAGATCGATTCGGCTCCTGGCAACGGCACGCGTCTCCAGGTACGATTTCCTAAATGAGGCTTTGCGGCGCCGCCGCTTTCTGTTGGCTGGCTTTGACCGGCTGCTCCCGCTACTCCGATTTCTCTCTCCCCGCGCCTATCGGACCTCTGCGGGAGGTGAAACCGGAATTCAAGATTGATTTGAAACCAGTGATGGAACCGGCTCCGGGTTGGGAATCGGTGGATGTCTTGAATCCGTCGGTGGTCTCTCACGCAGGCAAGCTCTTCAATCTTTACTCCGCTTATGACGGCAAAACCTGGCACACGGGTGTGGCACAAAGCGGGGCGGCGGACGGCTTGCAATGGGCAGGGCGGGTGAAGGCGATTTCCCCCGATCTGCCATGGGAGGGCAACTACATCGCGGCCAACGGCGCGGCGGTGTCGCACGCAGGGGAGTTGCTGTATTGGTATCAAGCTGGGTCGCCGCCTCGGATTGGCTTGGCTAAATCCGCCGATGGCGCTGTCTGGCGGAAGCATCCCGCGCCAGTGATGGAGACCGGTCCGCTCGGAAGTTGGGATGAGCGGGGTGTGGCCGATCCGTATGTCGTCGAAGCCAGCGGCGCGCTCTACATGTTTTTCCTGGGTCAGAATCGCGCGCGGCAACAACGGCTTGGGCTGGCGCGCTCGATCAATGGCGGTGTTACGTGGACCAAGCTGCGGTCGAACCCGATTCTGGAGATTGGTGAGGAAGGCGCGTTCGATGAAAATGGGCTGGGAGAGCCGGCGGTGTGGCAGTCCGACGGGCGATGGTGGATGTTGTACACGGGGCGGGACCGGCAGGAGAATCGGCGGTTGGGCCTCGCGTTTTCGCGCGATGGCGCCCGCTGGCAACGTTTTGCCGATACGGCTGTGATGAGCGGAGAGCAGCCATGGAATTCGCGGGTGGTCTGCGACCCTACGGTGCTGCTAACCGGGAGCGGCGGCGTCATCCGCTTGTGGTTTGGCGGCGGCGACGTCCCGCATCCGGCGGAGAATATTCATGGGCGGATTGGATATGGGGAGCTAAGGATGACCCCGTTGCGTTGATTCATTGAACGCGTTACAGTGGCGGCGATGAGCAAACCGATACGCTTGGACCTCGCCAGTCTGGGCGATCGGTTTCTTGGCCAACTGCTCGACGCGATGGTGGCCCTGGCTCTCCTTATTACGGGCCTCCTGCTATTCGCCATTTTTGGCCCGATAGCCACATTGGCCGGTATAGTATTCGCGCTGTTCTATTTGTTTTTTTCCGATGGCTTCTCCGCGGGGCAGAGCTCAGGGAAGCGCGTGATGGGCACCGCGGTGATCGGCGGCGAGTCGGGTTTTCCTTGTACGTTCGGCCAGTCTTTCGTTCGCAATTTGACTCTCACCGTTCTCGGAATCTTCGACTGGGCGTTCATCCTCGGCGCCCGAAGGCAGCGCTTGGGCGATAGACTGGCCAGTACGATTGTGGTGAAATACCCGAATCCGGCGAGTGGATAGACGGGCCGCTATTAGATCAGAGTGCCTGCTGCTCTTAGCGGTGTCGAGACTCATTGATTTTCACCTATAATGAGGCTGATGGCCGCCAGAGTGGTGGGCTAGGCAAAGATCATCAAGACAAAAGGCCCGGGTGGCGAAACCGGCAGACGCAAAGGACTTAAAATCCTTTTCCGCGAAAGTGGAGTGTGGGTTCAAGTCCCACCCCGGGCACCAAATGTAAGCTTGAGCCAATGAACACTCGCAGTTGGGGCTGGCGTCACCGCCGTCACACTCGGAATTTCTGTCGGCGAAAAGAAGCCGCCCGTGATCCTGCTTCGCTCCGGATGGCAAGCGTCAACGTCGGAGACATCACGCACGCGCCCGGCGTCCTGACGTTGTTTCCCGGAGGACGTGAGCACAAATTGCCGCGCGCAAAACCTACTGGCTGCCTGCCCGATGAAGCGGCTTCGGTTTATCCGCTTGGATTGGTATTTCTTGCGATCACCGTCAATCCCAAGGCAGCGTCCCGAAAAGTGAACGAGGCGGTTTCCCTCGCAAGGAACAAGCAACGCGAAGCCATGCGGACCGTGATTGGCGGCGGCGGTCCGCTTGTAGCGATCGAAGCGCTACTATAGTCCGTGAAAGCCATATGAAACCCGATCGCCGCACCATGCTCCGCGCCTCGTTTGGGGCCTCATTCGCCGCCGCGCTGTCCGCTGCTGCGGCCGGCCCGCAACAGTATCACTTGCGATACGCGCCGCGCATCGGTTGGTTCCCGGACATGCCGGTGGTGGACCAACTCCAGATCTTCGCCGATTGGGGCTTCCGCGCTTTTGAGTACAACGGCCTGCCGCGCCACTCGAATCAAGAACTGGCCGCGATCCGTAAGAAAATGGATCAGCTTGGCATGTCGATGGGCGTGTTTGTGGTGAACTCCGGCGGCTGGAAGGGCGATGCGATGGTGGATCCCAAATTCCACGCCGGCTTCCTGGCCGATGTGAAGCGCGCCGCCGAGATCCACGCGATTGCCGGCAATGAGGTAGCGACGGTTTGTTCCGGACTGAGCGTCCAAAATCTTTCACTCGAAGAGCAGACGAAGAATTGCATCGAGTCGCTCAAACGCGCCGGCGAACTCGTCGACAAAACACGGATGACGCTGGTGCTTGAGCCGCTCAATATCCGTGTCGATCACGCCGGGTATCACGTGGTGTTTTCAGACCATGGACGCCAGATTATCGAGTCCGTCAATCACCCGAGAGTGCGTCTGCTGTTCGACATGTATCATCAGCAGATTTCCGAAGGCAACCTGATCGGCCATCTGACCAAACACTGGGATTGGATCGCGTATTTCCAGGTGGGCGACGTGCCTGGCCGCAAAGAGCCGGGCTCGGGCGAAGTGAACTGGTCCAACGTCTTCAAAGCGATTCACGCGAAAGGGTATCAAGGCATGCTCGGCATGGAGCACGGGTTGACCATGGCCGGCGAAGCGGGTGTGAAAAAATGCTTCGAGGCGTATCGCCGGGCCGATCAGTTCTCCTAAATAAACATGACGTGTACCCTCTGCAATTCCCGTAAGGCTCGCCGAAGCTGTCCGGCGGCCGAGAGCGATATCTGCCCGCAATGCTGCGCCGAAAAGCGCGAGGAAACGCTGGAGTGTCCGCTGACCTGCGAGCATCTGATCGAGGCGCGCAAGCATGAAAAGCTGATCGAAGTTCCTCAATCCGCCGTGCCGCACCCTGAGGTGCGATTGACTGACGAGTTCATGAACCGTCACGACATGCTCATGCGCTTTGCCATGATGTGCGTCGGTGTGGCGGCAATGACTACGCCGGGCGCCACCGACGCCGACGTGCGTGAGGCGATCGACTCCATTGTGCAGACGCTCAAGACGGCCGGCAGCGGACTCATCTACGAATCCAAACCATCCAATCCTTTCGCCGCGTCCATTCAGGAAAAAATCAACGCGCAACTCGACAAACTCAGAGGCCAGATTGCGGCCGGCAACGAGAGCGCTTCGTTGCGCGATAAGGACGTGATCGGAGTTTTCGTCTTCCTGTCGCGCGTCGCGATTTCGTTGAATAACGGGCGGCGTAAAGGACGGGCGTTCCTATCGATGATTCACTCGCGCCTGCCACTGGCCGAAGGAGCTCGGACATTGCTGGAGGCGGCAGGCGGCGGGCAAGCTCCGGCGCCAGGGTTGATTGTGACGCCATGAAAACCGGGATTGCGATTTTCGCTCATGGCTCGGCGGTTGAATCGGCTAATGAGGCGGTGCGCGAAGTCGTACGGCAGTTCGAGACGTTGGGCGGGTATGAACTGGTCGAGCCATCGTTCCTTGAGCTCGGCAAGCCCGATCTCGCCGAGGCCGTCGCGCGTTTGGTGGAGCGCGGCGCGGGGCGGATTATTGTGACCCCGTACTTTCTCACGCTGGGGAAACATCTGCAGCGCGACCTGCCGCGCATCGTCAGCGAGATTCAAAGCATTCATCCGGGTGTGGAGATTCTCGTCACGCCGCCGATGGACGGGCACCCTTCCTTGGCGGCTATTCTGGCGGATCGCGTGGATCGGGCTTTGAAGGCTTGATGCGGGCGGTGCTGGAGTCCTCGCTCGAACTCGCGCCCGGCGTACGGCATTTCGATTTCAGCGTGCCGGGAGTGGAACGGCTCGAGTTTCAAGCGGGCCAATTCGTTTCGCTTTCCGAAGAGATCGCGGGCAAACACATCACACGCGCCTACTCGATTTCATCGGCCCCCGGCCATGACAATCGCTTTTCGCTCTGCTTGAATCTGGTGACGGATGGGCGCTTCTCGCCGTTCCTGTTTGCGATGAAGCCAGGGGACAGCGTCGCGATGCAGGGTCCGCTGGGGACGTTCACGCTGCGGGACCCCGCACGAGAGATGATCTGGGTCGCCACTGGCACTGGCGTGGCTCCGTTTCGCGGGATGCTGGATGCCTGGCGGACGTTTGCTCCAGGGCGCGCGCGGGTCACGTTGATCTTCGGGGTTCGGCATGAAGAGAATCTGCTGTATCGAAGGGATTTTGAAGCGGCAGCCGCCGCTCTGCCGGATTTCGAATTCCATCCGACGCTCTCTCGCCCGAACGCCGAATGGACCGGCCGCACCGGCCATGTGCAACGGCATGTGCTGGAGTCGATCGGCGAACGCCGCGATATCCACGTCTACATCTGCGGTCTGAAGTTGATGGTGGACGATTTGCGTACACAACTGAAGGCGTTGGGGTTCGATCGCAAGCAAATTATCTACGAGAAGTTCGATTGACTTCTATGCTGAGCGCCGTGACGCTGGTTGTAGGATTCACACGGCCAGCCGTGAGTCCCGTACACTAATTCTTGATGGAGATTCGATTCGGCCGCATCGCCGTACTGGTACTGGCCATGATTATCGTCTTTGGCGCGGTGGTTATGATCCTGTTCCAGATTATTCCCGAGCCTCGGAAAGAGACCGACTATCTGGTGATCGGAACCTTAGCTACGTTTACTTCCCTGGCGACGCTGTTTGTCGTGCTGATCAGCACTGTCTTCAAGGATTCAAACACGCTTTTCATTAAGCGGAAGAAAGATTGAGTGCTTGGGCCCTCTGAAAACGCTCTACCGCTGCGCCTGCCCGATCGAGTAGAGCTTACTTTCGGTGCGGAGCAGCAGCCGGTTTCCAATGATCGCCGGCGTGGACTGCGCCATTTCGTCCAGCAGGTTGGTCCGCAGCAGCTTGAATGTTTCTCCGGCTTCTACGACGAAAGTCTTGCCTTCTTCGCTCAAGCAGAACACCTTGCCGTTGTAAGCCCATGGAGAAGACGTGAAGAAACCGGCGTCCGGGTCAAGCCGCGACTTGTAGCTGAGCTTGCCGGTACGGGCATCGAATCGGCTGAGTATTCCCTTTTCGGTGAGCGCGTAGATGCCGCCATTGTAGCCAACCGGAGTCGGCAGATACGTGCCGGCGCGCGCTTCAGACCAAGCGACATAGTCATTTGATTTGGCGCCGCCGGTGAGTGAGATATCGCCTGAGGCGCCGGGGCGGACTGCCGCCAGGATCGCGCCTGCGCCGCCGTTGAGGATCAACAGGCCGTCGTAGACGAAAGGCGTCGGAATCGGCGTCGTCGACATACCGGAGAGCCGCCATAGCTCCTTGCCTTCCAGATCGTAGCTGACGGCGGTGCCCGGGCCGATCGTCACCAACTCCGTGCGTAGCTTGTGGATCCACACAAACGGCGTCGCCCAGCCGGAGCGGCGCGAGCCCGGGAGCTTGGGCAATAGATCCCGATCGGTGCGCCAGAGTTGCTTGCCCGTGCGCTTGTCGAACGCCGCGATGAACTGCTGTTTCTCGTTGTCGCTCACGACGATCAGTTGGTTGCCGTGCAAAGCGGGAGAGCCGCCGGTGCCGAAATCCAGATAAATCGGCATCGCTTCCATGGGTGTCGTCCAGACTCGCTCACCATTGAGTTTGTAGGCGTACAGGCCGAGATTACCCACATACACATAGACCAGTTTGCCGTCGGTGACCGGCGTCTCCGAAGAAAAGCTATTCTTGCGATGGCGCCCACCGGGCGGGTGGCCCCCGTGAATCTCGCGTTTCCAACTGACGGCGCCGGATTTCAGATCGACACAATATAGGAAGTAATGCACTGTCACTTCGGCGGGCAGTTCGATGTCGCGCTCGGTCACTCCGTCGATAACTTGCTTCTCGCTGAGCCCTTTTTTCATGAGCTCGGCAACCAACTCATTGCTGTAGTCGACTCCCACTTGCGGCGGTTTCGACTTGCCCTCGGTAATGACCGCCGTGACGAATACCTTGTTCCCCACCACGACCGGCGAGGACCAGCCGCGTCCTGGAATGTCGGCGCTCCAGGCGATGTTTTCGGTTTTCGACCAGATCTCGGGCAGGCGCGGATTCACACCGACCGGATTGGACTGGGGCCCGCGAAACGCCGGCCATTCCGGCTCGCGTGCGTGTATCAGGCAAGCGAGCGAAATCAACGCCGGGCAGAAGCGAGTTCCCATTCATCCACTCTACTTCACGAAGGGCCCGCCTGATTTTGCGAACATAGTCGGAGATGAAATCCCTCGCCTTAGTCCTGGTTCTGACGGTTATTCCGGCGGCTGCCCAGTTGGGGCTGTCAGATTGGACCGCGGTCAGACAACTGCCTCATGGCAAGGAAATCTCCGTCCAGACCGCTTCCAGGAACCGGATCATAGGCAAGCTCTCCGCCGTTTCAGACAGCGCGATCGTGGTCAAGGTTAACCGCCGGGATCAAAGCATTTTGCGTGGTGACGTCCGCAGGGTCTCGCGGCGGCTGCCTCCGCAGAACCGGCGGCTGTTCTCCAGCATCGGGATCGCCTTGGGTGTTACCGCCGGCCTGCTGTCTTCCGTGCCGCTTCCCTTCAAGCAATGCGGCGCGAGTTGCAACGATGAAAAGGCCGCGACGGCGGGGTTGGTGATTGGCCTGCCGGTCGCCGGGGCGATCGTCGGACGCAGGCTAGCGGGGAAAGGAGAATGGGACCTGGTTTACGCTCCGTAACCAGCGCTAAGTACCAGTACGGCGACTCGAAAATTTCCGGTTAGGCTCATTTTCAGTTGAGGCCCTCACACTGAGCCGCCAATAGGGCTACAATCGGGTGTGCGAATTCCGCGAGGCTGGCCAGTAGTTGTCATTTTCTGTGCCTTGGCGCTGCCAGCGATATCTGCCCCTATTATTTGGATCGACGACGGCAACGGGGTGATCGGTCGGGTGGACGTCGGTAGCGGAAACGTCACGATTCTCGGATCTTCCGGTACTTTTCTTACCGATCTAGCCGCCGATTCAGCCGGCAACCTGTGGAGCGTGAGCTTCGGTAGGCTATATCGGCTGAACAACACCACAGGCGCATCGACTTTCATCGGCAATCTCGGCAACGTAGGCTTTGTGAACAGCCTCGTTTTCGGGCCGAACGGCACTCTCTATGCCGCAAGCGACCGCTTGTTCACTATCGACACTACGACCGGCGCGGCGACTGCTGTTGGCTCGATCGGATTTCATTCCGGCGGCGATTTGGCGTTTGTGAACGGTGAGTTGTTCATGGTCAGCACGTTGAGCCAATTGGTGCGCGTCAACACCGCTACCGGCGCGGGCACGTTGGTCGGCTCGATTGGCGTCACCAACCTGTTTGGCTTGGCCAGCACAGGCAGTGGATCGTTACTAGGCACGGCCGACACCAGTATTTACCACATCGATCTCTTAAGCGGAGCCGCCACGTTTCTGATGGACTACGGCGGCAGTGGACTGAGCGGCGCCTTTGGGGCGTCGATTTATGTAGCGCCAGGTAACAACAATCTGGATATTCTGACTCCTCCGGGCTCCACCGACGTCCCGGAGCCTGCCACGGCCGTCTCGCTCATCGCGGGTCTTGGTGTTCTGCTCGCCTTCGCCCGTCGCCTCAGGTCATAGTGCTGCCATGGGGCTCCCTGGTTCGCCAGCCGATGAGCTGGTAGTCATCGTCGACCGCGACAACAACATCACAGGCTCAACCACGCGACGCCAAATGCGCGCTGAAAGGCTTCCGCATCGTTGCTCCTACATCCTGGTCTTCAATTCTCGCGGTGAGTTGTATGTCCAGAAGCGCACCGTGATCAAAGACATCTACCCCGGCTATTGGGACCCGGCGGCGGGCGGAGTCATGCAAACCGGCGAATCCTACGAGGAAAGCGCGGCGCGCGAAGTGGGTGAAGAACTGGGTGTCCGTGACGTGGAGCTTCGGCCGCTGTTCGATCTGTGGTTTGAAGACGAGCGCTCCGCAGTTTGGGGCCGCGCCTTTACTTGCGTGTATGATGGGCCGCTCGCGCTGCAGACCGAAGAGGTGGAATTCATGGAAATGATGAAGCCCGGAGAAGTTCTGCGGCGTGCTGCCGCAGGCGAAACGTTCACGCCCGATGGGTTGATCGTGGTGAAGCGCTACCTGCAAGGCAAGTAACATATAGGGGTGTCCAAGATCACCCGCCGGCAACTCGGCTCCGTGGCGGCCGGCTCAGCGGTAGGCGCTCCCGCCCTGCTTTCCCAAATCGGCAAGCCGCCGAACATCATCTGGCTGACTGGGGAAGACATGGGCCCCGAATTGGGCTGCTATGGCCGCTCGCTGGTACAGACCCCCAATCTTGATTGGCTCGCCAGTCAGGGCGTGCGCTTCAATCGCGCGTTCTGCACCGCGCCGGTATGCTCGGCCAGCCGGTCGGCGTTCATGACCGGCGCCTATCAGACCACCACGGGAACGCATAATCATCGCAGTCATCGCAAGGACGGGTATCGGCTGCCGCCCTACGCCCGGCCGATCACGGACCGCTTGCGCGACCAAGGCTACTTCACTTGCAATGTGCGAAATGTGGCGCCGGGGATTGGCGGTTCCGGCAAGACCGATTTCAATTGGGACGCCGGCAAGCCATTCGACGGTACGCATTGGAATCAGCGGCAGGCGGGACAGCCTTTCTTTGCGCACATTAATTACACTGCGCCGCACAAGGGCCCACAGTTTCCTCGCGCACGAAAGCAGAAATATCTGGTTGATCCCGCCAAGCTTGAACTCCCGCCGTATTGGCCCGATCATCCCGTGGTGCGCGATGAGTATGCCAACTTTCTCGATGCCATCAATCTGCTGGACTCCGATATCGGCGTTACTTTCGACGCGCTCCGCAAAGACGGGCTGATGGAGAATACGATCATCATGTTCTTCGGCGACAACGGACGCTGCCTGATTCGGGGCAAGCAATGGCTCTATGATGCAGGTACCCACGTGCCGCTGCTGATTCGCTGGCCGGGTGGCGAAGCGAAGCCAGGGTCGGTGCGCGACGACCTGACGCTGTTGCTCGATGTCACGGCCACCACGCTTACGATGGCCGGCATAGAACTGCCTGCCGAAAAGTTCGACGGGCGCCCGTTGTTCGGTCCTAAGGCTTCGCCGCGCACGGAGATCTTCACCGCACGCGATCGCTGCGACATGACGTACGACCGGGTCCGCGCCGTGCGAACCGATCGCTATAAATACATCCACAATTTCGCGCCGGACCGCCCCTACACGCAGTGGAATAACTACATCGAGACCAGCTATCCGACGCAGGGCGTGATGAAGCGACTCTACGCGGAAGGTAAGCTGAACGACGCTCAATCGCTGTTTATGGCCGCGCGTAAGCCGGATGAAGAGCTGTACGACCTGCAGGCCGACCGGCACGAGGTAAATAACCTGGCGGGTTCAGCTCAGCATAGGGGCGTGTTAATGGATCTGCGCCGCCGCGTTGATAAATGGATTGACGATAGCGGTGATCAAGGGCGATTTCCTGAAACGCAGGCGGCTTTCGAGCTGTAGTGCCAGCGAGCGATTGGTGTGGCTGTCAGAGTCGTCCAGTTCTGGAAGAGCAGGAGCCAGAGACAGGTCGTTTCGCCGACCTGACAAGTCGGTTCGAAGCTGTGACAGAGTGCTACCTTATGTTTTGGTTTGGTCCGGCAGAATTTGGCCCACGACTGACACGGCCGGGACGTTCTCTCATGATTTGGAATAAATGAAGTCTTGGTTATCGCCTTGGGGGAGGCCAGCGATGAAGATTGAAGTGATTCGCAATGCCCTTGGGGCGCTAGATGGGTCTATCAACGCCATCCGCGATGCGGTAAGGGACATCGAGGCGGACCTATTCGACGACCAGCAACGCAGCCGTACCTACCAATACGAAGAGCCGAAGGACGTGCTCGAAGAACAACTAGAGCGGATTGGCCAGATCCTGCTGGTGGTATTGGAGGCGGCTGAGATGCCAGACACCCGCCGACAGTTTGAAGTTGAGTGGGCGAGATTGGCGGCTCCAAAAGGTGCGTTCCGGCGAACGGTGAATAACCCTGAATACAGCTCGACTAGCCCAGCCCTGACGTTCATCGAGCGTGTGATTCATGGACTGCGAATATCGTCCGGCGAAGGATCATTGTCCAGCCCCGACGCCTACCGATTAGGGCGTTTGGAATCCTTGTTGCGGGAGACCGCTGTTCACGTCCGAAATCGCGGCGTGACCCCCTCCAATGAACACGACGTCCAGAGAGTAATGCACGACTATCTGAGAGCCTTCTTCCCCGATTTCAGCCTCAATCCGAGTATCGCAGGCTCAATCAAGAAATTCACGCCAGACTGCGGGATCAGAGGGCTGAAGGCTGCCATTGAATTCAAGATTGTTCATAGTGAACGCGACGTGCCAAGGGGCTTCAGCGGCGTTGGTCGAAGACACAGGCGGGTACAGGGGTTCTGACGACTGGATTCGCTTTTACGCCGTTTTTTATCAAGCGGAGCCATTCATGAGAGAAAGTCACGTTCGCGAGGATCTAAAGAGGGTCGGGGCTCTATCCTGGACACCAATACTTGTGAACGGTATTACTGATGTAAGCCCGAAGAAGGGAGTTGCAAAACAACGAACGAAAACGCGATGACTAACCTAGACGACGAGTCGGCCCAATGAAGGTCGTAACGGCTCATGGGCGGCTGTTGCGCCGCGCCTCAATTCTCTCGTGTAAACGGGCAAACGCTTCTTCGCCGGGGATGAGTTTTACTGTTCCGCTCTTGATGTCGTCATACCGGGAATTTAGCATTTCACGCGACGCAGAAAGCTCGTCCACGTAACCGGGCACGGCGTCTTGCACCAATTCAACAGCGGCGCGTCCGCTTTCGCGGGCCATCTGCTCAAGCTTGGCTTGGACATTGCGTTCGAACTGCACTTCCATGGCGCGGTGTGGCTCCTTCCCGACTAAGTTGATGATGTCGACATAGCCCAGAGTTATTCCTCTCGCCCTCGCAAGATCGCAGCCATGACGCGGGGGCTGCGGTGGCCGTGCATAACGGCAACGACCCAAAGCGGCTTTTCGTCCGGCGCATACGCGACCAGATAATCACGCACGCGAATAAAACGTAAAGGGCGATGGGTCAGGTCTGGGCGGCGATGACCGCGATGCGGAAACGGAACCAAGGCGCGAATGGCGGATAAAATTTCCTCGATCATCCGACCGGCTGCATCGACATTGTCGAGACGGATGAATTCCCAAATCTCTTTGAGGTCGATCTTGGCTTCCGGGTGGAAGTCATATCCGGTCATGCGCTTGGCTGAGACCGCCGAGCCGCGGCGATCTTCTCACGGAAGTAGGCTTCAACTTCCTCGCCTGGGATAAGCTTAACCTTGCCGCTCTTGATATCGTCGTAACGCGAATCCAGCATTTCACGCGGCGCGGAAAGCTCGTCCACGTAACCGGCCACGGCGTCTTGCACCAGTTCAACGGCGGCCCGTCCGCTTTCGCGGGCCATCCGCTCCAGCTTGGCTTGGACATTGGGTTCGAATTGTACTTCCATGGCGCGTGGCTCCTTCCCGAGTAAACGGCTTCCTCCATCCAGAATATCGGATCTGCCAGCGATGCGGTTGGCCTCTACTTCATTCGATCGAAGTACCAGCGCAAACCCACATACGGACCGTTCAGCCGTTGCCGGAAGAACGCGTCGTCGCGCGGCGAAGTCTTAATCGTGTAGAACTTGTACCCGGCGAGAATCTCGGTGCGGCCCAGGCGGATGACAGCGGAGCCCTCGACATCTCCCACCGCTCCGCGTTTCGGCAGGCCGAAGCCGCTGCCTTTCGCTTCCCAGCGAAAATGTTTGGAGACCGCTTGTTCAAAGCCGAGGCCCAGGCTGGGGTACAAGAGCCATTTTTTGCCGGATGTCGCCGAATCGGCAGTGGCTGGAGCGTCGATATTGGTTTCGATGAGCGCGCCCTGCACTTCCCACAGTGTCTTCACGCGGATGTTGTTTTGAAAGGTGTAGGAGAGGAAATCGAACGAAGCCTTCAGGCTTTGCAGCTTGTAATCCGTGGTCAAACGATCTTTGGCGGCGTAGCCAGAGCTGAATAAAACCAGATCGGTGGGCGCGGTTAGTTCCCCGGACCCTTGAGTTCGAAAATAGGTGAGACGCAGGCTGTTCTGTTTGCCCGCCGGCAGACTGAGCATCACGCCATAGGACCCGTTGGCGTGGCCTGGGTAATCCAAGTTGCCCGACACTGTTGTAGGCGCCAACTTGCCGTCGCGCAAGAAAGGGCGCGACTTAGTCAGCCAATAGAAGGGCTGTATGGAGACGCCGCCATCTTCAATGTAGTTGGATTCGGGGGCGGGATCCTTGGGGGGCGCAGGCGCGGCGGGCTTGCCTTGCTGGCCCAGAAGAAAGCACGGCGACGTTACCAGAACGCCAAAAAAGAAGATCCTGAAGCGGGTTGACATCATTTTGTTTGGGACGCAAGAGCATCGAACGGGGTTAACAACAGATTATAAACGACCCACGCCCAGGCGTATAATCCGAATTGAATGCGCCGCTTCGTTCTTCTGGCCTGTGGTGTCTCTGCGTTTGCCTCCGCGCAGGACTTCGTCAAGGACGTTCAACCGATCTTTCGCAAGCGATGTGCCGGGTGCCACGGCGCCGCGATGCAGTCAAACGGGCTGCGTCTTGATGACGGCGTCGCAGCGCTGAAGGGCGGATATTCGGGTCCGGCGATCGTTCCCGGCCAGAGCGCCGAGAGCAAGCTGATTGAACGCGTCAGCAGTGCGAAGCTTGGTTTCCAGATGCCGCCGGCAGGGCCGCGCCTTACAGCGGCGGAGCTTGCGGCGTTGCGAGGGTGGATCGATGCGGGCGCCGTCTGGCCCGCAGGCACAATTGCTCCCGCCGCTGGACCGCCGAAGTCCGATCTATGGTCGCTACAACCCGTGAAGCGTCCCGCCTCACCCCCTGTGAAGAACAGCGCCTGGTTGGTGCGCAATCCGATCGACACGTTTGTCGCGGCGCGGTTGCAGGCCGAAGGCTTGACGCCGTCTCCCGAGGCGGATCGGGCGACTTTGCTGCGCCGTGCGAGTCTCGATCTGACGGGCCTGCCTCCCACGGCGGCTGAACTCGCAGACTTCCTGGCTGACGATTCGCCCGGCTCCTACGAGCGCCAGGTGGATCGCCTGCTCCGTTCCACGCACTATGGCGAGCGGTGGGCGCGGCCGTGGCTGGACTTGGCGCATTACGCCGATAGCGACGGCTATGAGAAGGACAACACGCGCGCGTGGTCTTGGCGGTACCGGCATTGGGTCATCGACGCGCTGAATCGCGATCTCCCGTTTGACCGGTTCACGATCGAGCAATTGGCGGGCGACCTGGTCCCGTCGCCGGCGATTGACAATCAGGTGGCCACCGGCTTCCTGCGCAACACACTGACCAATCGCGAGGCTGGAGTCGATCGCGATGAGGCGCGCTTTGAGCAGCTGGTCAATCGCACCAACACTGTCGCTACGGCTTGGCTGGGCCTGACGATGGGCTGCTCACAATGCCACGACCACAAATACGATCCGGTCTCCCAACGCGACTATTACCGGATGCTCTCGTTCTTCGAACGTACGGAGGAGGCCGAGATCAACGCGCCGCTCCCAGGTGAATTGGGGCCGTATCTGGCGGCGTTGCCCGAGTATGAGGAGAAACGCACGGCGCTACTGGCCGAGTACGAAGTGCCGGCGCTGCAAGCGTTGTGGGAAGCCAAAATTATGACCGCGATCGATGACGCCGGTCAGGCGCCGGAATGGGACTTCGCGTTGACTTCCATGAAAGCGATGTTCGATCGGACACTGCGGGTGATGAAGACGCCGCGCGCCGAACGGTCCGTACGCGATCAACGGCGGCTCGCCGATTATTTTGTCTTCAACAACAACACGGTCATCGGGCTCGACAAAGCCAAAATCGACAAGTTGAAGGAACTGCGCAAGAAGCTTACCGAACTAAACGCGACACTCCCGGTCTTTTCGCAAGCCCCCGTTATGACCGACGATCCCACGACGCCGCCCACGCCGATTCGGGTACGAGGCGATTGGAAGAGCAAGGGAATCACGGTCGAATCCGGCGTGCCTGCCGTGATGGCGCAGATCAAGGCGCAGCCCGCTTCGCGGTTGGATTTGGCGAGGTGGTTGACGTCGAAGGAGAATCCGCTCACGGCGCGTGTCTGGGTGAATCGCGCGTGGTATGAATTCTTCGGACGCGGCTTGGTGAAGACCAATGAGGATTTCGGCAAGCAGGGCGACAAGCCTTCGCATCCGGAGTTGCTGGACTGGCTCGCCGCCGAGTTCATGGACAACGGCTGGAGCCAGAAACAACTGCACAAGACGATTGTGATGTCGGCCACCTACCGGCAGTCGTCCAAGGTGCGGCCGGAGCTGGTGACGAAAGATCCGGAAAATGTTTTATTGGCCCGGCAATCTCGCGTGCGGCTCCCGGCGGAGACTTTGCGCGATCAGGCCTTGGCCGTCAGCGGGTTGTTGAATGAAGACGTCGGCGGGCGTAGCGTACGGCCTCCGCAACCGGTGGGCGTGGCTGAACTGGGCTACGGCGGGCGGAAGTGGGAGCTCAGCCCCGGACGTGAACGCTATCGCCGCGGGTTGTACGTGCATTTCCAACGCACGACGCCGTATCCCATGTTGATGAATTTCGATGCACCGGATATGAGCGTCGCATGTACGCGGCGTGGACGGACCAATACGCCGTTGCAGGCGCTGAACCTGCTGAACGACGAAGTCTTCTTCGAAGCCGCCAAGGCGCTGGCTTGGCGAGCTGAAGAGGAGAGGCCCGGGGCATCGCTCGCCGCGAAGATCGACTATGCGTTCGGCTTGGCCGTCGGCCGCGCACCAACGGAAAAGGAACGTACGCGCCTGGAGCGCTATCACGATGAGCAGGCAACGCTTTTCGGAAAAGAGAACCAAGCTCTGCCTGCGCTGCTGGGCGTGAGCCGTGTGCTGCTGAATCTGGACGAGTTCATTACGAGGGAGTAAGCAAATGACGCACCGCAACCGCCGCCGTTTTCTAACTGAAGTCGCTTCCGGTATCGGCGCCATGGCCCTCGGAGATTTGCTGCGGGCCGATGGCAAGCCCAATCCGCTGGCGCCGCGCCAGGGCCATTTTCCGGGTACCGCTAAGAGCGTCATCTACCTGTTCATGGAAGGCGGCCCGAGCCAAATGGATCTCTACGATCCGAAGCCCGAGTTGCAAAAGTGGAACGGCAAGCCGGCGCCGGAATCGATCGTCAAGCAGTTTCAACTGGCGTTCACCAAGAACAACGCAGCGGTACTCGCCAGCCCGCGCATCTTCAAACCGCATGGCCAAAGCGGGATGGAGATTTCCGATTGGCTGCCGAACATCGCCGGTTGCGCCGACGATCTTTGCCTGGTGCGCTCGGTGACGACCGACGCCTTCAATCATCATCCCGCGCAGTGCCTGATGTTCAGCGGGTCGCAAGTGGTGGGGCGGCCAACGATGGGTGCGTGGAGCGTGTATGGGCTGGGGAGCGAGTCGCGCGACCTGCCCGCGTTTTGCGTGATGGCGACGGGCGCTGGTACGTCCGGCGGCGCGTCGAATTTTTCCAGCGGCTTCATGCCATCGACCTATCAGGGCACGCTCTTGCGCACGACGGGCGATCCGATTTTGTATCTTTCAAATCCGCCCGGCATCAGCGCGGCCTCGCAACGCGCGGGCCTTGATGCGCTGCGGGATTTGAACGGCGAGCATCATATGTCGACGGGCGATGATGAGGTAGCCGCGCGCATTGCCTCCTATGAACTGGCGTACAGGATGCAGACCGCTGGGCCGGAGTTGACGGACTTCGGCAAGGAGTCGCCCGAGACACTCGAGATGTACGGCATCGACAAGGAAGCCACCAAGCAATACGGCACAAGCTGCCTGATGGCGCGGCGCTTGGTGGAGCGGGGCACCCGTTTCGTATTGGTGATGAATGCCAGTTGGGATAGCCACACGCAGTTGAACAAGTCGCTCAAGAAGAATTGCGATGCGACAGACAAACCGGTGGGCGCGCTGATCAAAGATTTGAAGCGGCGCGGGCTGCTGGATTCGACGCTGGTGGTGTGGGGCGGCGAGTTCGGCCGTACGCCGGTTTGCGAGATCCGCAACACGCTTGAGGAAGGCAACGCGGGGCGCGATCACCACCCGCAGGGTTACAGCATGTGGATGGCGGGCGGCGGGATTAAGGGCGGCCAGGTGATCGGGAAAACCGACGAG
>JAYUSQ010000290.1:0-10544 GCA_043755595.1 Acidobacteriota bacterium | reverse complement strand
TTTTCCCTTTTGGCCGATTACTTTCCGGCCCGTCTGCTGGCCACGGCGGTTAGCTTGTATTCGATGGGCATCATGCTCGGCTCCGGACTGGCGTTGATCGTCGGCGGGATGGTGATCGACGCCACAAGCCGGATACCCGTCGTAGAATTGCCGCTCCTGGGGTCCATGGCGTCGTGGCGGCTGACGTTTCTCCTCGTTGGTGCGCCGGGACTATTGGTCGCGCTGCTGGTCCGGACGGTAGGCGAGCCGCCACGCCGCTCACTGCTGAGGACGGTGCAGGGCGGCGCCTCCCAGCTCAGCATCCGGGACGTGGCGTTACAACTCAAGATGCGCTGGCAATCGGTGGCCGGCATTTCGCTCGGCATGGTGTTTCAGACGATGTGTCTTTATGGATTCAACGCTTGGGCTCCCTCGCTCTTCCAAAGAGTTTACGGCTGGCCGGCGGGCAAGACAGGTCTGGCGCTGGGCTTGATTTTCCTTTCCTTCGGCTGTCTGGGCATGTGGGCCGGCGGAAGCCTTTGCGACCACTGGAAGGCCAAAGGAATCCGGGAGGCTCCACTAAAAGTGGCGGTCTGGAGTTCGATAGGCAACCTCGCATTTTTCATGCCTGCCCTCCTGCTGGCTCCGAATCCAGCCTGGACACTAGCGCTACTGTCTCCGGCGGTCTTCAGCCTGGCTCTTCCCATTGGTAGTTCCTTCTCCGCGATCCAGCTGATTTTTCCCAATCAGGTTCGCGGCCAGGTTTCCGCCCTCCTTCTGTTCATCCTTAATATGGGCGGACTTAGCCTCGGCCCATTGCTCCCAGGGATGTTCAATGACTACTTGTTCGGGTCAGGGAAGATGGTAGGCAGTTCGCTCGCTTTGGCAATCTGCCTTGCTTCTATCGGCGCCGGTATCACCTACCGTTTGACCTATCGCTGGTATCGGAAACACCTGGCTGAAATGGATGCATTGCAGGGTCTGTTCTTGCCTTGACACACTTGCCAGACCGGTTGACGGCAGGGTTCCACACTGGTAGCATCTAGAGCGTCTAAAAATGGACATGTTCCGTCTGGGCGGAACAAGAATGTTTTGCGGGGATGAGGGTGAAACATGGTTTATCTAGCTCGTTCAATAGTTCTCACAATAGGGCTGGGAACTGTATTTGCGCTGTGCGCCTTCGCGCAGTTGGGCTCAACCGGCTCAGTAAGTGGCACGGTAGGGGACGCTGGCGGAGGAGTCGTGCCCAACGCAACCATCAAACTCACCTCCGAACTCAATGGCGAGACGCGCACCAGTAAGTCAAATGACGCGGGGGCGTTCTTTTTCGGCGCGGTGACGCCAGGCGCCTACACCGTTCGGATCGAGGCCCCCGGCTTTCGCCTACTGGAACAGAAAGGCAACACTCTCCTCACCGCCGCGCGGCTTGAGTTGGGACAATTGGCGCTTCAGGTGGGTAACGTAACCGAGTCGGTTGAAGTAACCGCCGAGGCCGCCACCGTAGCCACTACCACCTCGGCGCAAACCGCGACGATCGGCAGCGGACAGATGGACAAGATTCCGGTGCGCGGGCGCGACCCCATGTCTGTGCTCAAGACACTGCCCGGAGTCCAGATCATCAACGACCAGGATACGTGGGGCGGAAGCTTTCAGTCGACGGTTCCGCAGTTCCAGGGCCGCGGCGGAAACACCATCTACACCGACGGCGTGAACGGCGGCGACGGCAACGCCGGCGGCAATTACAGCGGCATCACTAGTATCGATGCCATCGCGGAGGTCAACATCCAGGCAAACTCGTACGGCGCCGAATACGGGCTGAAGGGCGGCGCGCAGATCAACCTCGTCACCAAGCATGGCGGGTCGCAATTTCATGGCTCGGCGGCCTGGTACAAGCGGCACGAGATGTTCAACGCGCAGAATTTCTTCAACAACAGAACGGGAACCCCGAAGCCGCTTTACCGTTACTCGGATTGGTCCGGCACGATCGGCGGCCCGGTGCCGATCAAGATTCCGATTCTCAACAGAGATGGCAAAAGCTTCAACTTCTTTTACTCGGTAGAAGACATGCGGCTGAAGGACGTCAACCCGCTCCGCTTCTTCAGCATGCCCACTGCGCTTGAAAGAGGCGGAGACTTTTCGCAGACCAGAACGCCGGCGGGCGTTGTGATCCCGATCGTGGACCCGGTTGCACGCACTCCTTTCCCCAATAACGTCATTCCCGCTTCGCAGCGGCATCCGATCGGATCGGCGTATCTGAACATGTTTCCGCTTCCTAACACGACAGGCGCCTCCGGTTACAACTACACGACGCAGGAGACAAGTATCGACCATCCGCGGCGTGCACAGCTTTTCCGCTGGGATATAAGACTCTCGACCAAAGACACGATCAGCATCAAACAGCAGACCTGGTTTACCCGCAGCGTGGGTTGGGAAGTGGCCCAGGCGCCGGGGAACGCGCGCTGGGGCGCCACGCGGCAACGCTATGACTTCAGTAGCGACCAGGGCAAACTGGAATACACCAGAATCATTTCGCCGCGCCTGATCGTGGAGGCGTCGGCCGGAGTCTTCTACAGCACTGAATCCGGACCGCCCGACGATGATCTTGCGCTCGCGAGCATCCAGAAGGCATACGACCGCGCGGCCGCGCTGGGGGACTGCGCGCCCCCGAAGGCCTGCAAAGCGAACGGCACCCTGAAACCCGGACCTCTGGCGGGACTGAGGCAGATCAACCCCGCCATCAACCCGCTTGGCATCATCCCCAAAGCCTTCTTCGGCAGTTTGCAGAGCAACAGCCAGGCTGTACCGGAAATCAACTATGACAACCGCTACCCGCTGACCGGCGAAGACACCGCGATGCCGATCACCCTGACCACCACTTACACGCGAGGAAGCCATACATTCAAGGCAGGAATCCTGCGTGAGTTCGAAGCGACACGACAAGCTCGCTCCAGCATCTTTGGCGGCCAGTTCAATTTCCAGAACGACTCAAACGACCCGCTGGGCGCCGGCTTCGCCTATGCGAACGCGTATGTCGGCCACGTTCAGAACTATACCGAATCGATGGGCCGTCCTCCGAACCCGAATCGCCGTCAATATCTATGGGCGTGGTATGCCCAGGATACGTGGCGACTCCGCAAGAACCTGACTATCGACTTCGGTCTCCGGATGTACAAATGGTCTCCGATCCTCCAAGGTGGCGGCGAGGCTTCGGCGTTTGCCTTCGAACGGTTTGATCCGAGTTGGGGCGGCAAACCGCCCATTCTTTACCAGCCAACCCTGGTGGGCGGGGCTCGCCGCGCCGTGAATCCTACGACCAACGAAGTTCTGCCGGCTTCGTTTATCGGTTTGATGACTCCGGGTTCGGGCTACACCTGTGGCCCGATTACCGCCAAGGCGCCGTGCAAGATCAACGGTGTGGTGGTGCAGGACGATCCGACATTTACTAATGTCGGAAAAGGCTTCTGGGACCAAGTTCCGCTGCAGTTTGACCCTCGCCTCGGCGTGGCCTGGGATCCGTTCGGCAATGGCAAGATGGCGGTCCGCATCGGCGCCGGCGTCTATCACGATGGTTCTTACAGCAATACTTTCGTCGGAGGTCCGGCGTTTCTCTTCGATCAAAGCATCAGCTTTACCGATCTGAACTCGTTCTTCGTGGGCACGGGCCCCACCAGCCCTGCCAATGTATCGGGCACCTACCGCACGGGCCAGAAGCTACCCGTCACCTACCAGTACAACGTGGGCGTTCAGAGAGAAATCGGCTTCAAGACCGTGCTCGATGTGGCCTATGCCGGAAGCAATACGCACCATCAGGCATACAACTACAACCCCAACATTCTTCCGAGAGGCATCCGCTTCCTTCCTGCCAACCGCGATGTCACCAAGACCCCCAGCGCCGCCAATCCGGGCGCATTCGATGATGTGTTCCTACGGCCCATTCGCGGTTTCAACGACATCAATATCACCGGGTACGGCTATACCGGGCGGTACGATTCGCTGCAGGTTTCCGCCAACCGCCGGTTCAGCCAGGGTCTGATGTTCTCGGCAGCCTACACCTATGCCGGCGGCACGCAGAATACGGCCAACGGCAGCGGGACGCAGCTATACCAACAACTCGACCCGGTGCATAACCGGAGTCGCAATACTTTGGTCAATCAGCATGCGGCTGTCTTCAGTTACTCGTTCGACGTTCCGAAGGGCAGCCGGTTCATGCCTAACGCCGTGACCCGGCAGATATTCGATGGCTGGCAGATACTAGGCGTCTCAACCTTCGCCAACGGCCAAATTGCGAATGTCGGGTTTTCGACCACCGACAACTTCGACTTCTCGGGCGGAGGCGAGGTTTGCGGCACCGGAATCGTGCAGACCGGCAATGCCATTCTGCCCCGCGGCGAACGAACCGTCGATAGCTGGTTCAATACCGCCGTCTTCCAGCGCCCCAGTGGCCGGGGTGACATCGGCAACAACTGCAACAACGGCAAATTCAAGAGTCCGGGGTTCAATAATCATGACCTGTCGCTCTTCAAGAGGTTTCCTTTGATGAGCGAGAAGCGGAGTCTGGAGTTCCGGATGGAGACGTTCAACACGTTCAACCACACGCAGTTTGCTGCGGTCGGAACCACGGCGCAGTTCACTCCGGCCGGCGCTCAGACCAACACGACGTTCGGCAAGGTCACCTCCGCTCGCGAGGGCCGGCGAATGATGATGGGCTTGAAATTCGTCTTCTGAGACCCCGCGGGGCTGAAGGCTGGCTTCGCCGCGAGCCTTCAGTCCCCCGCTTCGATAGATGGGCGCTGCGACCTGTTCAAACCAGACGTCAGTACGTGTGTCGTACTGACTGGTAGCCCCAGTATGTCGGCGACCCCGATCGTGGTCATCGCAACTAACTCGGCCGACGCACCCCTGGGCGTAGGTCAAATGCTCCTTGCCGATCTTTTCGCCGACGGTCAACACGATTCGTTTCCAGCCGATCATCGTGCCCGGTCCAAGCGCGCTAGCGACGGAAAACTTCACCGAGCCTGGGATAAATTTGGTTAGACCGTTCCATGCCTTTCTTGTAGCCGATCAGCGCCGCCTGATTTTCGGTTTGAATTTGTGCCCGTGTTGAGTTTGCCGATCGATTCCGATGCCAAGTACATGTTAGAGCGCCAGCCACGAGGCCGTCAGGCCCAGATACGAGGCACCCAGATTCCGCGTGACCGCCGACAGAAGCAGCGCGAACACGATCGCAAATCCGGCGCCCGATCCAACAATTCAGAACCAGCTCAAGCGCCAGAAACGAAAAGAGCGCCGAAGTGCCCGTCAGAGCGTTGCTGAAAAGGCTTTCCAAATGGATTCTCCAATACAAGTTCAACGACTCGTCCAGGCCGCAGCGGCTCTGATAGCGGAAACTAGGCTCTGCGGGAGATCAGACCCGGAACATCGCAATCTGGGCGTTCAGATCTTCGGCCAGGCTGCGTAGTTGTTCGCAGTTCCCGCGTGACTCCTCCAGTTGGCCGGCGCTGTGCTGGGAGTCCTTGGCCACGTCGCCGATGTGCGCGGAGATCTCGCTGGCGCCGCGGGCAGCTTCGGCCATATTCCGGCCGATCTCGGAACTGCTGGCGTTCTGCTCTTCCACGGCTGCGGCGATCATCGAACCGACGTCGTTGATGCGCTGAACGATTTCGCTGATTGAGGTCAGCGCTTTCCTCGTGGCCGCAGCGTCCTTCTGCATCGCGCCCACCTTGGAACGGATGTCGTCGGCCGCGCTGGAAGTGGCTCGCGCCAAATCGCGCACTTCGCTTGCCACCACCGCGAAGCCTTTGCCCAACTCTCCGGCCCGCGTGGCCTCAATCGCTGCGTTCAGGGCGAGCAGGTTGGTTTGCTTGGCAATGTTCGTGATAATGCCGAGGGCTTGGCCAATCTCAAGATTCGAGACTTCCAAATGCGACATCACGTCAGATGCCTGCCCGGAGGCGTCCTGAGCGGATTGCGCCACCCGGACGGCCTCTGAGGCGTTGCGCGAAATTTCGTGAATCGCGGCCACCATCTGCTGAGAACCCTCGGCGACTGCCGAAACGTTGGCGGAAACTTGTTGACTCGCCCCGGAAGCTTGCACGGCCAGGCTGGCGGTGGATGCGGATGATTCGGCCAATGCCTGTTGCGACTGGCTGACTGAGTTTGAGGCTGTGCGCACGCGCTCGGCGGCTCCTTGCAGGTTCTCGACGAGCATCTTCAATTTGACGACGGTGCCGTCATAGGCTCTCGAGAGCGTTCCCATTTCGTCTTCGGCGTCTTGTCCGATGGTGCGAGTCAAGTCGCCCGCCTCCAAGCGCGCCAGACCATCGATAACTTCCTGCAAAGGCCCGATGACGGATTGCGTTGTCATCCGAACCGCGAATAGCAGGACCGTCCCTGTCGCCAGGCAAAGCCCGATCGGGATCAGCTTGGCAGTCCGACTGGTCGAACGCGTCTGTTCGCGCGACTGTTTACCCTCGGCGGCAATCAGGTCGCTAGCTTTCTCCATTCGTTCTTCCAGGTTCGAGAAAACCTTTTGAAACTCGGGAATCTTCGCTTGTGCCTGTTCGCGATTCTGCGCGGCGGTAGAGACGATGCTTTGAGCGGCGGCGATGTACGCCTCCAGGTCCGGGCCCACCTGATTCAAAGCTCCCAACACTGCGGGTGGAAGGTTCAGCTGACGATTGCCGGCCAACGCTTTCCGGAACCAGTCCGAGTGCTCAGCCAGGTCTTTCCTGACCGATTCCGCTTCGGCGGGTGAGCCAGCCAGGAGCGAGGCCAAGACGTCGCTGCGCAAGGCGTCATGCATCATGTCGGCCTCCAAGTGACTGCGCATGGCGTCTTGAATGGTGCCCGCGTCTAACAGCGCGGTGTCGAGTTGCGTTACGCCGACGTAGGCGCAGGCTGCTGTGACGACGGTAGCAAGGATCCCAGCAGCGCCGAGGAGGAAGAGTTTCTTGCTTAGCCGAATACTCCGGAATGATTTCATATGCCTCTTGGATCCTTATCGGTTACCGAGGACTGCCGAAAGAGGGAAAAAAATGGCGGGAAGGCTTCGAAATGGGACCGATATGGTTCGCGACCCTAATTTTTCAGCGTGAGGAGCTTGTCTTGAGAAACTTCCATCGCCGGTTCGCCGGTCTGTTACTGTCTTCGGTTGTGGCGCTGGCCGCCGGAACCAACAATTCGATTATTGAGCCGGCCAAGGCCTCGCCGGTTGCAGCCGCCAGTGAGGAGAAGCTGGCCGGGCCAGGAGAACTGGTTTCGGACCGGCCCGATTTTACCGAGTCAACCGAGGTTGTGGCTCGCGGCTACGTGCAGTTGGAGACCGGCATGGTAGGGGAGCGAAGCGGAGGCGACTCCGGGACTGCCATGGCCTTCACCGTGCCCCAGCCACTGGCTCGAATCGGCCTGACACGCAAGGTTGAACTCCGGATCGCAGGCGACGGCTATCAGTGGCAGCGAAACCTGGCCGCCGGCGATCGTTTGCGCGGCGCCTCGGACCCCTCGTTTGGCGCCAAGGTGAAGCTGGCACAGGAGACCAAGAGGTTGCCGGCCATTGCGGTGATCGGCGCAGTGTCGACTCCGATCGGCCATCGCGATTTCACCAGCTACGGGTATGACCCGGAGGTGAAAATCTGCTGGTCTAAAGCAGGACCGCGCGGGTTCGCCGCCAGCGGGAATGTGAACTTCTCCAGTGTGACCGACGCGGAGGGACGGCTCTTCAACCGCGCCGTCAGCTTCTCTGTCGGGCACGATTTGCCAGCCGGATTCGGCGGCTACTGGGAGTGGTACGACCTGAGTCTGGACCGCGGGTTGGGCCACTCGTCGATGTTCAACATGGGTATCACGCGATCGCTCGGTCCCGACGCCCAGGTGGACTTCCTGGTGGGACATACCATGTCGGGCAACTTGCCCGGGTGGTTTTCAGGTCTGGGGCTGGTGATTCGCCGCCCGCTCGGCATGCTGGTCCGTTGATCAGAAGTTGACGATCGAAGCGAAACCGATGGGTTCGAGGCTGGCTCCGCCCACCAGTGCTCCGTCGATTTCCGGTTGCGCCATCAGACCCTTCACGTTGTCGGGTTTCACGCTGCCGCCGTACAGGATTCGAACGGCGGCGGCGGCATCCTTGCCATAGGCGGCATCGACCAGGCTTCGCAGCGCGCGATGGGCATCGGCCGCCGTGTCGGGGGTGGCGGTCTTGCCGGTACCGATCGCCCAGACGGGTTCATAGGCGATCGCGATCTTTGAAAATTGCTCGGGCGTCAATTTCGAGATGCCATCGCGAAACTGTGTTTCAAGCACGGCGTTGGTGCGCCCGGCTTCGCGTTCTTCGAGGCGTTCGCCGACGCACACGATGGGTAGCAGCCCCGATTCCAGAGCCGCCAAAGTGCGCTTGAGCGCCGTCTCGTCGGTCTCGCCGAAATACTGCCGGCGTTCGCTGTGTCCGACGATCACCGAGGAGCAGCCGGCGGCCTTGAGCATCGGTCCGGACACTTCGCCCGTGAAGGCTCCCTCTTTGGTGGACCAATACAGGTTCTGGCCACCGACGCCAACACTCGATCCTTTGGCGGCTTCGACGGCTGAGGCAATGTCGATGTATGGCGGGCAAATCAACACGTCGCAATGTTTGGAGGCGGCCACCAGCGGCAGGAACTTCTCGAAAAACGCGGCCGTATCGGCAGGCGTCTTGTACATCTTCCAATTGCCTGCCATCAGGGGCTTTCTCATTTAACTATCTTTTCCTTTCCAAAATCGAGATCGAGTACCTGAGCGAATCGACCGGCCAGCGAGAGGATGTCGATCTCTCCCAGCCGCGCGGGCTTTTCGCCGGGTGAAAAAAGTATGAAGGCTGAGCGGTAGTCTTGGCGGAGCGGCCACATCCCATGGTCGCCGCGCAAGACTTTTTGCCGCAAGGGCGCGGCTGGGCCGGTCGCAAAGATTGTATGGAGCGGAGACTCAAAGGCGCCGAGCGGTTTGGGCCGGTTGGGGACAAAGCGGCGCCATTCGGTATCGGGAATTTCGCGGGCCGCCGTCATACCGCGCAGGAATTTCAAGGCCGCCTCATCATTGGTGGTGACCATTCCGCCTTTCACTTCGACGGCCGCCGTCACGCCTGCTTCGCGGAGTAGCGTGTGAATATTGATGACCTCGTCAAAGCGTTCAAAGCCGTGATCGGACACAAGCGCCACGGCCATATTGGCTGGCTTGGCGGCCAGAATATCGCCAAGCAATCCATCTATGTATTCAACGATCGCTTTGGCGTGGACGCTGAATGGCGCAGTGTCGTGCGCCTCTGAATCGTGATCCACCAGATGCAAAAACACGAGATCCGGCTTTTCGTATTTCAGCAGGTAGATGGTCGCGAGAGCGCGAATGCGGTCTTCCACGAATTCGGCTGGCATCGACGGATATCGAGCCGTCATTTTATCGAGGAGGCCGGGCGTGGCTTTCTCCGCCATGGAATCCCAATCCATGCCGGTGCCGCGGCGCCGTTTGAAATACTCGGGGAAGTCCCAGGTGAAACTGGGAGAATCCACGGTGACTGGCCATTGCACTCCGCCCACTTTGAGACCGGCTCGCTTGGCTGCATCCCATAGCGCCGGGGCCGTGATCAGGTTGGCGAAGAAGTAGCGCTCGCCCCCCTGTGTCGAGGGCCGGTTGTTGCTGAGAATGCCATGCTGATCCGGGCGCACGCCAGTGACGATACTCGTGTGGGATGGGAACGTATCGGACGGGTAGACGCCCACGACTCCCTTGTCCGCCCATGCTCCGCCGCTCATCAGCTTGCGTAGATGGGGAATCTTCAAGCCGAGTTGGTCCGCGTCGCGGAGGTAACGGTGATCGAGGCCGTCGATTGAAATCACCAGCAACGGCCGCGCGGGCAGGGTAGCGGCGGCGGCCAGCAGCAAGAGGCTACTGCGTAAGGGATGCAAGGAAGCTTTCCCCTTTCTCAATGGAGGCGCCGAAATTAGCGGCCACCGTTTGACCTATGTCGGCAAGACTGGCGCGTGTGCCGAGTTTGGCGCCGGGTCGAACCCGCGCGCCGAAAGCGAGCAGCGGCACATATTCGCGGCTATGGTCCGTGGAGGCGGTGGTCGGGTCGCAGCCATGATCGGCCGTGAAAATCGCAAGGTCGCCGGGCTTCATCTCGGCTTCAAGCGATGGAATCCAGGCGTCGGCCTCTTCAAGCGCGCGCGCGTAGCCTTCGACGTCGTTGCGATGGCCGAAGAGAGAATCGAAATCGACAAGGTTGACGTAGATCAGTCCCTGCGGCGCGCCGCGCATCGCCTCGATCGTTTTCGCCATGCCATCGGCATTGCTTTTTGTTTTAAACGATTGTCCGATGCCGCGTCCGAGGAAGACGTCGAAAATCTTACCGACGCTGGTTACGGGCACACCCCGCTCAGCCAATTTGTCGAGCAGAATCCCGGGCGGCGGGGGCACCGCGTAGTCATGACGATTCGCGGTACGCGCGAACGTTCCGGGCTCACCGATGAATGGACGCGCGATCACGCGGCCTACTTCGTGTTTACCACTCAAAATTCCACGCGCAATTTCACAGATCCGGT
>JAYUSQ010000289.1:0-33333 GCA_043755595.1 Acidobacteriota bacterium | reverse complement strand
GAAGCGGGAACCAAGTGATTGTTCATGAAGAGAATCTTTCTCGCCCTGCACAGTAATTAGAGAAAAGAAGTGTCTCACATGATGTTGGCACAGAGGGGCCGAAGGCCACCGCGGCGGGACTATGTTGGGCGCGAAAGCCCGACTCTCACTCTGCGTTAGCTCCACTGCCGCTGACCAGCCCTCTGGGCCGACGATGCTCAAGAATCGCGATTACTCTATTCTTGCTTCCCCGGTAGGTATGGGTGGTGAGGCTCCGAGCAGCAACGGGGGAGGGATTATGGCCCCCAGTGCGAAATTATCGGGCTGCAGTATGGAGCCGGCCCTTCGCTTCGCACCGCAGCCTTGGGCGCCACAGTTTCCCGCTGCTTCTCGGTTGGCCACGTACCGGCATATCTGCTCGCTCGCTTGTTTATCAGCAGCTTCAGCAGTTTTTCTGCGCACCCGCTTACTCCTGCGAGCCTGGCTGGACGGCCTTACGGACCGGGCGAGGGTCCACCGAGCCGGTTTCCCCGGATCCTCTGGACAGTGTTGCTGTGCTGGGCGGTTCGTCCCAGGAAGCGAATTTCCCGGCTCGGCTATGGAGTGTTATTCGTTCGCTCGTTCGGCCCAAAGCTGTTGTTCTCCTGAGCCTTCGGTAACACTTCGGCGATAGCCCTTGAGCGGGCAGCTTAGTTCGCATCCTTGGAGAATTACCTTTTTCTGAATTGGGCAATCTCTGCGCGAGACGGAGGCCAGTTTGCATCGCAGGTATTACAGTGGAACACTAAGGCGCCAGACTTTAGCAGCTCTTCAAACTCCTCCTGGCTAAAGGTAACTGTCTGGTTGTGGTTGTTCGGACAGACGATTTCAAAGTCGAGGCGTTCGCTCATCAGATCTCCTACTAAATTTTTTGCCGGGCGAGGTCGAGTGCATCAGGCTCGATGCCGACAGCAGTCTACGAATTACGAAGTGGTGGAAAGGAATCACGGCCCACCAGTAGATAGGGGTCAATTTGAATTTTCTGTGCTAAATCACTAAACCCCAGCCGTTTGGAAATGTTACGACTGCTACGGGTGATGCCGTTAGCCGATTAGTGGTCTCTGCATCCGTGCTCACTTATGTACTTCCTCTGTGCGGCCCGGAAGTCGGTGAGTCTGTGTGAGTTGCTCCCGTTCTGGCGGGGGCGCTGATTCCTGGGTTAGACAGCCGTCTATGACAACAGTAACCGCTAGGTTGAGACGATCTCCGAGATTCCTGCATCGATCAATTCCGACACGGTTGGCCTTCGAGGTGCCGCGGAGCCCACACGGCCCCCTCGGTGGACTCGGTCTTCGGCGCGCGATCCAGGCGGGCGATGCGATGGACCCGGATCTCGGTGACGCATTTCTTCGCGCCGTCCTTCGCGATGTACTCGCGTGTTTGGATCTCGCCAACGATCTGGATGTGGGCTCCCTTGGTGAGGCCAGCGGCGTATTCTGCCGTGCGTCCGAAAGAGACACATTTGTGCCAGGTAGTTTGCGATTCCCTCGCTCCGGTCTCGCGGTTTTTCCAGGTGCGTTTGGTCGCCAGCGAGAGGACCGTCAGGGTCGAGTTGTTGCGGGTGGTACGGGATTCGGCGTCGGAGCCGAGGTAGCCGATCAAAGTCACGTTGTTGAACATTTCGTTGTCTCCTTCTGCCCCGTCTCTTGACTGGGGCACCCCGGAAGCAAGCGGGGCACGCTCCCAAGAGCGAAGCGGTGAGTCGGAGTGCTTTGTTGGGGGAGACCGGGCGGATTCCGGTGAGCGCGAGCGAACGAACTCGAAGAGCGGAATCCGGCTGGGGGAACCGGCAAAGCAGAGCGGAGACGAACGCAGGGCGCGGCCAGGCGGTCACGCCGTCAAGCGCAGCGGTGCCCTGTCAAGGTCGGCGGCAAGGGGAGCAACGAGAATGATGGGACAGCGTGAGTCAGGCTATTCGTTGGCCCAGCCGGAATCCAGCGCCCGCGATATCAACGATGCGGTAACACGCGGCCAAGCGATGGGTAAACCTGAACGGCGCGGGAGAGCTACTACGCAAGGAAAATGTCGATGCTGCCGGACGTCCAGGTGGCGACGCCACAGCCGAAGAAATCGGTGTCTTCGGTCCAGATCGGACAGCTTAGGGCAAGGGCGGCGGCGAGAATCGGCCAGTCATCCGGGTCGCGTGCGCCGAGCCGCTTCCGCGCCTCAGCTTCGAAGTCGCCGTAGACATCCGGGCTGACCGTGGTGCCGAGCGCGGCCATGGATCTCAGGGCTGCCAACCCACTGGCAGGATCGCCGCCACGCTTTGCGACCAGTGCAGCCAAGTGCTCCTCCGCTTCGGCGTACGCTGTTTCGGGAATGAAGAAATTGATGCTGTCGGCGTGGGCTTCGAGGATTCGCCGGACTCGGCGACCGAGCACGGCGCGAATGAGAATGTTGGCGTCAAGCACCAGGGCTTTACGTTCCATGCCGGCTACTTCGAGGTCCGCTTCTGCTCGCGGCTGGCGCGACGGATCTCCTTGTACTCCTGCATGAGTTCGTCCTCGGACGCGCCCCACGCAGCGATCATAGCGTCGAGCTCCTTCGCCGCGGCACGCATGGCTTCGACTTCCGCTTTGCGGCTCCGCTTCTGGGCGGGAATAAAAAAGCCGAGCGTCTCGCCATGACGAGTGATGGCGAGCGTCCGCCCGCCTTCCAGATAGCCCGCAAGGTTCTCGCGGAACTCACGCATGCCGATCTTTTCGGTTTCCATGTTGCGTACTCTGCGTACACAATAGCATATATTCGTTGCCGGGCGACGCCAGCGCGTCAAACGGACGCGGCTTCTTGCCGTTGACGCCTTAATGCGGCGGAGAGGTCCGGAAAGCGCCTCGTGATGCACGTGACGTCCCTAAGTCCCAGGCGACGCCCTACGGTCGTCACGGTGGGAACCGGCGTTTCATGGAAGGCCGCCCGAAGTGCACTGTCGATCATGTCAACGCTCTGCTTTCTGAGGCGTTTGTTCTTCGCAGCGATCGCTCGCCGGACATTGTGGAAGCCTTAGTAGATGCGCCGCCGGTTGCGCAGTCCGATCTTTGCCGCCACCGAGCGAACGCTCACCGGGCCATCATGGTTCAGCGCTTCGGACAGAGCTTGCTCGATGCGCTCGCGTGGCAGGGATTTGCCGGGCGGAAGGGGAGAGATCTTCAGTCCGGCGCGCTTCTTGCTGACAACTTGGCTGCACAGCTCATGACAACGACTCTGCAATGACGCAGGGCATCGATAGCCCAAGTCGTTCGCGATCTCTTCCAGGCGCCGAGGAATATCTTCGCGAAGAGCCGCGCGTAGCGCTTCCTCGACAGCGGGGCCGGCCACGCGACAGCGGGCGTGCGGGCGCGGACCGGCGACGGCATCGTCAACAGCGATCTCCGCCGTCAGAAGGCTAAGCATCGACACGTTCTGGTTGAGCGCGAGAAGCGCGAGGGAGTCCATGCGTGGAGCCTCCCGAACAGGTTCGCCAGGACCAGAGCCGAGCGTGGAAAACGACCAAGATCTTTTATGGCGGCAAGCGCCGCAAGATCCGCTATAAAGAAGTGGCAGAGGTGTACTGGCAGCGCGGCGCCAAACAGCTCCCCTTCGTCTCATCGTCATCGCGCCGACCCTTATCGCAAGAGCCAAAGCAAGAGGCTATACTACCGCGATCCGGCATACTTGTTGACTACGGATCTGCGCAGTTCGACCAAGCGGTTACTACAAATCTACTTCGACCGGTGGCAGATAGAGGTCAACCACCGGGAAGAGAAGGATACCTTGGGCGTTGGGCAAGCGCAGTTATGGAATGTGACTTCGGTGCCCAAACAGCCGGTGCTGGCGGTGGCGGCTTACAGCGCTTTGTCGCTCGCTTCGCTCCAGGCCTTTGGAGCCGAGCGCGGGGCCGCGTATGCCCAGCTCCTCAAGTGGCGCCGCAGCGCTCGCCGGCCCTCTTGTTTGGATCTGATTACGCTACTTCGCAAGGAGATCGCACAACAACCTACATCCCTCGACCAGTTCGACCTCCAAATCGCCGATTCTAACTTGGTTGGGGCTGCCGCCGCTTGAAATTATGAAGAAACTCCAGGGCGGGACTGAAGTCCCGCGCAAGCTGAAAGCTTGCCCCACAATAGCCCTTGAAAATGCGCTTGTTAGAAGTTGAACTGGGTTGCGTTGTTTTTGACGAAAGCGAACAGCCGGTCCGCAATCGGTTCGCCAGTGTGGTAGTAGGCAGTGTCGCACGCGTCGAGGATTTCGTCGCGCGCCGGATTGTCCTTGACGATTTCCTTTTGGACGCTACGGGGAGTCACGGTTTTTAGCCGAAGCGCCTCGATCGCCTTTTTGGTGAGCGCGGCCGTCTCCGGGCAGCCGATGCGCGTGAAGGCGTCGGCGACGATCAGGGAATATATATGCGACGAGTTGGCGAAGAACTGGTGATAGCCGCCGTTGTTGACTTCGCGCTCGATCGCTTCGACGGCGAGCACCACCAATTCGGCGTCGCTTAAATCGGCCGCCGTGCCGGCCTTTTTCTGGAGCGCCGATTCTAGAGCGCAACACAAGGAATCGGTCCGGTAACGGCCGTCCATCGCCAGCAAGTCCGCCGAGGATTGACCGGCGTACTCCAACCACTCCAACTGCTCCGGTTGCGTTTCGATCATGTTATTAAGCCCCTAGAATCGGACGTCCGGCGACGGCCTGATTGAACAATCGCACAAAGAGAAAGGTCCACAATCCGGCGAACGCGGTGACAAGGACCAATTGTACAGTCGCTTGCCTGTCCTTCATCCAACGGTGGGTAAGGTAACCTGCCAACGGCAGCACCTGGATTCCGAAAATGCCCGCGAGGTGCGCGGCGCGCAGGTCACCCGCATTGGTGCTCCATTCCAGGAACGGCAACCCCGCTCCGCCATCGGCCGCGCCCATCGTGTGGGCTTGGTTAGTGATCATGATCACGCCTTCCAAGCTGCCGATCATGAACAGAACGAACCCGAGCCGGATGCCCATCAAATAGGCGCGTGGCAAATCGATGTCCTCCCACAAGTAGAGAAACAGCACGAGAAACGCGATCAGCGTGTTGCAGAGAATGGCCCCGCCGATCGCCAGGAAAATCAACGCGTTGGCTGGGCTGGAGGTGTTGTAGTGCGCGGGCAGACCACGGATGGCCTGCAAGAGTATCGCGACAGATTCAATCATCAAACAAGCGAAGGTAGCCCAGTGAACGAATTGCAGCAGCTTTGGCTGGTTGGGAATGTGTTGCAGGAAAAGCGCTAGCGTCCACGAGTAAATCGCCAGGGCGCAGGAATAGCGGATGACCTTGGTCCAGGGGTTGGCGGTAAGATCCAGAGCGGAACGATCCCAGGGGGCCGAACAGACGGCCACGAGCGCGATGAAAAGCTGGATCCACCCGAGCACGGACAAAATACGATCCGAGCGGTGAATTCGTTTTAATAGCTGACTCATTCCAATCTCCGGTACGCACTGCCGTAATACAACAGTGGAGTACCGGTTTGGATATCGGCTGAAACGACCTCCGCAATTAGGATGTCATGATCGCCGGCCGTGATGCTGCGGGTAATCCGGCACTCCAAATGCGCCAAGGCCCCTGGAATCAGCGGTACTCCAGAGTCGCCGGTGGCCCATTCGACGCCATCGAAGCGATCCTGGCCGCGCTGGGCAAAACGCGTGGATAGGGCGCGTTGCGGCTCGCCGAGGAAGCTGAGGCCGTAGCGCCCGGCCTGCTGGAAGATCGGAAGAATGCTTGAAGTGCGGTCGATACAAATCAACACCATCGGCGGATCCATCGATACGCTGGTGAAGGAATTGATGGTGAGGCCGTGCGGTTGAAGGTGCTCGTCCATGGCCGAGGCGATCGCAACACCGGTGGCAAATTGGGCGCAAGCGCGGCGGAAGATGATCGAATCCATCAGGGGCCGCCTTGACACGGCACTAAACTCAATCCTATCATGAGGTTTAGTGGTCGCCCGAGAGGAACCTGCATGATTAAGCTCGACATCATCAATGAGGTGGTTAGCCGCACAGGCATCACCAAGACGAAGGCCGAAATGGCGGTGGAGACCGTGTTTGAGAGTATGAAGCGCGCGCTTGGCAGCGGAGAGCGCATCGAATTGCGGGGCTTTGGGATTTTCAACGTGCGTCCGCGGAAGACCGGCATTGGCCGCAATCCACGCACGGGCGCTGAAGTCGCGATTCCGCCGGGCAAGGCCGTTCGTTTCAAGCCGGGCAAAGAACTGCAGGCGCTGTAGGATTAGTTCAAAGTGGGTTCGTCTCCCACCAGCGCGGACTGCTTTGAGCCGGCGGCATTCCGGCAGCGGCGGTGGTTGCATGCTCTCCTGCTCGCGGCGACGTTTCTGAGCATGACGGTGGTTGGCGGCCGTTACGCACTTGATTTCTCTTTGAACCAGCCACCTTTCTCCGGCGGCTATTTCGAAGGTTTGGCCGAGGTGCTGTCGCATCCGGCCTGGTTGCTGGGCGGCTTTCCTTTTTCGCTCACGTTGTTGGGCATCCTGATGTCTCATGAGATGGGGCACTATCTGGCTTGCGTTCACTACGGCGTCGATGCCTCCTGGCCATACTTCCTGCCGGTGCCGACGCCAATCGGGACCATGGGCGCGTTCATTCGAATTCGCACTCCGATCTATACGAAAGCCGCGCTCTTCGACATTGGCATCGCCGGGCCTTTGGCCGGTTTTCTTGTCTTGCTGCCCGCGCTAGGGATCGGGTTGGCGTACTCGAAAGTGATTCCGGGCATCGCGGGGCAGGGCTTCCTGGTGTTCGGCACGCCATTGCTTCAGCAGGGATTGGCTGGGCTGATTTATCCTGGGGTTCCGGTGGAAGACATCTACTTGCATCCGATGGCGCGCGCGGCTTGGGTGGGATTGCTGGCGACGGCTTTGAATCTTTTGCCGATTGGCCAACTCGACGGCGGCCACATCCTGTATGCCTTTGCCGGGGCCAGGCACCGGCTGTTCTCGCGCGTATTTGTGGGGTTGCTACTGGCTCTGGGGATTACGCTTTGGTATGCGGCGGACCATGTCAGTTGGATCGTCTGGGCAGTGCTGCTGATGATCTTTGGGATGCGCCATCCGATGATTCACGATTGGCGGCGTCCGGGGCCGGGCCGTACGGCGCTGGCGGTCTTGGCGCTCGGGATTTTCGTGGTTAGTTTCTGTTTGATTCCACTTACGCTGGCGGGCAGTGAATAGAGACCGGCCATGAAGATCAGCGCTACGATCATCACGCTGAACGAGGAGCGCAATATCGCGCGGGCGATTGAGAGTCTGCGTTGTTGCGATGAGATCGTGGTGGTGGACTCAGGCTCGACCGACCGGACCTGCGAGATCGCCTCGAAGCTGGGCGCCCGCGTGGAGGATATGAATTGGCGCGGGTATGCGGGGCAGAAGAACTATGCGTCCGATCAGGCGACTCACGATTGGATCCTTTCCATCGATGCCGACGAAAGTTTGAGTGAAGCGCTCGAAGCTGAGATCTGGCATATCAAAAAAGCGGGCGCGGAATACGATGCCTATACGATGCCGCGGCAAGCACAGTATCTGGGCCGCTGGATTCTGCATTCGGGGTGGTATCCGGATCGCAAGGTGCGGCTGTTCAATCGGACCAAGGCGCACTGGGTGGGCGACTATGTTCATGAGTCGGTGAAAGTGGATGGTTCGGTTGGGCATCTTGGATCGAATCTTTTACACTTCACGTGTAGCTCGCTGTCCGAGCATTTGAGAACGATGGATCGCTATACGACGCTGGCGGCCGAACAACTGATCGAGCAGCGGGTGCCGATTGGGATTGGCAAGCTGGTGCTCGATCCACTGTGGACGTTCTTTCGCACGTACTTTCTGCAGCAGGGATTTCGCGATGGGGTTGAGGGGCTTTGCATCGCTTATATGGCGGCTTTCTACAACTTCGCCAAATACGCCAAGGCGCGCTTTATGCAGCCGGGGCGGCCGTAGGCGGGGCCGATGCGGATCCTTCACATCGATACGGGCGATACGATGCGGGGCGGGCAATGGCAGGTGCTGTCGCTTGGGCGCGGGCTGCGGTCGCAGGGTTTGGCGCAAGGCTTTCTGGCTCGCGGTGAGTTGCTGGCGCGGCTTCAGGAGGAAGGCTTTGAGGCGAGCGAAGCTTCGTGGGGGAGTGTGCGGCGAGCCGGGCCGGCGGCGATCACGCATGCGCATGACGCCCGCGCGCACACTTGGGCTGCGCTGGCTTTGCGGCGTCCGCTGGTGGTCTCGCGGCGGGTGGCTTTCGCGGTTAAGCGGGGATTGCTTTCGCGGCTCAAGTACAGCCGCGTGGATTTATTTCTCGCGGTATCGAAATTTGTCGCTGGGCGATTGGCCGAGGCGGGCGTGGCGGCGAAGCGGGTGCGCGTAGTTTATGACGGGGCCGAGCCAGCCGCGCGGGTTACTCTTCGGCCGCGATCCATAATTCTCGCGCCTCAGTTCGACGATCCTATGAAGGGAAGCGTCATATTGAAAGAGACGGGATTGACGGTGAAGTACTCAACGGATTTGGTGGCGGATTTGGCCGATGCGAAGGTGTTTGTCTATCTGACTTATGAAGAAGGTCTGGGGTCTGCGGCGCTGCTGGCGCAGGCGGCGGGCGTGCCCGTGGTGGCCAGCCGCGTGGGCGGGCTGCCTGAGATTGTCGAGCATGAGGAGACCGGGTTGCTGACCGAAAACAATCCGGAGGCGGTACGGCGCGCGATAGAGCGAATTTTGTACGATCCCAATCTGCATCGCCGGTTGGCCATCAATGCGCTCCAACGATTTGACGAGCGATTCACGGTGGAACGAATGGTGGAGGCGACGGTGGCCGCCTACCGGGAGTTAACCTCGTGACGCCTGAGATTGTGGTCGCGGCGCTGTTCGGTTTGCTGTTTGGCAGCTTCCTGAATGTGTGTATCTTTCGCCTGCCGCGGGATCTTTCGGTGGTCCATCCACGGTCGCGATGTCTAGCTTGTGGACATGGAATCGCCGCTTACGACAATATTCCCGTGCTGAGTTATTTTCTGTTGGGGGCGCGATGCCGGCATTGCCGCAGTTCCATCCATTGGCGCTATCCGGTCGTGGAAGCGGTCATGGCGGTGCTGTTTGGCGTAGGGGTGTGGGCGTGGGGGCCGACAGCGCATGCGGCCAAGTTCGCTCTATTCGCCTTTCTGCAAGTGGGTATGATTTTCTCGGATTTGGAGACGCGGCTGTTACCCGATGAGTTCACCAAGGGCGGATTGATCGCGGGACTTTTGTTCGCTTTGTTTGTGCCGATGAAGATGGGGCTGATGGGGGTGTTTCTACCTCAATCCTGGTCACGATTTTTTCCGTTGGCCGATGCCGCCATGGGAGCGGCGGTCTTAAGCGGCTCCTTCTGGAGCATCGCGTATGTTTACAGCAAGGTCAGGCACAAAGAAGGGCTAGGGTTTGGCGACGTCAAGATGGTGGCGATGATCGGCGCATTTCAGGGAGTCGCGCCGGCGCTGATGACTGTGTTCATCGGCTGTATCAGCGGAACGGTGTTGGGGATGGGGTATGTCTATTTCGCGAAGAAAGATTTTGGCACGTACGAGATCCCGTTTGGTAGTTTCCTGGGAGCGGCGGCTTTGATCGTGAGTGTTTGGACCCGTTGAGTAACGGATGGCATGGTAATTGCATCAGGTAACATATGTTGCCCACCGCTCTCGTTTTGCTGCTCGGAGTGTCGGCAAGCGCACAAACCTGGTCGCTCAATCCTACGCCGAACGTGCAAATGCCCGGCGAAGCCGATTCAAATAGTCCTGGCCATTGGCTGAACGGCAAATTCTACTTATATAACTCGAATGGCAATCCTATCCGGACATTCGGGGCGGATCCGTTGCATCTTGGCGCGGCACGGGCCGTATTGTTTGACCATTATCGGCGCCCGCTGCGTTGGATAGAGGCAACGTGGGTGGACGACGATGGCACGGTGTACGCTTGGTATCACCATGAGCCGGGCGGGGTCTGCGACAATGCGCCACTGACCGCTCCGCAGATTGGGGCACTGGTTTCCTACGACAACGGCTCCAGCTTTTACGATTTGGGAATCGTAATGGCGGCTGGCGCGCCGCCCGCTTGCGATGCGGCGAATGGATACTTTGCGGGCGGACATGGCGACTTCAGCGTGATCCTCGATCGCGAGCGCCGGTACTTTTATTTTCTATTCAGTAACTATGCAGGCGATGCGGTGGAGCAAGGCGTCGCGATTGCGCGCATGGCGTTTGAAGACCGGAAGCAGCCTTCGGGAAACGTTTGGAAGTTCTTCGAGAACGCATGGAATGAACCTGGTCTCGGCGGGCGCGTGCGGCCCGTATTTGCGGCGGCCGCAAGTTGGGTGGATCCGGCGACCGACGCGTTTTGGGGGCCGGCGATTCACTGGAATACCTACTTAAACAAGTGGGTAATGCTGATGAACCATACCTGCTGTGAGGCGGGTTGGCCGCAGGATGGTGTGTACATTGCGTTCAACGACGATTTATCGAATCCGCTTTCGTGGTCGGAGCCGCGCAAGGTGCTGGACGGGGTCGGCTGGTATCCGCAAGTGATCGGGCTTGGTCAAGGCGAGTCAGACAAAGAAGCGGCGCAAGGCCCGCTTTTGTTTGTGGGCGGGGCTTCACGTTGGCAGATCGTGTTCAACGAGCCGTAGCGGGTAGCGAGATTAGATTCGCGAATAAGCGAATGGCTCCCGGCACGGCAAACGGCAATTGGCGATACCAGGCGAGCGCGCAATAGACGTAGATGCCCTTGCCGTGACGGGTGGCGAGCCACGCGCCTTTTTGCGGTTCCTGGCCGGTGTCGTGGGTCTCAATGAGCGGTTTCCAGCGCGGGTCCCAGGTGGCGAAGAACTTGGAGCCACGCTGCTCGACCCAGCCATCGAAGTCGGCCGGCGTGATCCGGTTGGGGGATTGGAACACGGGGTCGGCGGGATCGAGGATTGTCACCGGGGCATTCTCTTCGCTTACTTCCTCCGGGTTGCGGCTCATGGAGTAGGGGAACGGCCCGTAGTTACCGTCGTACTCAGGTGTGTTGTACTGCACGATGAGCACGCCGCCTTGCGAGACATAGTCAAGGAGGCGCTGGTTGTAAGTCTTCACGTCGGTGCGGGCGGCGTAGGCGCGAATGCCTAACAGGATGGTCGAGTATTTGGATAAGTCGCCGGTGGCTAGCGCGGAAGTATCGAGTAAGTCATACGGCACGCCGAGTTGATCGAGCGTCTGTGGAACGTCGTCCCCGGTTCCGGCGATATAGCCGACGCGCAAGCCTGAGGCCGTTTTGACGTCTACGCGGCGGATGGTGTGTTTCGCGGGACGTGTGAGATACAGGGTGTCCAGGTTCGTGTAGGTGTGGGGTTGGAAGTCCGCGCGATACTCGCGGCCCGCGGCGCTGGCTATCGCGGTGACGGTTATGTCCGCCGACGATCCCGGCGGGGCCAGAATGGCGAACGGTACGCTGGTCTCTTCGTTCTCTTTTTCAAAGCGGATATCGGCCTGCGCGGGTTCAGAACGCCAGCGGGCCGGAAGGTCGAGACGAACCGAGCCGGCGATCGGCTGGCTGGAGACGTTGCGGATTACCGCGCGCAGCCGATACCGATCGCGATCGGCCGGGAGCACGCCTGCGTCAGTCGTGAAGCGGATCGCCAGGGCGGGGCCCACCGCCAGGGGCCGAAGCTGTTGCACGCCGAGCGTGTCGATGGTTGAAGTTTGCGGCTCGCGTTCGGCCATGCCTGGCACTCCGTTGAAGGTATAGTGGGCGCGCGCGATGAGCGGCGCGGCGGGAAGCGGCTGGCCGAAGCTGGCGGCGTTGTCGAGAGAATACGTCAAGTCGCGAACGGAATCGCGACGCCAGAAGGCGGCGGTTGGCGAAGCTTGATTGGGTACGGTGACGGTGAACAGGCCGGGCGCCTTCCCGACGATTTTCCAACCTGCCGGGCCGGTCAGTTCCAGGCGGCCGGGTAGGATGGCTTGTCCAGGGGTGCGCGCATGCAGCGTTAGGGCGACATCGAAACTTTGTCCGGGCGTCGCGACGGAAAAGGTCCGATAGGGCCGGAACATAGAGGCGGGGCCTGTGATCGGCTTATGCGGCTGCACCAGTGCTTCCACTTCAACGCCGAGCGAGAGATTCAGCGCCTGTTGCCAGCGGTCCACCTGGGCAGGCGTGCCACGTTCTCGTACGGTGGCGAGTCCGCGAGCGATTTCGGCGGGTGTCGCGGCGCCGTTATGGCGGACTTGATCCTCCAGCCCGGCGAGAAAGCTAGTCTCTTTATTCGGCTTTGCGGGCAACTTAGTGGCGAGCAACTGGTAATAACCGATCTGCGGCCCAGGGCGTGAAGTGACTGCGCCAGCGCCCTGCGAACGCTGCCAACGCAGTCCATCGCGAGCAATCTGCGCGTAGCTGCGGCCGAGAACGGGGTCGTAGACGCCAGAGTCGACCGCAATCGTCCATTCGTCATTTTCCCGCCGGTTGCCGCCGTAGAGCTTCTGCGCCTGCCACGAGGCGAGCCCGGTACGGAAGTGTTCGGGGAACCGCGTTGGATCACCGGCGGCGGCGTAAGCGAGTTGCGCCATCACGCCGGCGGCTGAGTGATGGCCATGGCCGTCGCGCGCGTTGCCTTGCCAGCGGCCGATGACGATGTGGGGCTTTTCTTCGCGCACCACACGGACGACTTCGCCGAGGAGCTTCTCACGATCCCAGTTGCGCCACGCTTCATCGACATTCTTTGAATAACCGTAGTCGATGTGCGTGGTGAAGCGGAGGCGGCAGCCGTAGTATTGAGCGGCGCGTGCAAGCTCAAGCGTGCGCAGTGCGCCGAGCGAATCGAAGAAATCTCCGGTAATGAGATTGGCGCCGGATTCGCCGCGCGTGAGCGACAGCAGAGTAACGTCAACGCCGAGGCCGCGCGTAAGCCAGGCGATCGTACCGCCGTCTTCGTCGTCCGGGTGAGCGGTGATATAGAGCACGCGCGCGGTGGTTTGGAGGCGTTTCAGGGCTTGCTGAAGGCCTGCGGCTCCGCGATCTTCAGGCAGCGGTTCGGCCGAGAATAACACAACGCTGGCAGCGGTGAGGAGAAGAAGAATTCGGCGCATCACGATTCATACTACAGCCAATCGCGGGCCGGGTCCGCAGTGCGGCGCATCCGGGCGGCGAGGCGTTCGCGGAGTTGGCGGCGAAGCTTCGCGTCGCTGAGCGGAGTTTCTTCCAGTGGATCGGCGCGCAGGTCATAGAGGGCATCGCGCCGTGACTCCCACAGGATGTACTTGTGCGTGCGAGTACGAACCAGACGGTACGGCTCCACGGCTTCGTTGATGGTCAGCGCGTCGGGCCGCCCATCTGTCCAGACCGAGAAGCCTTCGTCAATGGCGCCCGCACCCTTGTCCAGATACGAACGCAGCGACCGGCCCGAGAGCCGGTGCGGCGACTTGATGCCTGCGAGATCGAGGAAGGTGGCCGGCAGGTCGATCGACGCTACCGGATCCGAATTTACGATGCGCCGCTTGTGCGCTCGTCCGCCTGAGAGGATAAAAGGCACGCGCACTGACGGCTCCCATGGGTGGACCTTTCCGGATAGGCCTTTGGCTCCGCATAAGAAGCCGTTGTCGCCGAGAAAGACGACTAGCGTGTTATCCCACTGGCCGGTCTTTTCGAGTGTGTCGATCACTCGGCCTGCGGCTTCATCGAGGTGCGAGACGACGGCGTAGTAAGTCTGCCAATCGAAGTAGGTGGCCCCGGATTTTGGGTGCGATGGCGGTGGCAACGGATGCCGGTACGGCTCGTAGTATTTGGGCGCCGCAAACCACGGCGTGTGAGGCGCATTGTAGGCGAGCCAGAGCAGATACGGCTGCGGGGGCGGGGAGGCGAGGTAACGGCAGGCCTCATCGGTGAGCAGATCGGTGATGTGGCCGTTGACTACTTCGTCGCTTCCGTCGAGGCCGCGACGGAGTTTCGGATTCCGGTATTGCATCGAACCGGCTGGCGTCCAGAGGGGGGCTTGGGTGAAGCCGCATTCGCGCGGCGAGTTGGTGATGTGCCACTTACCGAGGAGCGTGGTGTCGTAGCCCGAGTCGCGGAGTTGCGCGACAACGGTTGGCCCAAGACCGGCGCGGAAAGCCGTGCGCCCGTTCGAGAGCAAACCCGTCTGATAGGACTCGAGGCCGGAGAGCAGAACGCCTCGGCTGGGGTTGCACTGTGGGGTTGAAATCTGGCCGTTTGAAAAGAGCGCGCCGCTCGAGGCCAGCCGGTCCAGGTGGGGCGTTTGGATATGGGGATTGCCGTTGGCGCCGAGGCACTGGAAGTGATGGTCGTCTGAAAGCAGAAAGACGATGTTCGGGCGGCGGGGTGGGGCGGCCAGCGCGGCTCCGGACGACGGGGCCGCGGCGAGGAAGTCTCTACGGCTGAGGATCGCAGGCATTCCTCAAATGATAAGGGCTCCCACCACACGGCGGGAGCCCATTCGGAAAAATATAAGACTGCCGCAGCCTAGCTGGCGGCCGACATCTTGACGCTCTTGACGGTCAATACGTCGCCCTTGACCTTGCCGTTGATCTCAACCTTGTGGCCGAGATGGTCCTTGATCTTGGCGGCGGACTTGGCGTCGAAGGTATAGACCTTGTCGCCCGACACAAAAACGGCCGCCTGGCCACCAGCCGCGCATTTCTTCACGCAGGCTTGCGATTTCTCGGAAGCGTCGGCGTGAGCCTTGCCGCACTTGGCGTCGGAAATGGTCCCGGCCATTGTGGCCGCCGAAGCGGTGAACAGGGCGCCGGTCGCCAAAACAGTGAGTAGAAATTTATTCATTTGATCCCTCCCGTGGAGTCAAAACCAGACTTTATTGTAGCGCAAAGGTAATTCGCACGCAAATCGCCTCCGCTGAGTAGAAAGTTATCGGATGCGTTGGCGGAGTTCAAGAATCAGTTGTTGAACCAGCGTTTCGATTTGGGTCGCTACTCTCTGATGGACAGCCTCGTCGCCTGTCACCGGATCATCCACCTTCCATTTACGGTGTTCTTTGGCCGTAATAGCGGGCGGCAGAGGATGGCCGCTGATGTTGACGATTAGATCGAAGGGGCCCGGGGTCTCAAACACGGACTTGGGCCAATGCTCGCGGAGGTCGATTCCCTTGTCTTCGAGCATCGCCTTGCGCGTCAGCGGCGCGACCAGTGTCGCCGGCGATAGCCCCGCGCTGGCCACGTGCATGACGTCTTTCCCATAATGGAGTGCGAAACCCTCAGCCATTTGGCTCCGGCAGCTGTTGCCGATACAAACGAAGAGCACGCTCAGTTTCTGCGAAGGAGCAGGCGCCTGCTGGTGTGAAGCGACTGGACTTGCGCTGTTGCGAGCCGCGTTGAATTGGCGGCCAGCCTTGGGACCCCAGGTGTGAGGCATATTCCTATTTTGCGATAGATTCCAAGAAAATGCGCTGAACGATGCGATCCGTTGACAGCTCCGGATGGAACGTGGCGACCAGGTGACGGCCCGACGAGACCAACACCGGGTCTCCCTGGTGTCGCGCCAACACGTTGATTCCTGGGCCGCACCGGCGAATGATCGGTGCGCGAATGAAGACGGCTTCGAGTTTTTCGCCACTCCCGGCCAGCTCAATATGGGTGACACTGCTATGAACCTGGCGCCCGTATGCATTTCGCTCAACGTCTATGTCGATGAGGCCGAGCGACTCCTGCGCCGGGTGCGTGACATGTTTGGCCAGGAGAATCGCGCCGGCGCAAGTGGCGAAGATCGGTTTCGCGTCGCCGAAGCGTTGGAGCGGCCCTGTCAGCGACTCGATTTCAAGCAGCTTCAGCATGGTGGTGCTCTCCCCGCCCGGCATGACGAGCGCGTCGGCGGCGGCCAGTTCAGCCGCCGTACGCACTTCACAGGTGTCCGCTCCCAGTTGGTCAAAGGCGTGCCGATGCGCAGCGAAATCGCCCTGCAGGGCCAGGACGCCGATCGTCACCTTACTACCAGCCCCGCGTTTGCATCAATTCGCTTTCGGCCAGTTTGGAGATGTCGAGCCCAGCCATGCCGATGCCGAGTTCATTGCTCGCCTCCAGCAACTTAACAGGGTCATTGTAGTAAGTAGCCGCCATGACGATCGCGCGAGCTCTCGCTTCCGGATCATCCGACTTAAAGATGCCGGAGCCGACGAAGACAGCCTCCGCCCCAAGCTGCATCACTAGCGCCGCGTCGGCCGGCGTCGCAATGCCGCCCGCTGAAAAATTGGGGACCGGGAGCTTACCGTGACGCGCCACCCATTGCACCAGTTCAAACGGCGCCATGTGCTTCTTCGCCTCGTGCATCAGTTCTTCTTCGCCGAGCACGGTGAGCTGCTTCATCTCTTTCACGATCGTGCGGATATGGCGTACCGCTTCGACGATGTTGCCCGATCCGGCTTCGCCTTTGGTGCGGATCATGGCCGCGCCTTCGCCAATGCGGCGCAGGGCTTCACCAAGATTGCGGGCTCCACAAACGAAGGGGACTTTGAAGCCGCGCTTGTCGATGTGGTGTTCTTCGTCGGCGGGCGTCAAGACTTCACTTTCGTCGATATAGTCGACTTCGAGCGCTTCGAGAATACGCGCTTCCATGAAATGGCCGATACGCGCCTTGGCCATGACCGGGATCGAGACGGTTTGCATGATCTCGCGAATCTTCGAGATCGGAGCCATCCTGGCCACTCCGCCATCTTTGCGGATATCGGACGGCACACGTTCGAGGGCCATCACGGCCGTAGCGCCCGCTTTCTCTGCAATGAGCGCCTGCTCGGCATTGGTGACGTCCATAATGACGCCCCCCTTGAGCATTTCGGCCAATCCTATTTTGACGCGGAGGGTTTCGTCCAATAACATCGTTGCTGTCTCCTTCTTCAAACCATGGCCGTCACCTGGCGCGTGACACCGCCCAGGCGCTCGCGGCGCAATTCCTGTGTGAATAGATCGCCAAGCAGAGCGATCCCTTCGACAATCCGTTCCACCGAAAGTCCGGCGAAGCTCAGCCGTAAGCTTCCGGGTTCAGGCCGGCCGACCGCGAAATGTTTCCCCGGCAGGTAAGCGACACCTTGCTCTTCCGCCGCCCTCAGCAAGGCCGACGCATCGAGAGGCGCAGGCAACCGCACCCAGAGATTCATGCCACCGGACGGCCGCGTGAACTGCGAGCCTTCTGGAAGATATCGGCTGCAGGCATCCAAAGCCGCAGTCAGCTTCCGGGCGCCCGCGGCCACGACACACTTTCGATGCTCGGCCAAACGCCCGGATTCGGCGAACCTGAGCACAACCGCTTGCGAAAGATGATCGCTGTGGAGGTCCATCCATTGCTTGGTGGCCGCGCAGGCTTCGACAATATGACGGGCCGCGACGATCCAACCCACTCGGAGGCCAGGGAAGGCGATTTTGGAAAAGCTGCCCAATTGAATCACGTCTCCGGCAGGCGCTAATTGCTTGATCGACGGAATGGGCTCGCCTTCGTACCGCAAGGCGCTGTAGACATCGTTTTCGACGATCGTGACGCCTCGCGCGGCGGCCAGCCGGATCAGATCGAGCCGCGCGACGCGCGGCAGCGTGGCTCCGGTTGGATTTTGAAACGTCGGGGTTACGAAGAGAAGCTTGGCCCGCTCCCTTTGCAGGAGCCGTCCGGCTTCGCTGAGATCGAGACCGGCGGCAGTAACCGGAATTCCGCCCAGGCGTGCGCCGGCGCGGTTGAGAGTCTCACGCAACCCGGGGTAGACAGGGTCTTCGAGCAACACCAAATCTCCCGGTTGGACCAGCGTTCGGACCAGCAGGTCCTGCGCTTGCTGACAACCGCTGGTGATTAAAACTTCGTCGCCAGGCGAAAGAGCCCCTGATGCTTCCAATTGGCCGCGCATATACTCACGCAACGGTTCAAAGCCCAACGGGGAGCCCAGTTGGAGAATCCGTCCGAGATCGCCGGCGGTGACTTCAGAAATGGTCAGGCGGCACTCGTCGAGCGGAAAAAGCTCGGCCTCTGGCCTGGAGGTAGCGAAGCTGATAATGGGTTTGGAGCGAGCAAGGCTGAGATCTGTGTACCTGGCAGGATCCGGCCTGGTGGCCACCGGCGTGGGTCTTTCGACAAAACTGCCTCGACCGACGTGCGCGCGCAGAAAGCCTTCCCGCTCCAATAGCTCGTAAGCGGCTGAGACAGTGGTCCGATTTAGGCCAATCAGGCCAGCCAATTCGCGAGTGGCGGGGATGCGCGAACCGCTCGACAAGTCTCCCGTTAGGATTTTATCTCTAATTTTTTCAAACAGTTGGCGATATAAAGGCGTAGTGGCCTCCGGCTCCAACTGTAATTGCGACCACATCTCAGCCAATCGTACCATATTGGTAGCTCCATGACCAGCCAATGTCGATTGAACCTGTGATTTATCGAGGCGAGCGGTTAGTATGAAACTCGGATGTCTTATTCCCGTCGTTTACTGATCGGGGCCGTTCTGGCCGGAACCACCTCGATCGCTACAAAAAAAACCACTCCCACGACGGCCGAGGCAAATGGGGCCGGGTGGAAGGCTGTCAGGAAAGAAGCGCGGGCGAAGGCCCGGGAGGCGGGAGAGAGCCGGTTGCGCATCGGCGTGATTGGAACTGGCGTGAGCGGCTCTGAGATGATTCAATCGTTGGTCGGCCGCGAGCGATCGGCGAAAGATGTAGAGGTGGTGGCGGTTTGCGATGTCTATCAACGCCGGCTGGAACGGGCGACGGCGCTGGCTCAGCTTGAGTCCGCCAATGCTTATGAGAACTATCAACAAATCCTGAATCGGAAGAACGTGGACGCGGTTGTGATCGCGACTCCGCCGCACTGGCATTTCCGGATGGCGATGGATGCCATGAATGCGGGGAAAGACGTCTATATGGAGCCGCCGATGGCGCTGTCGATCGAAGAGTCGCAACAGATCCAGCAGACGGCGGTCTCTCTTCACCGGGTGGTACAGCTCAATTGCCCGGAAATCAATGACCCGCGTTATCTGCAAGCGCGTGAGTTGATCGCCGAGGGCGCCATCGGCAACGTGGTGTCGGTTCATGCGGCCTACGCGAGCAACGCGATTGAAGGCGAGTGGAACGAGTACGTTGAGGAAGAGGCGTCGCTCTCAAACGTCAACTGGGACATGTGGCAGGGACCGGCGGTGAAGCGCCCCTTCAGCGGCGAACGATTCTTTCGGTGGCGGAAGTATTGGGACTATTCGGGCGGGCCGGCGACCGAAATGCTGTTCTATAAGCTAGCTCCGCTTTTGACCGCGGTCGGCCCGCAATTGCCTGTGCGGGTGAGCGCGAGCGGTGGGATCTTTGTCCATAAGGATCGCGAGGTGCCGGATACGTTTTCGTTGCTGGTTGAGTATCCTCAATTCCAGTTCAACCTGACGGCCACGACGGCGTCGGCGGGTCCAAATCGATTCCTGGGCGAGGTGATCTACGGCAACACGGGCAGCATCGTGATCGGCCCCAAAACGGTGACGCTGCATGCCGAACCGGTGTGGGAATCGAAAATGCCGGAAAGCAAACGCGGCGCCCACTCATTTGAGAGCGGGTCAACGAATTTGGCCGAGGAGCATTTCAACGATTTTGTCGATGCCGTGCGGGCGCGCCGGCAGCCTTCGGCAGGCGTCGATTTCGGTATGCAGGTGATGACGCCGATTTTGTTGGGAGTCGACTCCTATCGCCAGAGCCGGACGAATACGTTCGATGTCCGCACGAAGCGGGTTTCAGACCGGCCGGCTCCGCGTTTGGGCTACGAGGGGAACGGCCGCAACAACCCCGAGGGCCGCAAGCGCCGCGCCTGACCTATCCTGAAGGGAGATGCCTTCCCGCCGGGTAATCCTTGTCGTACTCGCTTTGAGCGCCGCCATCGCGGGCGGCTTGTTTTGGTTGATTTATTTCAAGGACCGGGGCGCGGAGCCCGCGTGGGTCGGGTCGCTTCCGGCATTGAATGCGCTGTTCAACTCGCTGAGCGCCTGTTGTCTGGCGGCCGGGTTCGTTCGCATCCGCCGCAAACAGATCGACTCGCATCGCGCGTTCATGCTGGCGGCGACGGTTTGCTCCGGTCTATTTTTGACGAGCTACGTTACCTATCATTTTTTTCACGGTGACACGCGATTCCCTGGACAAGGCTGGATCCGGCCGGTCTATTTCACCGTGCTGATCAGTCATATCGGGTTTTCCATCCTGGCGTTGCCGCTGATTTTGACCACGCTTTTCCTGGCGCTGACTGGATCCTTTCCGGTTCACAGACGCTTTGCGCGTTGGGCTTTCCCGCTCTGGATGTACGTGTCGGTGACGGGTGTTTTGGTGTTTTTTTTACTCCGATCGTACGTCCCGGCGTAGCGGAGATGGTAAATCCCTATTATTTGCGATTGACTTTTCTGTAATGACTAGGTATTCTCGCTATCAATGGATAGCGAGAGACCTAAGGAAAGGCTGTTCGCCGAACCGCCCGATGCCACGCCGTTGGCGTTCAGGAACAAGCGAGCGCAATCGGCGGATCCGCTTGACTTAATCCGCCTCCGCCGCGCACTCTCGCGCAACGATCTGGCGTTTGTCCGGGCGGCGCTTGGATGGCCCGGTGTGGCGAGCCGGCTGTGGCTGCAATCGAAACTGTTTCGCGAAGTGATGCGGGAAGCCCGCCTGAGGAATTGGCAGCTAGTCCAACGCCGGCTTGAACAGCAAGGCGCGCCGATGGACGCGATCATGCGCGATACAGCGATATTCTGGTGGCATTGTACGCGCATTTACGGACAGGGCGCACTGCACTTTGCCGGTGTCCCGGCTTCGGCTGAGATCTATGCCGCTTATGAACGGATCCGCCCGCAGGCATACCCGATCGCTGCGGTGAATTCGATCACGGCTTGAAGCGGCGAATGGATTCGAGCGCGGCCCCGGATTCCTCTTCTACCTGATGTGCCTGCGGGCCCGGCAGGATTTTGTCCACTCCGCTTGGCGGCTGCATCCGCCAAGCCCACCACGCGAACAACGCTGTCGTGCAGAGTAAGAGCGCGGTGTTCGCTTCGGAAACACGCCACGCAATTGCGGCCATGCCAATGGCTTGCATGATCAGATACAAAGTCAGCATTCGATGTTGACGCTCAACCACCGGCGAAACATCGACGCGCCAGATACGGAGCGCGATAAGACTGGCGGTCAGAGCGATCGCGAGCATGACCACGACAATCTGGCGGGTCTTCCAAAGCGTCGCGGCGATACTGGACCACGCCGGCGCTCCGGTGGCGAGGGCTGTTACGGTCGTTGCCACCATCGCGAGCCCCAGCAGCCACCACCCGGCCTCACCGATGCCATGCGCCCAGGGCCGGATGCGGAGACGGAGCGTCTCCACGACCGCCGCGCCCATGAGCGTCTGGACAAACGGATCAAACAAAAAGAACGTATCGAAGTATCGTTTGGAACCGGGAGTGAGCGAGTAAAGAATTGCCGCCGAGACCAACGAGGCAGCGAGCCACCAGCGGAAGACCGGCCAACCGGACGCGCGTACAAGCAGAAAAGCCTGAGCCATCATATTGACGGCCCAGACCCATTTCTGCACATCTCATTTTACTGCTATTTGCATTCCGGATAGGTGGTGCACTCCGGATATGGACTGTCGGCGACGACGGGCACCAGCGCAACCAGGGCGAGTAGGACCAAACGGAAGATCTTCATGATAAATATTTCTCCTTCTTTTCGGGACCGGTCAGAGTGCCGGTCCAGCTCGATCAGAATAGAGTCGCAGTGCGATAAAAAAAATATTATCGGGAGATTTTCCGTAAACGGAACAGGGTATTTCGTTTGGTCTGAGGACCATATGAACTAGACCGGAGGCGCAAGACGATGGTGCGCGGGGGGCGGACGGATGCGGGTCCAGATGATGGGGGCCGAAGTTTAGTCGCGAGTTTTGGCGGCTTCGGGCGGGGCGGGAGAAGACTGGCGCAGCAAGTAGAGCGTCATTGGAAACACGCTCTTGCCGCGTGTCAATTTCGCTTGAATGAGCAGAGCCTTGCCGCCTTCCTCAAGCGACCAGGTTTCGCTGGAGGCGATGTCGCCCTCTGCGTTCTTACGTTTGGTTTCGACGATCAGGTTCGACATCATCCACTTGCCGGTGACGTGCGCCTGATCGCCGTGCAGAGAGATGAGGTTATCCTTGCCGTCGAGTGAAAACTGGACGTTGGTGTGGCTGTCGCCATGCTGGCCGGACTGACGCGTGAACGAGTGCATCAGATTGGGAGTCTGGCGGATGGTGCGTTCAAAGACGGATGGGGGCGCCATCGGCCCGAAGTGACTGCGGGCGGGGTCGATCGCCCACGAGCCGGAAAAGTCCGGCCGTCCTTCAGAAATCAAGTAAATGGCAAGGCCGATGGTGCCAAAGACGATCCGCTTCACCTACTTCTTATCGGACTTGACGAACACAAGCTTCATGGAACTGGCGCCCTGTTCTGAGCTGATCTCGCGCAGAATCTCCAGGTTTTTGCCGCCTGAGGTAAGTTTCCAAGTCTCGACGACGTTCACCGCATTGCCCTGCCATGCCATTTTCGTGTTGATTCTAAGGGCATCGCCGGACCACTTGCTGGTGCTGACCATTTCGCTGCCACGCACGGTGTTTTTGGTTTCCGAGCCGTCGGTGGTGTAGTGCAAATCGGCCGTCATTTCACCTAGCGGGCCGCCGGATTGGAATTGCTTCGCAGTGAGTTTGGGATCGGAGTGGTCGATCTGCATGACGATGCTGGACGGCGGCGGCATATCGCCGAAGTCGCTTTTGCCGGTATCGACTTTCCACTCACCGGAAAAATTCGGTTTGGCAAAGGCCACCAAAGTTGAGGAAGCGGCGAGGATTGAGAACAGGAACAGGGATCGGGTCATCTTCATGGGTGAATTTCCAGTCTTCATTCTAGAACTTTATGGCAAGCTAAGGGGGCAAGCCCTTGGCAAAAAGTTCAACGAGCAGCGCGCCATCGCCGTGGATCCGGGTTCGGACCGATCTGACGCCCGAGATGCGTTTTAACACGACCTTTCAGATCGGGCGGCGCGAGGATGCGCAAGTGCCGGTGCCAAATGAGTTTGTGAGCCGGGCGCACATTGAGGTCGCTTTTGAAGACGGGCGGTGGTGGGTGCGCGATCTGGACAGCGCCAACGGGATGTTCGTCGCCGGGCGGCGGCATCAGCGTGTGGCGGTGGAGGGACCGCTGGCGGTGCGATTGGGGGTGGAAGGACCGTTTGCTTACTTTGCCGTCGAGACGCCGCCGGCTCCCGCGGTTTCACCGGATAAGGTGGCGGACGCAATCGGGCACTATTTTTCCGGCGCCGAGGGCGAGGCCGGCGAACACACGATGGTGGTGCGGAAGGCTTTCCAGCAAGTGAAGCGGAAGGAGAAACGCAAGTACGGTGGCATCATTGCGTTGTTGGCGATAGGGGTGCTTGCTGCCGGTGGGTATGCCTTCTATCTGCATCGGCAGAGCGCCAAACGCACCGAAATGGCGCTGGAGATTTTCTATACGATGAAGGCGCTCGATGTGGATATTGCAGGAGTTGAAAAGCTCGTGCAGGATTCCGGACTCGGACAGGGCGCCGAGCAATTGAACCGCTTCCGAAAGCGGCGTGAAGACATGGAGCAGGATTACAAGCGGTTTGTCGAGACGCTCCATATATACGACGCGCGCTTTACGCCCAAACAGAAAGTGGTGATGCGGGTGGCGCGGATTTTTGGCGAATCGGAATTGGCGATGCCGCCGGAATTCATGAGCGAGATTGAGACCTATATCGCCAAGTGGCAGGCTTCGGGGCGGCTGGCCAATGCGATCGAGAAGGCGCGCGCGAACGGCTACTTGCCCGTCATCGCCCAGGAACTTCTAGCGCAAGGACTGCCGCCACAGTTTTTCTATCTGGCTTTGCAGGAGAGCAATCTCGAGCCCTACATAAGCGGCCCGCCGACCCGCAGCGGGATCGCCAAGGGCATGTGGCAGTTTGTGCCGGAGACCGCGTTGAAGTATGGGATGAAGTTGGGTCCGCTGGTCGATCTGCCTCGCCCCGATCCGGCCGATGAACGCCACAATTGGGAACGCGCTTCCAAGGCCGCCGCCGCCTATCTGAAAGACCTATACAGCACCGATGCACAGGCTTCCGGATTCCTGGTGATGTCCTGTTACAACTGGGGGGAAGAACGCGTGCTGCCGTTGATCCGCAAGATGCCCGCCAACCCGAAGGACCGTAACTTCTGGCGGCTGCTGGCCGGCGGGAAAGACCGGATTCCCAAAGAGACGTACGACTACGTTTTCTATATTGCGTCGGCGGCGGTGATTGGCGAAAATCCCCGGTTGTTTGGATTTGACTTCGACAATCCGCTGGGGTTTCTCGACGGACGGCCAGGCAAGTAGCCTATTCTTGCCGGCGGGGGCCGAGAGCGATCCGGAAGTTGTGCGATGCGATGAGTTTTGGCCCGCTTAAGCGCTCGGACATGATTCCGCCATCCCGGTCGTGGCTGGAATCCTGGCGCAGGTAATGGCCCAGTTCATGTGCTGCGATTCGCGCCATCGCCACGCCATGGAGGTAAGGCAGGCGAGTGCCGACCAGATGCGCGATCGGCCCGGCGAAAATCGTGATGTCGGGCTCGATCCGGCCTCCTTTGCGAACCGCCGCACCTAAGGCCGACGGTTCCTCCGCCGAGCCGTTTTCGGTGATATGGAGCCGTACGGCAGAGCGCTCCGAGCACGGGCGAAAGGTGGCTTCAATCCCTGAGCGCGAGGCAATCCGCGTCAACTCACGTTGGAACTCGGTTTCGGTCACCGGATCGATTGCCCTGGGCTTGCCCTTGCAGATAGATAAATCCAATGCCATCAATGGAGTAGCCGCAGTTATCGCAAAAAGTACGAGAGCTCGGCAGGGCATCATTGCAATCGAATTGTAACATCAAAGAAACTGAATTGAAATAAATTTCTGCTCCCGATTGGTCACCTGTTACAATTGCCGTTCCGGGGGGCGGTTGTGATTGGCATTGATGGAGTTATCGACTACTTAGCCGAAGTCTTGAAGAGGCAAATGAGGGCGGTCAACCAATATTCTTTGGATGCGGAGAATCTGGCTGGTTGGAGCTACGGCGAACTGGGAGAGCGGTCGCGGCGCCAAGCCAGCACAAGGAGCCGGCAGACCGGGGCGCTCTCGAAGCGGATTCTGGCTCTGGGTGGTTTAGGGGTTGACGGCGAGGCCTTGCCGTTGCCCCCGCTCGCTGTCAATAAGGGCCCGAGGGAAATGCTCGACGGCCAGCTTGGCAACGAGCGCGCAGCTCTGCCGGGTTTGCATGATGCAATCAATGCCGCTCGCGACGCCGGCGACGGCTTGTCGCGCGAACTATTTGAGACGATCCTGGCCGAAGGGGAAGACCAGGTAGACTGGCTCGAGGTGCAGGTGTTTATGATCCGCGAATTGGGAATCGAGAATTATCTTGCCGCGCAAGCCGGCGCTCAGGGAAGGGGTTGAGGCGGATGGTCCGGCGCGCGTTTCTTCTTTCCCCGCTCGCGGTGGCGGCGGCCGCTCAGTATGAGGAAAGCCGTGGCGAGACGCCTTGGGTGCCTTCCCCGGATGAAGTGATTGAGACGATGTTGCGGCTGGCGAAGGTTGGCCGGAGCGATGTCGTTTACGACCTGGGTTGTGGCGACGGCCGCGTCGTCGTAATGGCCGCGCAGAAGTTTGGGGCGAAGGCAGTGGGGATCGATATCGAGCCGGTGCGCATTGGCGAGGCCAACGCGGCGGCGCACGCGGCTGGTGTTTCGGGGAAAGTCCGGTTTGTCGAGCGGGACTTCCATCAGACCGATATCTCGCCGGCAAGCGTGGTCGCGCTCTATTTGTACACGCGCGAGATGACGAAGCTGAAGCCGAAGCTGTTGTCGCAGTTGAAGCCGGGGTCGCGCGTGGTGGCTTATCAGTTTAATGGCATGGGCGATTGGAAACCGAGGACTGTGGTGCGGAACCATCTTCATCCGGTTTACCTCTGGATAGTGCCTAAGCGGTAAATTTGAAAAATTAAGGATAGTGCGGGTGTGGCCGATGAGGTTATCCTGCTTAAGGACACTGCGTTCGCACTATCAGTTATAGCCGGTACGCTTTCGGGCGCTATTTCGGAAAAAGCAGGAATGCCCGATAGCGTCAGCGTTGCGTTTGTGCTGGCGATTGTATTCGCCTGCGCGTGGTTTCGTAAATCCTGAATTACGCGCTAGCTGATCGCGTTCGCCGATGAACGGTGGGCGGTGATCGTTGAAAGTGTTGCCTGGCTAGCCCGACGCCGAATGAACCGGCGACGATGATCCAAAGCAGGGCCGGGGTGCGCCACCCGTTTCTCTCCAGGTACGCGGCGGTGCCAGCCAATAGGATCGCGCTGATGAGGCGCGTCCCTAGACTGCTGCGCAAGATCGGGCGAAGAAGCTTCATGACGCCTCTCCTCGATCCCGCCGCACGTGTGAGCGGAATCTCGCCTTGAAAATATCCAGCAAGGAGAAGCCGGCAAAGGAAGCGAAGACCGTCAGTTCGAACCAACTCGCGAGCTTGTGAACCGATTCGATTTCACGCGCAGGCATTCCGATTCGCTCCAGGAACAATACGAGCAATCGCCCCAGCCCGAAGAGCAGCAGGCTATCGAGGAAGTGCCGTAACACGGCCAACCCTGGCGTGCCCAAAAATAGACTGATCCCCAGCAACTGCCGGGCAGCCTCGGCCTCTTCTTTGCTCAGCCCGGTGAGGAGTTGTTGCAGATTCGGCGCATCGTATTCGTAGTCAGAGACATCTTCATCTTACGCGGGGTTGCCAGGGTGGCTGCGTCTGGTATGCTTCCACGATGAGTCAACTGTTCCGCACGAAGAACATCGACCAGCTGATTGCCGATTCCAACGATCCGGGCAAGCGTCTGGCGAAGACGCTCGGACCATGGTCGCTGGCGGCTCTCGGCGTGGGCGCGGTGATTGGGTCGGGGATTTTCATTCTGACGGGCACGGCGGCGGCGGGCGAGGTGCGGAGCTTTGAATCGATTTTTCATGCGCCGCTGCTCGACATCTTTCTTAACGGCTCGGATTCGCTGGCGCGGATTGGACGCCCGGGCGCGGGACCGGGTATTGCCTTATCTTTTATCCTGGTGGCGATCGCGTGTAGTTTCGCGGCGCTCTGTTACGCCGAATTGGCCAGCATGATCCCGATTGCCGGTAGCGCCTATACGTATGCCTACGCGACGCTGGGCGAGATCTTTGCCTGGATTATCGGATGGGATCTGATTCTTGAGTACGCGGTCTCGAATATGGCCGTGGCGGTAGGGTTCTCGGCGTATTTCAACGACATACTGCACGTGCTGTTCGGCGTCACTTTGCCGCCCCAGCTATCGCAGCCGATGATTGCGGCGGGGCAATTTACCGGCAGTTGGTTTAATCTCCCAGCTGCGCTCATTCTGGGCGTGCTGACGATTCTGTTGGTGCGAGGCGTTCGTGAATCGGCCCGGGCCAACAATCTGATGGTCGTAGTAAAGATTGTCGCGATCCTGATTTTTGTCGTGGGTGCGGCGCGTGCCGTGAACTCGGAGAATTGGCATCCGTTCATGCCCAACGGTTTCCCGGGCGTATTGACGGGAGCCGCCATTGTGTTCTTTACTTATATCGGGTTTGACTCGGTTTCCACCGCGGCTGAGGAATGCAAAAATCCGCAACGGGATCTACCCTTCGGCATCATCGTTTCGCTGGTGGTTTGCACGCTGCTTTATGTCAGTGTGGCTTTGACGCTGACTGGCATTGCGAACTGGAAAACTCTCAACAACGCCGCGCCGGTGGCGAATGCGCTGAAGGCGCTCGGGTTCGATTCCATCCGGAAATGGGTGGACTTTGGCGCGCTGGTGGGAATGATTAGCTCGTTGCTGGTTTTTCAATACGGCCAGGCGCGCGTGTGGTTTGCCATGTCGCGCGATGGGTTGCTGCCGGACGCCTTCGCTCGCATTCATCCGAGGTTTCAGACTCCGCACATTTCGACGATTGCGGCGGGATTTGCCGTCGGGTTGCCGGCTGGCATCTGGGACATCGGGACGTTTGCCGATCTGTCGAACATCGGCACGCTGTTCGCCTTCATTCTGGTGTCGGCGGGCGTGATCCGGTTACGCAAAACGCAGCCCGATCGCCCGCGGGGATTCCGTGTTCCCCTGGTGCCCTACTTGCCGATTTTCTCGATTGTCTGTTGTCTGATCCTGATGACCAGCCTGCCGCTCGAAACGTGGGTCCGTTTCTTTGTGTGGCTGGCGATCGGGCTGACGATTTATTACTTCTACGGGCGGCATCGAACGGCTGGACGCATCTAGCCGCGCGACGTTACGCCGAGGGAGCGTCGGCCGGTGGCGGAGTTATTTCCGCCACGATGGGCTCGTCCTTCTTCCGAAGCCCGAGCAGGCCCTTGATGGCTGCGCCTCCGCCCAGCGCTGCGATGACGATTAGTTTCTTGCTGGCGAACAATAGCGCGATCAGCCACTTGAATAGGCCGACTTTCAACGCGATCTTGCCGGCCACTAATGCGCCGATGCCGTAGGCAGCGACCGAGTCCGTGCCGGGAATGAACTCCGAGTAGCGATGGCCTTCGTTGAAAGCCAACATCGGCAGAAGCTTGGGCATTTCTTTCTCGACAGCGGCTAGTTGCGACTTGCCAGCGACGGCGTTTAAGACGAGCACGCCCCGGCGCCCAAGCGCGCGGATGTTGTAATTGAGGGTGTTCTCACTGCCTCCTTCAAATTTCAGTTCCTTGGCCCAATACAGTTTCTTCGCGTTCTTGTCGTAGTGAGGCGGCGTGGCCCAACCGATCAACTCGACTGTGCCGTAGCCGGCTTTTTTCCGCTCTTCGTTCGCCCCCACGGTATCCTTCTTCATGTCGGCGAGCATTTCTGAATACTTACTAAGACCCGCTCGCAGCGAATCCAACGACACCCCGCTCCGCTATCCCGCACTCGCCGCCCGCACTCCGCCATCGACTCGCACTGCTAAGACTCCACACGGTCCAGCAATCGCCGCATCGCACGCAGTTGCCGCATTGACTCGTCGATCCCGAAATGAGCGCCTGCCGCTTCGAGCGGAGACTCGCGCCGACGCAGAAACACCTCCTGCACCAGATCCTCACTCGGCTGCGCCTTCCCAGTCATTTGCCAGCAATACCGGAACAGCCGCCGGTGATGCCGTTCGAACAAGAGCGAAACCATTGACACGTCCCCCGCACGCACGCGGTGCATGATCTGCTCGTCACTCCAGGAATCTGCCCGGCTGCTCAAGATCGTTCCACAGCTAAATACTATTGGGCCGGGAATTCGTTACGAAGATTTCGCCGAGCGGACGCACGCCATATGCCGCCGGAAGTCCGGGTGCTCGCGCAAATGTCCCGAAGCAAACCAGCGCTCGATAATCACGGCTTGCTTTTCCGCTGGCAAATCCAGGAGGGAAGGCGCCGCCAAATCCGCCCAGCTCACATCATAAGCAGCCGCGCGTGAACCAGTGCTGATCGCGGCGATCGTCTGATGCCAGACCGAGTTCGAAATGTATTCGGTGCCCCTGGTCTGGTACTGCCACACGTGGGCGAGTTCGTGAATAAGCGTGAAACGATCAATCTCAAAATCAACCGGGATACGAATCAAATTGCCCAGCGCCATCGGCGGACCCGGAATTGAAGATCGGACGATGCGAACCGGCTCCAAATCGAGCGCGTCCCAGAAGACTTCCAGGGCATGGCCGCACTCGCCTTCGTTAAGCACGCGTCTGTCGCGGCAGAACGCGTCACCGTAGCGGACAATCAGAGCTTCAAGCCAGCGCAGTATCATTCCAGCGCGAAAGCATACAGCGAGTTACCCATGGCCATCACCACAAACTGTTTGCCGTCGGAGAGGTAACTCATCGGATTCGATCGAACACTCAGGCTGGTGGCCTGGAACCGCCAGAGTGGCTTTCCTGTGATCGCGTTCAATGCGAAAACCTGCCCTTCGTTGGTGGCTCCGAAAACCAGATTGCCGCCGGTTGACAGTAACCCCGCATAAGGCGGCGTGTGTACCCTGTACTCCCACGCGACTTCGGCCGTGCCCGGTTTGAACGCCCGGATCGCGCCCCACTCATCTTCATCGGTCGCCGCCCGGAATCCGCCTCCGTCAAAACGTTCGCCCGGTTTGTACACCGCCTCGCCTGTGTAGTAAATAGAACCGGCTTCGCGAACGGCTACGTATAGTAAGTCGGTCTTGGGCGAATAAGTCGGGCTGTACCAATTATTGGCCCCCGCTACGGACGGATAAACTTTGGTGCCTTGCAAACTCGGCTCCATGCCGGGAATACGAATCGGACGGCCGTTGTCGTCCAAGCCCTTAGCCCAGGTCTGCCTCGCGTAGGGCTTCCCATGCAAAAACTGGCCCGTGACTCGATCGAGTACATAGAAGAACGCATTGCGATTCGGGAAGAGCAGCAGCTTTCGCTTCTGCCCCCTCACTACCCCATCCACCAGCACCGGAACCTCCGTGGCGTCCCAATCGTGAATGTCGTGCGGAGTGAATTGAAAATACCACTTCAACTTACCCGAATCGGCATCCAGCGCCAGCATGCAATCGGCATAAAGATTATCGCCTTGCCGGACATCCCCGTTCCAGTCCGGTCCGGGATTCCCAGTGCCCCAATAAACAAGATTGGTTTCCGGATCGTATGACCCTGTAACCCAAGTCCCGCCCGCGCCGCTCTTCCAACTATCGCCCTTCCACGTTTCATTCCCAGGCTCACCGGGGCCAGGAATGGTCCAGAAACGCCAAGCCCGTTTTCCTGTCTTCGCGTCGTACGCATCCAGCAGACCGCGTATGCCATACTCACCACCGGCGACGCCTACGACGATCTTGTCTTTCACGGCCAGAGGAGCGACCGTGATTGAATAGCCAAGCTTGTAATCGACGACGACAGTGTCCCACCGGATTGCGCCTGTCTTGGCGTCCAACGCGAGCAAGTGTGAATCGAGCGTGCCGAAATAGACCAGATCGCCCATCACGGCGACTCCCCGGTTGACCTGCCCGCAACAAACGCGTAAATCGTCGGGAAGCACCCGGCGATACTTCCAAAGGGCACGGCCGGTCCGCGTGTCGATCGCCGTCACGTTGCTCGGCGGTTCGGAAATAAACATGATGCCGTCGACGACTATCGGCGTGGTTTCGAATTTTTGCAACGAGTTCACCTGATAGACCCAGGCTGGCTTGAGCCGCGTCACGTTTTGGTCGTTGATCTGCGTCAGCGGCGAATACCGGTGCCCGGCATAGTTGCCGGAGTAAGTCAGCCAGTTACCCGGCTCCTTGCCTGCGTTCAGGATTCTTTCCGAAGTAACCTGCGCGCCAACGGCGGCGGCCATCGACACAAGTAACAAAGTCAGTCTGATCATTGGACAATTCCTCGCAGGCTGGATAGGTACGCCACGGCGTCGTCGAGCTCCCGCTCGCTGAGCGCGCCTTTGTAAGATGGCATCGGCGTGCGCCGCTCCACCTTGACGTCGAGCAGATCTTTCTTCCAGTGGGAGTGCAGCTTGCCCGAAGCGTCCATGATCTGAATCGAGTGGACATCCTCGTTCAGCCGAACCCCCTCGATCTTCCGGCCATCGCGCGTGCTGACGGACGCCATCCGGAAAGCGTCGGGAACATTCCCGCCCGAGTCCAGCAGTTTGGCGCGCAAATGACCAGGCCCGCGCCGTCCGCCAACGTCGGTCAAAGCTGGTCCCAGCCGCCCGCCTGCGAGCCCGATCGCGTGACAACCTAAGCAGCCTTTGCCGGCCACGACCTGCTTGCCATTGTCGACGTCGCCGCTAGTCCGTTCATTCCCGGCCGCGGCGCCTAGACTCTTCACGAACGCCGCAATCTGCCAGACTTCACGAGGCGCCATTAGCGTCGCAGGCATTTCAGTTTCGGGAAGCCCATACCGCGTCACCCGGTAAAGAGCGATATCGGTCGCCGCCCGAGGCAGCGTCGCCACCGCCAAATTCGCGCCCTTCCCGCCATCGCCATTTGGACCATGACAGCCCGCGCAGCGTCCCGCGTATAGTTTCTTACCTTGCGCGATGTCGCCCTCCGTCGTGTGCGGGTTGCGCTCCACGTTGGGCAAGTCCATCTGCGGTTGTTGGAAAAAGAGCAGTGCGATCAACCAAGACATGATTCGGGATGAGTATACTGCAAACGCGAGGGGCTCGGCCATCCGCCGTTCGCGAAGAGTCGAGCGCTCATCCGCCCGCCCCTACGGTTGTCCGAGATCCTTCGATACGAACAACACCGCCTCTTCGCCGGCCATCGCCGCCAGTGCGCCCGCGTCGACCCGGCCATAAACGATCTTCCCCGCTGCCTGCCGGCTCACCGAAAGCCCCAACTGCTTCAGCCTTGCGATCACCGCCGGTGAATCGTCGTTCAGCCAGACCTTCACCATCACAACCGACCCCGCGGCAAACCCACGCAGCTTCGCGTCAAGCTTGGACGACGCCAGCGCTTCCTTCTTCGCATCGCTGGCAGCGTCCGCGGCCAAATTCTCCCGCTTTCGCACCGGCTGAGGCATTTCGACTCTCGGCTCGCTTGCTGGCGGAGGCGCTCCTTGGCGGCTTCGACCCATGAAGACCCCGCCGATGCTCGCCTTCGCCCGGAACCCGATGTTCACTTCAGCGTCCGCCGACACACGCCCGCCAAAAATCCCCTCGTAGCTCACGCCATGCGGCAGTTCGACCGGCACTTCAACCTTCACCGGCACGCCGCCCTGCGTCACCGTCGATTCCTCAACCGCGACAAACGAAGTGAACTGTGTCATCAACTGGAATTGCAGCCCCAGTTGGGTAATCGATTCCCTCAAGTCGCCGCGCATCTGCGAATGTTGTGCGCCCGTCCAATCCTCCGACATCGAATCCTCTATGCGAGTCCGCGCCCACAGCGTCGCCAGGACATCGTGGCGCGGTTCGCTCTCCGGCAACCGCACGGTGATTTCGCGCGACCACTCCTGCCCGCCGCGTTTGCCGCGCAGCCGCACCCGGCCTTGTCCCGGCCGGTCATAACGCCCAACAATCACCAAGGGCTTGGCCGCAAACAAGTCGGATGAGCGAGCAGGCGTAACATCGGAAACCGAAACCCCGTTCCACTCCACCGCGATATCGGTCAATAGAGGATTGCGAACCCGCTCGTGGAAGCGCCGCGCCGCCGCGGAGCCGTCGTCATTTAAGCCCACGTATTCGACTTCGCCGCGCCCTTCGTCAGCCATCTTGTCCAGCAGGAATCGATTGACGGAACTTCCGATCCCCAACGCAAACACGCGGGCGTTGGGATGACGCTTGATCTCGCCCACCACTTC